>JAJKHX010000130.1 GCA_021154785.1 Nocardiopsis sp.
CATGGGCGTCGACACCGGCGGCGCCGGGGACCAGGGGCTGATGTTCGGTTTCGCCTGCACCGAGACCGACGAACTGATGCCGCTGCCGATCATGCTGGCCCATAAGCTGGCCCGCCAGCTGTCCGCCGTGCGCCGCTCCGGCACCGTTCCCTACCTGCGGCCGGACGGCAAGACCCAGGTGACCATCGAGTACGCCGGGGACCAGCCGGTGCGGCTGGACACGGTCGTGGTCTCGACCCAGCACGCGCCCGACATCAACCTCAAGGAACTGCTCACCCCCGACATCCGGGACTACGTGGTCCAGCCGGTGCTGGCCGACGCCGGGATCGACTCCGAGGGCTTCCGGCTGCTGGTCAACCCGACCGGCCGGTTCGAGATCGGCGGCCCGATGGGGGACGCCGGGCTCACCGGCCGCAAGATCATCATCGACACCTACGGCGGCATGGCCCGGCACGGCGGCGGGGCCTTCTCCGGCAAGGACCCGTCCAAGGTGGACCGCAGCGCCGCCTACGCCATGCGCTGGGTGGCGAAGAACGTGGTGGCGGCCGGGCTGGCCGACCGGTGCGAGGCCCAGGTGGCCTACGCGATCGGCAAGGCGATGCCGGTCGGCCTGTTCATCGAGTGCTTCGGCACCGAGAAGGTGCCGGTGGAGAAGATCCAGGATGCCGTGCTGCAGGTCTTCGACCTCCGGCCGCGGGCCATCATCTACGCGCTGGACCTGCTCCGGCCCATCTACGCGCAGACCGCGGCGTACGGGCACTTCGGCCGTACCGAGCCCGACTTCTCCTGGGAGCGCACCGACCGCGCGGACCAGCTCCGCGACGCCGCCGGGGTCTGACCGTACCGCGGCGCACGTCCTCACCTGCGCCGCGGTTCTGGTAGGACGGAACCGTGGTCAAGGGGCGCAAAGACCAGGCGGTGAGCGAGCGGCTGCCCGTCGCGCGCGTCGCGGTGGACATTTCCCTGGCTCACCTGGACCGCCCCTTCGATTACCTGGTACCCGCCAGCCTGGATGAGGCGGCCGGGCCCGGCGTTCGCGTCCGGGTCCGGTTCGCCGGCCAGCTGGTCGACGGCTACCTGCTGGAACGGGTCCAGGCCAGTGAGCACCAGGGCAGGCTGGCCCGGCTCGAGCGGGTGATCTCGCCGGAGCCCGTGCTCACCCCGGAGATCTTCGACCTGGCCCGGGCGGTGGCGGACCGGTACGCCGGGACGCTGGCCGACATACTCAGGCTGGCCATCCCGCCCCGGCACGCCGCCGCGGAACGCGAGACTCCGCGCGATCCCGGGAAGCGGCCGCCGGGAGCCACTCCGGAGGCGGGCCCCTGGGCCCGCTATCCGGCCGGGCCGGCCTTCCTGGCCGGCCTGGCCCAGGGCCGCCCGGTCCGGGCGGCCTGGTCGGCGCTGCCTGGTTCCGGGCCGGCCGGCCCGGAATGGCCGGCCGAGATCGCCATCGCCGCCGCCACCACGGCCGCCGGCGGCCGCGGCGTGGTGATCGTGCTGCCGGACGCCCGCGACCTGGAGCTCGTAGGGTCGGCCCTGGCCGCCACCCTGCCCGCGGCGGGCCAGGAGCACGTCTGCCTCACCGCCGACCTCGGCCCGGCCGAGCGCTACCGCCGCTGGCTGGCCGTGCGCCGGGGCCTGGTCCGGGTGGTGGCGGGTACCCGGGCCGCGATGTTCGCGCCCGTCGCCGAGCTCGGCCTGGTGGTGCTCTGGGACGACGGCGACGACCTGCACGCCGAGCCCCGGGCGCCCTACCCGCACGCCCGCGAGGTGCTCGCGCTGCGCGCGCACCGGACCGGCGCGGCCGCCCTGATCGGCGGCTACGCCCGCACCGCGGAGCTGACCCAGCTGGTCGCCGGCGGCTGGGCCCGGCCACTGGCCGGCCGCCCGGAGGTGCTGCGGCAGCAGGCCCCCCGGACGCGGGCCGCCCCCGACGAGGCCGAACTGGCCCGGGACGCCGCCGCGATGACCGCGCGGCTGCCCAGCCTGGCCCTGCGGACCGCCCGGACCGGGATCGCCGGCGGGCCGGTGCTGGTCCAGGTGCCGCGGCGCGGCTACCTGACCGCGATCGCCTGCGGCCGCTGCCGCGCGCCGGCCAGGTGCGGCAGCTGCGGCGGGCCGCTGGAGATCGGCGGCTCGCACGAGACGCCGGGCTGCCGGTGGTGCGGGGCCCTGGCCGTTGAATGGGCCTGCGTCCGCTGCGGCGCGGACCAGGTACGCGCGGTCGTCACCGGCGCCACGCGCACCGCGGAGGAACTGGGCCGCGCCTTCCCCGGCGTGCCGGTGCGCACCTCCGGCGGCCAGCACGTACTCGCCACCGTGCCCGCCGAGCCGGCGCTGGTCATCGCTACCCCCGGGGCCGAGCCGGTGGCAGCAGGCGGTTACGCCGCCGCGCTGCTGCTGGACGGCTGGGCACTGCTCGGCCGCCCCAGCCTGCGCGCCGCCGAGGAGGCGCTGCGCCGCTGGCTGAACGCGGCCGCCCTCGTCCGCCCGTCCGGCCCCGTCGTGGTGCTGGCCGAGGTGTCCCAGCCCGCCGTCCAGGCCCTCATCCGCTGGGATCCGGTCTCGTTCGCCGAACAGGAACTAGCCGAACGCACCGAGCTCGGCTTCCCCCCCGCCGTCCGGATGGCCTCCATCACCGGCCCCCCGGCGGCCATCGCCGATTTCGTCACCGCCACCAGGCTGCCCGCCCATGCGGAAGTCCTGGGCCCCGTGCCCGTCGAAGACGGGGCCAGGGGTGGACGTGGGGGCGGGCAGCCCCCCCGTGAGCAGGGGGGGTCTGGGGGGGATCCTCCCCCCGAGGCCAGCAGAGCGTTGATAAGGATCGGCCGGGGGGAAGGGCTGGCGCTGGCCCGGGCGCTGCACGCGGCCCAGGCCACCCGCAGCGCGCGCAAGTACGGCGGCGTCATCCGGGTCCAGCTCGACCCGGCCGAGGTGGCCTGACGGATAGACTGGACGGTGGCGGCGCCGCGTGAACAGGCGGCCGCCATCCGGTGTCCAGGAGGGTTTTCGTGAGCGTCAAGCCGATTCGTCTTTTCGGTGATCCCGTGCTGCGCACGCCGGCCGAGCCGGTCCGCGATTTCGACGCCGAGCTGCGCAGGCTGGTCAAAGACCTCACCGAAACCATGCTGGATGCCCCCGGGGCAGGCCTGGCCGCGCCGCAGATCGGGGTCGGCCTGCGGGTCTTCACCTACCACGTCGACGACCACGAGCCCGGTCACCTGATCAATCCCTCGCTGGACCTGTCTGAGGACGAGGACGAGGACGACGAGGGCTGCCTGTCGTTCCCCGGCCTGGTCTACCCGGTCAAGCGGGCCTGGGGCGTGGTGGCCAAGGGGTTCAACATGCACGGCGACCCGGTGACCATCGAGGGCACCGAACTGCTCGCCCGCTGCATCCAGCACGAGACCGACCACCTGGACGGCGTGCTGTTCATCGACCGGATGGACTCCGGCCAGCGCAAGGCGGCGATGAAGGCCATCCGCGAGGCCGAGTGGTGGGGCGACCCGGTCCCGCGGGTGCGCGTCTCGCCGCACGAGACCGGGGGCCAGGCCCTCTGAGATGCGCCTAGTTTTCGCGGGTACACCTGAGACGGCGGTGACGGCGCTGGACGCGCTGCTGACCTCGCGGCACGAGGTCGCCGCGGTGGTGACCCGTCCCGACGCCCCCGCCGGCCGCGGCCGCAAGGTCGAGCCCAGCCCGGTCGCCCAGCGCGCCGCGGCGGCCGGCCTCGAGGTGCTCACCCCGGCCCGGGCCCGCGATCCGGAGTTCCTCGACCGGCTGCGCGCGATCGGGCCTGACTGCTGCCCGGTGACCGCGTACGGGGCCCTGCTGCCGCAAGCCGCGCTCGATATCCCGCCGCGCGGCTGGGTCAACCTGCATTTCTCCATCCTGCCGGCCTGGCGCGGGGCCGCCCCGGTCCAGCACGCCATCCTGCACGGCGACGACGTGACCGGCGCCAGCACGTTCGACATCGTCAAGGAACTGGACGCAGGCCCGGTTTACGGGGTGCTGACCGAGCCGGTGCGGGCTGATGACACGACCGGCACGCTGCTGGCCCGGCTCGCCCGCTCCGGGGCGGGGCTGCTGGTCGCGACGCTGGACGGAATCGAGGACGGCACGCTCCAGGCCGTCCCGCAGCCCGCCGAGGGGGTGAGCTTCGCGCCCAAGCTCAACCCCGACGACGGGCGGGTGGACTGGAAGCTGCCCGCGCACGTCGTGGACCGGCAGATCCGCGCGTGCACCCCCGATCCCGGCGCCTGGACCGAGCTCGACGGCCTGCGCCTCAAGCTCGGGCCGGTGTCCCTGGACGTCCGCGATCAGCCCGGCCCGGACCCCGTGGCGGTACCGGACCTCGCGCCCGGCGAGCTCCTGGTCGGCCGCCATGCCGTCCTGGCCGGCACCGGTTCCCGCCCGGTGCGCCTCGGCGACGTCCAGGCCCCGGGCAAGCGCCGGATGACCGCCCCCGACTGGGCGCGCGGCCTGCGCTCGGGCGGAACCGTGGTCCCGGGCGGAACCGTGCGACTCGGCTGACATGCCACCCAACCCCCAGCGCTCGCGGCCGCGCAAGCCAGCCGCCAGCCAGCCCCGTTCAGGCGAGCCGCGTTCAGGCCAGCCCCGTTCAGGCCGGCCGCGCACCGACCCGGCCCGGCGCGCCGCCTACGACGTCCTGCGCGCGGTCGACGAGCGCGACGCCTACGCCAACCTGCTCCTGCCCGCCCTGCTCTCCGAGCGCGGCCTGACCGGCCGCGACGCCGCCTTCGCGACCGAGCTGACCTACGGCACGCTGCGCGGCCGCGGCACGTATGACGCCATCCTGGCCGCGTGCAGCGACCGGGACGACCTCGACCCGCCGGTGCGCGACGTGCTCCGGCTCGGCGCGCACCAGCTGCTGGCCACCCGGGTCGGCCGGCATGCCGCCGTGTCGACGTCGGTCGACCTGGCCAAGGACGTCTGCGGCCCGCGGCCAGCGGGCTTCGTCAACGCGGTCCTGCGCCGGGTCGCCACCCGCGACCTGGACGAGTGGATCCAGATCGCGGCCCCGGACGCCTCCCGTGACCCGTCCGGTTACCTGGCCGTCCGGTACAGCCATCCGCGCTGGATCGTCGACGCGTTCCGCGACGCGCTCGGCCCGGCCGCCCCGGCCGAGCTCGAGGATGCCCTGGCGGCCGGCAACGTCCGGCCCGCCGTCGTGCTCGCCCTCAGCCCCGCCGGGACATCCGCTCCCCAGTCGGCCGGCGCTGGGCCGGATGATGCTCCGCCAGCAGCTGCCCGCCCGGATAGTGCCCGCCCGGATAGCGTCCGGCCGGACGGTGAGCGGACGCGCTGGTCGCCGTATGGCTTCCGGCTGGCCGGCGGCGATCCCGCCGCCCTGGTCGCCGCGGGCGCGGCCGTCCAGGACGAGGCGAGCCAGCTGGCCGCGCTCGCCCTGAGCCGCGTCGACCTGGCCCCGGCGGCTCCTGCGGACCCAGGCCCCGCCCCCGGCCCCGGCGGCGGCCGGGCCGCCGGGCAGGACCGGCTCTGGCTCGACCTGTGCGCGGGCCCCGGTGGCAAGGCCCGGCTGCTGGCCGGCCTGGCCGCTACCCGCGGCGCCCGCCTGATCGCCTCGGACGTCCACCCGCACCGGGCCCGGCGTGTCCGGGACGCCCTGGACCGCGCCGGCGGCCCCGGTCCTGGCGATCCCGGTTCTGGCGGCCCCGGCCTTGACGATCCCGGCCTTGACGGTCCCGGCTACGGCGTCATCGCGGCGGACGGCCGCCGCGTCCCGTGGGCGCCGGGCACGTTCGACCGCGTCCTGGCCGACGTCCCGTGCTCCGGCCTGGGCTCACTGCGCCGGCGCCCTGAGGCTCGCTGGCGCAAGACCCCGGCCGACGTGACGGAGCTCGGCGTCCTGCAGCGCCAGCTGCTCGGCGCCGCCATCGACTCGGCCCGCCCCGGCGGCGTGGTGGCCTACGTGACCTGCTCCCCGCACCTGGCCGAGACCCGCGACGTGGTCACTGACGTCGTGCGGGCCCGGGACGACGTCACCATCCTCGACGCGCCCGCCGTCCTCCCCGAAGTTCCCGGCCTGCGCGCCCTGGACTCCCGCTTCGCCCAGTTCTGGCCGCACCGCCACGGCACGGACGCGATCTTCCTTAGTTTGCTCAGGCGCTGTTGAGGGCCCGGGCCGACTTCAGCCGGGCGTTGCCGATGTCGGCCTGCTGCCCCTGGGCGTAGCCGGCGCTGTAGCCGCGGCCGCTGTAGGTGACCCGCGTCCGGCGGGTCACCGGGTACGCCTGCTCCAGCTGCTGCCGGATGACCACGGCCCGGTCGGCCAGGACCAGCGCGGTGCTCGGCCCGGCCTGCGTCTCGCCCTCGGCGGCCGTGGCGGCGCGGTCCTCGGCCGACTTGACCCGGGTGATGACGGCGGTGACGAAGCCCAGCAGCCAGCTCCGCCGCCAGGCCCGGACGCTGCGGATCCCGGCCGGGACCGCGGCGGCGGACAGCCCCCGGGCCATCTGGAGCAGCAGCGAGGTGTACAGGATGTCGGCTCGCTCCAGGTCCGAGGCGAAGCCGAACACGTGGATACGGGCGCCCGGCTTATCGGTGCTGAGCAGGACGCACTGGCAGCGCATCGCGCCCGCCAGCCCCGCCAGCAGGTGGGCCCGGACCTGCGCCCACGGGTTGGCGATGTCGATGATGCGGCTGCCCGGCCGGTCAGTCCCCGGCTGCGACGCGGCCAGCCGGGCCCGGTCGATCCCGTACCTGGCCATCAGCTCCGCCGCCTTGGCGGTGAGCGCCTCCGCCTCGGGCGGGGTCACTCCCTCCGCCTCGGCCTTCGCCAGCAGCTTGCGTACCCGGTCGAGCAGGGCACTGGGCGGGTCCGGTTGCATACGTAACCTCCAGGTCGATCCAGTCGAACGCAGTATCGAACCGTACCCGCACCATACGACATTCCCGCGAACGCGCCCTTCGCTCGCGGGGACGGAGCCGCGCCATGCGGAGCCGGTGTGCCCCTGGATACCTTCTTCGGTACCCGGTGCGCCACCGGCTGCTTGGCTACTGGAAGTCCGGGCGCTCTACACTCGGCATCATTATGGCCGTTCAGATCTCGCCCAGCATCTTGTCCGCCGACTTCGCCCGGCTCGCCGACGAGGCGGCCTCGGTCGCCGCCACCGCGGACTGGCTGCACGTGGATGTCATGGACAACCACTTCGTGCCGAACCTCACCCTCGGCCTGCCCGTCGTCCAGTCGCTGCTCAAGCACGTCACGCTGCCCGTCGACTGCCACCTGATGATCGAGGACCCGGACCGCTGGGCGCCCGGCTACGCCGAGGCCGGGGCGAGGAACGTGACGATCCACGCCGAGGCGGTGCACGCCCCGGTCCGGACCCTGCGGGCGATCCGGGCGGCCGGCGCCAGGGCCGGGCTCGCGGTCAACCCGGGCACCGCGGTCGAGCCGTACGCGGACCTGCTGCCCGAGGTGGACATGCTGCTGCTGATGACGGTCGAGCCGGGCTTCGGCGGCCAGCACTTCCTCGACATGGTGCTGCCCAAGCTGCGCCGGGCCCGGGCGCTGGTCGGCGGCCGGGACGCCGCGGTGTGGCTCCAGGTCGACGGCGGGGTCAGCGCGGAGACCATCGAGCGCTGCGCGGAGGCGGGGGCCGACGTGTTCGTGGCCGGGTCGGCCGTCTACGGCGCCGACGACCCGGCTCGCGCCGTGCAGGCGCTCAGGACCCAGGCCGAGCGCGCCACCGCGCACGCGGCCTGGGTCCGGCCAGAGCGCTAACCCCTTACGCCGAACGAGCCGGGCTGGAACTGTCCGCGCCCGCCGCTGCGCCGGGGACGGCGGCCGCCTGCGGCTCGCCGGTTCGCACGAAGTCCTGCTTGCGGATGAGCAGCAGCGCGCTCGCCGCCCCGACGAACGCGAGCACCGCGGTGACGATCAGCAGGTCGTTGAGCCCGGCGGCGAAGCCGGACCTGACGGCTTCGGCGACCACCCCCCGGCGCGCCGGGGGCAGGCTGGCGAGCAGCTGGCCGACCTGGCCCTGCCGGACCATGGTGGCGATGCGCGCCGCGGCCGGCCCGACCGCCGGGGCGCTGGCCAGGTTGTGCTGCAGGGCCGAGTTGAAGATCGAGCCGAGAGCGGCGATACCCGCGGCGATTCCGATCTGCCGGAACGTCGAGTTGACGCCCGAGGCCATGCCCGCCTTCTGCGGCGGGACCACGCCGATGGCGGTCGAGGCCAGTGGCGGGTTGACCATCCCGCCGCCGAGCCCGGACACGATGAACCCGGGAATCAGGTGGGTCCAGCTGCTGTGCCCGGTGAGGCCGCCCATGAGGATCAGCCCGACGCCGACGAGGATCAGGCCGGGACCGATGAGCCAGCGGGCGGGGACGCGCTCGCTCATCCGGCCCGCCACGACCGCGGTGGCCAGCTGGGCGCCGCTGATGACGGCCAGCCGCAGCCCGGCGTCCTGTGCCGAGTAGCCCAGCACGTCCTGCAGGTAGATGACCAGCCAGAGCAGCACGGCGTAGAGCGAGCCGTTCATCGCGAAGGCCGCGATCGAGCCGCCCGCGAACGTCGGCACGCGCAGCAGCGACAGGTCGAACATGGGGTGCGCGACGCGCCGTTCGGCCGCGATGAAGCCGGCTAGCGCCAGTACCGCGATGGCCAGGCAGATGTAGACCCCGGTGTCCGACCAGCTGTCCTCGCCCGCCCGGATGAGCCCGTAGATCAGGCTGATCAGCCCGGTGGTCAGCAGCGCGAACCCGGCCCAGTCGGGCGACGTCGGGTGCGGCGACTTGGATTCCTCGACCCGCCAGGCGGTCAGCACTACGGCGAGCACGCCGATCGGCACGTTGACCAGGAAGATCCCGCGCCAGCTCCAGTTCGTGGTGATCACGCCGCCGAGCACCGGGCCGAGCGCCGTGGAAATGCCGGTGATCCCGCCCCAGACGCCGAACGCCACCCCGCGATCGCGTCCGTGGAACGTCTGCCCGATCAGCGCCAGGGACGTGGCAAACATGATCGCCCCGCCGACACCCTGGCCGCTCCGCGACAGGATCAGCATCAGCGGGTCCTGGGCCACGCCGCATAGCAGTGACCCGAGGGTGAAGATGACCAGGCCGATCTGGAACAGGCGCTTGCGTCCGTAGCGGTCGGCGAGCACGCCCGAGGTCAGCAGCAGTGAGGCCAGGGTCAGGGCGTAGGCGTCGAGCACCCACTGCACGTCGCTGAAACTCGCGTGCAGCCCGCTCTGGATCGCGGGCTGGGCGACGACCACGATCGTGACGTCGAGCAGCAGCATGAAGACCCCCACGCACACCGCGACCAGGGTCCACCACTTCTTGTCCATCGGTATCCCTCCATCAGCGCGCCTTCCCCCGGCGCTGTCCATCATGCTCGGCCACCAGGGGACCGGGAATCCACAGCGAAGCGCGATTGTGCCGGATCCCGACTGGCGAATACGCTCATTTACGTGGAATCGATGATCCTGGATGCGGTGGATCGCCAGATTATCCATATTCTCTCGATCGAGCCGAGAGCGTCCTTCCGCACCATCGCGGACGTGACGGGGATCTCCGACCAGACCGCCGCCCGGCGTTACCGCAGGCTATGCGAGAGCGCCGGGCTCCGCGTGCTCGGGGTACCCGAGGGATCCCGGCTCGGCTGGACCGACTGGCTCGTCCGGCTGCAGACCACGCCCGGCGGCGCCGACTCGATCGCGGAGGCCCTGGCGCGCCGGCCCGACACCAGGTGGGTTCATCTCGCCTCCGGCGGCACGGAGATCATCTGCACGCTGCAGGCCCGTACCGAGGAGCAGCGCGACGCCCTGTTCCTGCGCGGCCTGCCCGGCAGCCGCCGCGTGGTGCAGATCTCCGCGCACTCGATCCTGCACAATTTCACCCCCGGCCCGTGGCGGCAGGCCACCCGCGCGCTGTCCTCCGAGCAGCTCGGCAAGCTCCCGCCGCCCGTCCGCCAGGATGCGCCCGCCCGTGGTCACCTGCTGGCCGAAGACGAGCCGCTGCTGGCCGAGCTGGCCCGCGACGGCCGGACGAGCAACGCCGCCATCGCCGGGGCGATCCACTGGCACGAGTCCACCGTGCGGCGCCGGATCGACGAGCTACGCCGATCCGGGGTGCTGTACTTCGAGGTCGACATCGACAACCGGGTCCTCGGCCTGGACATGCAGGTCTTGCTATGGCTCTCGGTGGAGCCGGCCAGGCTCGAGGAAGCCGGGAACGCCCTGGCCGCGCATCCGGTGGTACCGTTCGCCGCGGCCACGACGGGGCCGGCCAACCTGGTCGCCAGCGCCATCTTCCGCGACGCGCGGCACCTCTACGACTACCTGACCGGAGAGCTGTCGGCCCTGCCCGGGGTTAGCTCGGTGCAGACCGCGCCGGTCATCCGGACGCTCAAGCGCACCGGCTCGATCCGCTAGGTAGCCTGCCGGGGCTTCGGACGTGCCGCTGATCGTCGGCCGGACGCCATGTTTGAGTACGGGCTAGAGGGGCAACCAGGCCGCTCGATCGCGGTATGTCAAGCAGCGGCATGCTCATAATCCACCGCACGCCCAACGTGCGAAGGCATGCCGATCCGGACACTGAAGCGCGTCTGTTCCTCCGATGCGCCGGCCGAGTTCGTGACGGCGGAGGAATCATCCTTGACGAATCAGTTGCGTGGTGCCTGGCACCACGGCACTCCGCTTAACCAGGCCAGCCTTCCGCTTCCAGCGGACCGTGGCGCCCTGCGCGCCGACCGCCGTGCGGTGCTGGCTCCTGCTGTCGTCCATATCGGTATCGGCGGCTTCCATCGCGCGCATCAGGCCGTATACCTCGACGACCTGGCCCGGTGCGGCCACCGGGACTGGGGCGAGATCGGCGTGGGGCTGCGCTCCCCGGCCATGCGAGACGCGCTGGCCCCGCAGGACTGGCTGTTCACCGTGGTCGAACGAGGCCGGCACGGGGACACCGCCCGCATCGTCGGCTCCATGACCGGCTATCTCTACGCTCCGGACGACCCCCAGGCGGTTCTGAAGGTCCTGGCCGATGCGCGGACCCGGCTGGTTACCCTGACCATCACCGGTAACGGCTATCCGGTCGGCCCGGACGGGTGCTTCCTGGCCGGCGACCCTGGTATCCGGGCTGACCTGGCGCAGCCGCGGCAACCCGTGACGGCCTTCGGGTACCTGGTGGCGGCTCTCGCCCGGCGGCGTGCGGCCGGCCTGCCCGCCTTCACCGTGCTGTCGTGTGACAACCTGCCGGACAACGGCGCGGCGGCGCGTACCGCCGTGCTGGGGATGGCGCGATCGCAGGATCCGGCGCTGGCGGCCTGGATCGAGGAGCATGCCTGCTTCCCGGGCAGCATGGTGGACCGGATCACCCCGCAGACGAGCTCCGAAGGGCGCCGGCTGGTGGCTGAGAGGTTCGGCATCGCGGACCGGTGGCCGGTGATCACCGAGCCGTTCACCCAGTGGGTGATCGAGGACCGCTTCAGCTGCGGCCGTCCGCCGCTCGAGGACGTCGGTGTCCAGTTCGTCGATGACGTCGGCCCGTACAAGCTCCTGAAGACGCGCCTGCTCAACGGCGGCCACAGCGCGCTGGGCTATCTCGGGTTCCTCAACGGCGGTTACGAGACGACCAGTGACGCCATGGCCAACCCGGTCATCGCCGACTACCTGGCCGTACTGATGCGGCAGGAGATCGCGGGCCTGCTTCCGGAGGTACCCGGCGTCGACGTGGACGCCTATCAGCGCACGCTGCTGGAGCGCTTCGCCAATCCGCGGATCAGTGACCAGCTGACCCGGCTGTGCGGGCGGGGCTCGACCAAGATGCCGGCGTACCTGCTGCCCTCGCTGGCCGAGGCGCGCCGGCAGGGCCGCCCGGCCGCCTTGCTTACCCTCGCGGTCGCAGCCTGGTGCCGGTACCTGCGGGGCGTCGACCGCAACGGCGCCCCGATCGACATCCGCGACTCCCTCCGGCACCTCCTGCAGCCGCTGGCCGCCCGGGCGGCCGGTGACCTCCGCCCGCTACTGCGGCAAAGAGCGATCTTCGGTGAGCTCGGCGACGATGCGGAATTTGTCCGGGCGCTCGAGCGGGCGGTCCGCGACATCGACGAGTACGGCCCCGCGGCTGCTATCGCCGACCGCCTGGCGATCCAGCTGCTGGACGCAGCGTGAATCGCCAGCCGGGTGCGGCCGGCCGCCGGATGGCCGCGAACCTGCGCGGTGACGTGACCGGGCCGCGCCGGGAAGCGCGCGCCGTGCCGGTCTCTATTCCCTTCGGCCCTCCGCGAGCACCCGGCGCGGGGTCTTCCGGCGCCCGCGGCCGGCTGGCGCCGGCTCCGGCCCGCAGCAGCCGCTCGCTGGCTGGCTACCTGGTGATGCCGCGCCCCAAGGACGCGGTCAAGGCCCTGCTGATGCCGCTGACCTTCGGCTTGGGCGTGCTGGCGAACGGGGGGACCGACGGCCGGACCGTGGTGCGCGCGCTCCTGGTGCTGGTGGTCCTGGAATTTCTGGTCTATCCCGCCCGGTACCAGTGGAATGACATCCGCGGCTTCGCGTCCGATCAGCGTCATCCCGGCGAGCAGGACCGGGGGCGGCTGCCCGGGCCGCTGTCGATGGCCCGCCAGCGCGTCGTCGCCAGCGGCGTCGTCGCGGCCGGGCGGCTCGCCGGGGCCGGCCTGGTCGCCGTGCTGCCGGGCCTGGATCTCGGCGGGGCGGTGGTCTTCGTGATCGTCGGCGTCTTCGGGGTAGCCGGGGCTTACGAGGCTCTGCGCGCCGTGGCCACCGGCCATCACGGTGGCGATGCGACACCGCCGGCCGGCGCCGCGCTGGTGCTGCTGTGGATCACGGTGGGGGCCGGCTACGCGGTCCGCGGCATGACCGGCCTCACGCTGGCGGTAGACCTGCGGGAGCGCCCCGTGCTGGCCGTGGCCGCCGCGGTGACGCTGTGGGCCTACGGGGTGGCCTTCGTGACCAGCCGGTGGGCGGTCGAGTCGGTCGCCTTCGCCCGGCTGCACGGGCAGCGGGGGGGCTGGGCGGCGGACGCCGGCCATGCCCGCGAGCACCTGCTGGCGCTGACCCGCTGGCTGCCGTCCTCGGTGGATCCCCGCGCGCTGAGCGGGCCGGCCGGGGTGTCGCTCCGCCGCTGGGCCGCGTTGCGCGGCCGCACGCCGGTGTCCGCACCATGGAACATCGCGGTGACCGTCGCCGGCGCGGCCGCCGCCGTCACCGGCTCGCTGCTGACCGTCCGCAGTTCCGGCGCGGTGGCGGGGCAGATCGCGGTCCTCGGCGGCCTGGCGTCCCTGGCGGTGGCCTACCTGCCGCGCCTGCGTCCCCTCGTCGCAGCGGCCGGTGCCGCCGGCCTGCTCGTGACCCTGGTGGCCATCTCAGTACCGCGCCCGCTGGTGGCAGTGCTGCCATGGCTCGCCGTGATGCTCGCGTACCTGCATTTCAGCGCGCAGTCCCTGGACACGATGGGGTACCCGGGACGGGCCGCGCGGGATGCCGTCAGGCAGCCCCTGGCCGCGCTGGCCCGGCTGGCCATCGGCCGCCAGACGTGGCAGGTCCTGACGTCGGACGGGCGTCCGGCGCGTGGCTGACAGCCGGGCGGCGCCGTCACCGGACGCGGACTCAGCCGGCTGCGGGCCGGATCCGGCCGAGTTGCTCACCGTGGCCCGGCTCGCCGCGCAGGCGGGGGCGGATACGGCCAGGGCCTGGCGCGAGCGCGCGGACGAGCTGCGGATCGAGGAGAAGCACGGTCCCGCCGACCTGGTGAGCCAGGCCGACCGCGAGGCGGAGTCCGCTGTCCGGGCGGTGCTGGCCCGATGCCGCCCGCAGGACGCCGTCCTCGGCGAGGAACACGGTGAAACCGGGGGGCAGAGCGGCGTCCGGTGGATCGTCGACCCGATCGACGGCACCACCAGCTACCTGTACGGCCGGGCCGACTGGGCCGTGAGCGTCGCCGCCGCCGACACCGCCCGCGACCGGCTGCTGGCGGCCGTCGTGGCCGAGCCGATGCTGGGGCGCCTGACGCAGGCCCGGCTGGGCGGCGGGACCTGGAGCGGGGGAATGCGCTGCCGGATCCGTACCGGTGATGAGCTGGCGCGCGCTCTGGTCGAGGTCAACCTCGGCACGCCGCAGCAGCAGGAGCGGGCCGGGCAGATGGTCGCGACCCTGCTGCCCAGGGTCCGTGACCTGCGCCGCAGCGGCAGCGCGGCGGCCGCGCTGGCCATGGTGGCCACCGGCCGAGCCGACGCCGCCTGGATACCGGGCGTCCGTCCCTGGGATTGTGCCGCGGGAGTGCTCCTCGTGCAGGAGGCTGGCGGGCTGGTCGGCGACCTGGCTGAGGTCATCCCGGGAACCTGGCCGCCCGGCGGCGATGTCCTCGCCGCCGGGCCAGGACTGCGGGAGCCGCTACGGCACGCTCTCGCCGCGGTCTACCGGTAAGCCCCGGACGGCTCACAGCGAAAGGATGTGGTTCAGGAAGAAATCGATGAAGGCAGCGCTATCTACCTCGGTGGCCACCAGGCAGTTCGGTGCGGGCGGCTCCTTGCCGGCGAGCAGATCCGCCACCGTCACGCCCCGCGTGATGTCACTGCAGACTTCCACCGCGACGCGCGCCGGCCGCCACGTCACCAGCTCGGGCCGGCTCACCACCGCGACGGCGAGCGGGTCGTGCATCGGAGCGCTGCGGAAGCCCCGGCCGGGATACGCATCCTGCAGGTAGTCGATCCAGGCGTGGGCGCACGCACCGGCGTAGGCCGGGAACGGACGGCCGGTCGCCTGCAGCCGGTCGGCGTCGGCCCGGCCGAGCTGCACCTGCAGAGTGACGTCCAGCCCGATGAAGCGCAGCGGGGCGCCGCTGTTCAGCACGATCGCCGCGGCCTCCGGGTCGACCCACACGTTGAACTCGCCCGGCATCGCCAGCATGCGGGTCGTCCGGAGGAAGACGCCGCCCATCACCACGATCTCCTTGACAGCGGAGCTCAGGGCCGGCTCCAGCGTGAGCGCGACCGCCACGTTGGTCAGCGGGCCGATCGCGATCAGGCTAATTTCTCCGGGGCTGGCCAGCACGTGGTCGATGATGGCCGTGGCCGCGCGGCCCGGTGCGGGCGTGCGCCCGGCCAGCCGCTCGCGTACCCCGGCCACCCGGTCGCGAGCCGGATGCTCGTGCACCGGGCGCAGCAGGGGCGCCCCGGCCCCCTTCACGACCGGGATGTCCGGCCGGCCCAGCCGGTCGAGCAGGTCCAGGGCCAGCAGGGTCGATGTCTCGACGTCGGTGTTGCCGTTGACCGTGGTGACCAGCTCCAGCGACTGGTCGGGCAGGTCGACGGCGAGGGCCATGGCGAAGCCGTCATCGATGTCCGAGCCGGCCGTGCCCATGGCGACATCGGTGTCGAGGATGATCCGGTGCAGTGCTCCTCCGCACTCAGTCGTGCTATGTCCCGAAGTCGCGGCCCGCTACCCGGCCCTGAGACGGCCAAACAGCACGGTTAACCGTCACTGTGACGGGTAGCGCGGCCCACCCAACGGCAAGACGATCGAACGGACCTTCATGACTGCATCGCATCTGGACGCCGGCGCCCCGGCCGTACCGCTGACCGTGGCCGCCCTCCCCGGCCCGCGGACACGGTGAGCGCCCGGCCCGCCGCCGATCGCCTGAGGGTGCTGCTGCTCGACGCGGACGGCAGCCTGTTCCCGTCGGAAGCTCCGGCGTTCTTCGCGTCGGCGGACGTGACGAACCGGTTCCTGGCCGCGCTGGGCGTACCGGCCGAATACAGCCCCGAGCACCTGCTTGCCACAACCACTGGCAAGAATTTCCGGACCACCGCCCTGGACCTGGCCCGGGCCCACGGTGTCGCGCTGGAGCCCGGACTGCGGGCGCCCGCCGGGCATTCCGGTCACGGTGAGGCCGCAGGCCCGATGCTGACCGCGGCCGTGCTCGACGACTGGGTCGCGGAGGAGAAGAAGATGGTCAGCGAGTACCTGGGCCGCGTGCTGCGCCCGGACCGGGAGGTCCTGGAGCCGCTGGCCCGGCTCGCCGGGCGCTACCGGCTCGCGGCGGTCAGCTCCAGCGCCCTGTCCCGGCTGGACGCGTGCTTCCGGGCTACCGGGCTGAGTGAACTGATCCCGGCTGAGCGCCGCTACAGCGCCGAGGACTCGCTTCCCCGTCCGACCAGCAAACCGGACCCGGCCGTCTACCGGCACGCCGCCGGGCACCTCGGCGTCGCCGCCGACCAGGCCCTGGCGGTCGAGGACTCGCTGCCGGGAGTGCAGTCCGCGGTCGCCGCGGGAATCACCACGGTCGGCAATCTCACCTTCGTCGGCGACCCGGAACGCGATGCGCGCCGCCGTGCCCTCACCGGGGCGGGTGCCGCCATGATCATCACGTCCTGGGCTCAGCTGGCGGCCAGCCTGCTCGACCACGCGGCGGCTGATGTGCCCGCCGGTCATCGGCAGTTACCACGACCGCCCGGTCCGCGGGAACCCGGTTCGCTGGCCGAGCTCGGCGGCGGGCAGCTCGGGGCGGGGGAAGTCGGGCGGGCGCTGACCTCGATGAGGACCGTGACCGTAAGGTCGCCGGGATTGACGGTAAGCGTGCAGCTCACGCAGATCCCGGCGGCGGGAAGCGCCGCGCCTGCCGGAGCGGCCTGGGCGGCCAGCGGGCCCGCCGCGGCGCTGGCCCTGAGGCTGATGGTCGTGAGCAGCGCGTGCGCGTGGTTGCGGGTGACGCCGAGTATGGCCGCGATCTCCACGACGTCGAGCTCCTGCCGCAGCTGCAGCTCGATCAGGTCCTGCTCGCTGGCGTTGAGGCCGCGGATCGCGGAGCGCAGCAGCGTGCGCAGCTCCGCGCGCTCGGCGCCCCCCGTGACGTCCGCCGACTCGTCGCTCATCTCCGGCACCAGGTCCAGCGCCGGGCCGGCCCCGCTCGCGGTCTCGCGCAGCCGCCGGTGGCATTCGTTGCGGGCCACGGCGTACAGCCACGGCCGGAGCCGGCTCTGATCACGCAGTCCCGCCAGTTTGGACGCCGCGATGACGAAGGTGTCCTGCACGGCGTCAGCCGCGTCGGCCGGCTCGCGCAGCAGGGAGCGACAGTAGGTGTACAACGGGGCCGCGTACCGGTCGTAGGCCTCGGCCAGCCCATCCGCGTCGCCTGCCACTATGGCCACGACGACCTCGCTGTCGCGCATAGGGCTATCGAACCGCGCGGCGCCGCTTCCGGACAATAGCAGGCGATATCCGGGTTTTACCGCCCCCGCCGCGGCGGCGGAACGCCGAGAGCCTCCCCCCAAGATCCGGTAAGCTCCCGGCGTTCCGCCCGTCCCTACCTTCCCTCGAAGGTAAGAGCCGCGGCGATGCCGTTCGCCAACGCTTTTCCGCAGATATTTTTCTGATTTTCCGCGGCCGCTCCGGGGGATCAGGTCCAGCGGTCGATGCAGGGCAGCAGGTCGGCCAGGCGCGTGATGATCGCGTCCGGCTCGGCCGCCTCGAACGCGGGGACGTCGGAGTTCGCGACGAGCACGGCGCGCATGCCCGCGCTCTTGGCCCCGTGGATGTCGTCGTAGGGCCGGTCGCCGACGAACACGCAGGCCGCGGGGTCGGTCTCGCCGACGGCCGTCATGGCCGCACGGAACGTCCCCGGGTGCGGCTTGACCCATTCGATCTCGCTGGTGTAGACCGCGCCGTCGATGAGGTCCAGCACCTCGTCCCTGACGAAGATCTTCTCGTGCGCGCTGCGCGGCCACATCGTGTTGGACAGCACGCCCACCTTGGTGCCGCGCTGCTTGAGCTCGCGCAGCAGCGGCAGCACGTCCGGGTCGGTGAAGGTATGCGGGTCCCACGCCTGGAAGTAGCTGGCCAGGAAGTCGTCCGACGCGGTGACCCCGGCCCGCTCGAAGACGTGCTCCAGGGTCGCGCTCTGGTGCGACGACGTGCCATGCTGCCACAGTTCCGTCTCGGCGGCGTGAACGGCCGCCGCCAGCGCCGCCGCCTCGTCCGCCGGGTAGTGCCGCGCGCACACCGCCAGCCAGAGCTCGCCGATGTCGATGCTGTGCCACGGGGTAAGCGTCCCGCCCCAGTCGAAGATGACCGTCCTGACCGCCATGCCCCGAATCCTACGCATTCCCTCTGTCAGGCCCGCCCGGCCGTCCGCCGCGTACTCGTGTCCGTCCCGATATTGATCTTGACAAAACCGACCATTTAAATGGACTATGGGATCCGTGTCCCCTGGAGAGGCAGCGGCAGGAACGCCGGTGCACGACTGGCCACCGGAACAGGATGACACCCGTCCCTGGGACGATCAGGTCCCGCCGGGGCGGGATGCCACCTTGCTCGCGGTGGTGCCGATTCCCGGCACCGGGACGTCGCTGGCCATCGTCGGCTACGTGATCGCCGCGTCCGCTGCCAGCCCGTCCGTGGCCACCCCGTCCGCCGCCCCGGCCATGTCCGTCGCCATCCCGGCCGCCCAGGCGCCCGAGCCGGCCGGCGAGCGCACCAGGCGGACCAGCGAATCCGCGCTGCGCCTGGATCACCTGCAGCGCCGCGTCTGGGTCGACGGACACGAGATCCAGCTCACCTTCCAGGAATTCGAGCTGCTGGCCTTCCTCACCGCGCACCCGGCCACGGTGTTCACCCGCGCCGACCTGGTCGGGCACGTCTGGCATCGCAACCTCGGCCCGGACGGACGCCCGGTGCCGCGGGACAGCCGCACGGTGGACGTCCACGTGAGCCGGGTCCGGCGCAAGCTCGGCCCGCACTACGGGCAGTGCCTGGTCACCGAGTACCGCGTCGGCTACCAGTTCCGCCCGCCGCCGCCCTGAAGGCCGGCCGCCGTCCGGGCCGGGAGCCGTATGCACCCCGCGGGCCGGACCCGGAATATGTCGTGTGGCACACTGGCTTATAGGAGTAAAAGGCGTGCTCCGGGGTCGGTGAAACTCCGAGCCGGCGGTGAAAGTCCGCGACCCGTCCGCAGCCAGCGGGCGGTTGACCTGGTGAAATTCCAGGACCGACGGTGAAAGTCCGGATGGGAGGCAGCACGCGAACGGCCGGGTTACGCCTGGCCGTGCGAAGCGCGTACCCGCGCTGCCCCGGAGCCGGACCATCAGCAGGGCTTCGAGGAGGCAAGCGCGGATGTTCACCGGGATTGTGGCAGAACTCGGCGAGGTGACCCGGGTCGAGCACCACAGCGGCGCGGCCAGGCTCACCATCCGGGGTTCCACCGAGGGCGTCGTGCCCGGCGAGTCGATTGCGGTCAACGGCGTGTGCCTGACCGTCACCGGCATCATGGACGGCACCTTCACCGCGGACGTGATGGGGGAGACCCTGAGCCGGTCCGGCCTGGGCGCGCTCGGGCCCGGGGCCCCGGTCAACCTGGAACGCTCGGTCCGCCTGGCCGACCGCCTCGGCGGTCACCTGGTGCAGGGCCACGTGGACGCCACCGCGGCGGTCATCTCCCGGACCCCCGCCGGCAACTGGGATCAGGTCCGCATCGGCCTGCCCGGCTCCATCTCCCGCTACGTGGTCGAGAAGGGCTCGATCACGGTGGACGGGGTCAGCCTGACGGTCTCCGCGCTGACTCCGCCCGGTATTCCCGATGACGAGCAGTGGTTCGAGGTCTGCCTGATTCCCGAGACGCTCAAGCGCACCACGCTGGGGACCAGGGCGCCTGGCGACACCGTGAACCTGGAGGTCGACGTGATCGCCAAGCACGTGGAGAGGCTCATGCACCAGGAGGGCGAGAAGTGACCCGGATACTCGACGACGTCGACCGCGCGATCAAGGACATCGCGGCGGGACGCCCGGTGCTGGTCGTGGACGACGAGAACCGGGAGAACGAGGGCGACATCATCTTCGCCGCCAGCAAGGCCACGCCCGAGCTGCTCGCCTTCATGATCCGCTACACCAGCGGCGTGATCTGCGTGCCCATGCGGGAGGCCGAGCTCGAGCGGCTGCAGCTGCCCCAGATGACCGCCCGCAACACCGAGCACCACCGCACGGCCTTCACGGTCAGCGTGGACGCCCGGGACCGGATCAGCACCGGCATCTCGGCCGCGGACCGGGCCGCCACCATCACCAGGCTCGTCGACCCCGCTACCACGGCGGCCGACCTGGTGCGCCCCGGCCACATCTTCCCGCTCCGCTACGCCGAGGGCGGCGTGCTGCGCCGCGCCGGGCATACCGAGGCCGCGGTGGACCTGGCCCGGCTGGCCGGGCTGCCGGAGGCGGGCGTGCTGTGCGAGGTGGTGAACGACGACGGCACGATGGCCCGGCTGCCCGAGCTGCGCGCGTTCGCCGACACCCATGACCTGGCGCTGATCTCGATCGAGCAGCTGATCGAGTACCGCCGCCGCAACGAGCGCCAGCTGAGCCGCCAGGCGCAGACCCGGATCCCGAACGCCTACGGCAACTGGCAGGCGTTCGGCTACCGGCACGAGTTCGACGGAACCGAGTTCATGGCGCTGGTGCTCGGCGACGTCCACGGCGACGACGTGCTGACCAGGCTGCATTCCGAATGCCTGACCGGCGACGTGTTCGGCTCGCTGCGCTGCGACTGCGGCGCGCAGCTGGAGGCGGCCATGGCGGCGATCGCGGCCGAGGGCCGCGGGGTGGTGCTCTACCTGCGCGGGCACGAGGGCCGCGGCGTGGGCCTGCTGAGCAAGCTGCAGGCCTACGAGCTGCAGGACGCCGGGGCCGACACGGTGGACGCCAACACCGAGCTCGGCCTGCCGGTGGACGCGCGCGAGTACTCGGGCGGGGCCCAGATGCTGGCCGACCTGGGGGTGCGCTCGGTGCGCCTGATCACCAACAACCCGGCCAAGGTCACCGGCCTGGCCGCGGGCGGCGTGGACATCGCCGGCCGGGTTCCCCTCGCGCCGGCCGTCACGCCGCACAACCTGCGGTACCTGCTCACCAAGCGGGACCGGCTCGGGCACCAGATCCAAGACCTCGATACCGAACGGGTGCCGTCCCCGCCCTCCTCACCCCTCAACGGTCACCCGGCGGCCCCTCACCCGGCCGTTCCGCATCCGGTCGCGGTGACCACCGCCACGGCAGAGTCGGCGTGAGCGGCGCGGGCAGCCCGGGCGCCGGCGTCGTGGACGCGACCGGGCTCAGCCTGGCCATCGTGGCCACCCGCTGGCACCGCGAGATCACCGACGCGCTGGTGGAGCGCGGGACCGCCGCGGCCATCGCCTGCGGCGTGCCGGTCCCCGTCGTGGTCCGGGTGGCGGGCGCGATCGAGCTGTCCGTCGTGGCCGCCGAGCTGGCCGGCCGCCACGACGCGGTGGCCTGCCTGGGCGTGGTCATCCGCGGCGGTACGCCCCATTTCGAGTACGTCTGCGACGCGGTGACGGCCGGCCTTACCCGGGTCGCGCTCGATGCCCGCACTCCGGTCGGGAACGGCGTACTGACCTGTGACACGGTAGAGTCGGCTCTGGACCGGTGCGGCTTGCCCGGCAGCCATGAAGACAAGGGGTGGGAGGCAGTCGTGGCGGCACTCGACACCGCGCTCGTGCTGCGCTCCATCCGCCATTCTCACGCCGGGGCCCCCCTTGCGGCGGCGCATCCCGGCCCTCTTACCCGCCCCTCCGCGCAGCGACATTGACCGCGTTCCCGCGCTCTGCTGCCTTATCGGGCGCTGCCCTTCCGGGCGCGGGACGCCGGTGAACGCCGTCCAGCCGCTGCCACACTGGAGAGAACAGGGATCACTCGATGCTTTCACTGGTACTGCCCAAGGGCTCGCTCGAGCGGGCCACCCTCGAGCTTTTCGACGCGGCCGACCTGACCGTGCGCCGGTCTTCGGACCGGGACTACCACGCCTCGATCGACGACCCGCGGATCGACCGGGTCCGCTTCCTGCGCCCCCAGGAGATCCCGTCCTACATCGAGCGCGGGCTGTTCGACCTTGGCATCACCGGCCGCGACTGGATCGCGGAGACTGAGGCCGACGTCGTCTCGCTCGGCGAGCTGCAGTACTCCAAGGCCACGTCGCAGCCGGTGCGGGTGGTGCTGGCGGTGCCGAGTTCCGCGCCCTGGCAGTCGGCCTCCGACATGCCCGAGGGCGTCCGGATCTCGACCGAGTTCCCGTCGCTGACCAAGCGGTTCCTCGACGCCCGCGGGGTCAAGGCGATGGTGATCCCGTCGCACGGCGCCACCGAGGCCAAGGTCCCCGACATCGTGGACGCCATCGTCGACCTGACCGAGACCGGCTCGTCACTGCGCAAGAACGGCTTGCGCATCCTCGAGACCCTGCTGACCAGCTACACCGAGCTGATCGCGGCCGGCCAGGCGAACGCCGACCCGGAGAAGCGGGCCGCCATGGAGGACATCGCGCTGCTGCTGCGCGGGGCCATCCAGGCCCGCGGCACCGTCCTGCTCAAGCTGAACGTCGCGGCGGGCAACCTGGCCGCGGTGACCGACATGCTGCCCGCCCTGTCCTCGCCGACGATCACCACGCTGGCCCGCGGCAACATGAACGCGGTCGAGACCGTGGTCCCCAAGCGCGGCGTCAACACGCTGATCCCGGCCCTCAAGGCGGCCGGGGCCCAGGACATCCTGGAGATCCCCATCTCCAAGATCGTGGAGTAAAGAATGACCGTACCGCCACCGGACCAGGTGCCCGAGCCAGCACCTATCCGACGGCGCACCGCCCGGGTCCTGCCGGTCGACGCCGAGGGGCGCGTGCTGCTCCTGCACGGCTGGGATCCGCACCATCCCGAACGGCCCTTCTGGTTCACCATCGGCGGCGCCGCCGAGGACGGGGAGTCCCTGCGCGACGCGGCCGTCCGGGAACTGTACGAGGAGACCCGCATCGCGGTCGATCCCGCCGAGCTCGGCGAGCCCATCGCGGAGCAGATCATCGAGTTCTCCTGGGGCGGTCACCACATCGTCCAGGACCAGGTGTTCTACGCGGTCCTGGTCATCTCGGCCGAAGTCAGCCTCGAGGGCCTCGACCAGTGGGAGCAGGCCACCACCGACAAGTACGGCTGGCTGGCCGCCGGCGAGCTCGAGGACGCCGAACGACCCGCCCATCCCGACATCCCCGACCTGATCCGCGCCGCGGCGGCCGGCGTCCTCGGGGAATAGGCTGGGCCGGCTAGGGCTTGCGGCCGACCCCGCCGAGCAGCGACCGGGGCTGGCCGGCGGCCGGGATGCCCGGATCGGGGCGCCACTCGTTGATCCAGACCAGGCCGGGCTCGATCATCTCGAAGCCGTCGAAGAAACGCTGGACTCCCGCCCACGAGCGGACGTGCAGCTGCGCCGACGCCCGCCGGAAGACACTGGTCACGCCGTCGACGACCTGATGGTCATCGTCGGTTTCGCCGGTGGTGCCGTGGCTGATGGCCAGGTAGCTGCCCGCCGCCAGCTGGTCGCGGTACGCGGCCATGACCCGGTGCGGCTCGTCCGTGTCCGGGACGAAGTGCAGGACGGCGGCGCACATGAGCGCCACCGGCCGGTCCAGGTCGATCAGGGCACGAAGCTCCGGGTTTCCCAGCACGGCGGCCGGCTTGCGCAGGTCGCCGTGAATCATCGCGACCTGCTCGCCGTGGGCGAGCAGGGCCTGACCGTGTGACCAGACCACCGGGTCGTTGTCGACGTAGACTACGCGAGCGTCCGGCGCGATCCCCTGGGCCATCTCGTGCACGTTGGTCTGGGTCGGCAAGCCGCCGCCGAGGTCGATGAACTGCCTGATGCCCGCCTCGTCCGCCAGGTGACGGACGACGCGGCCGATGAACGACCGGTTGTCGCGGACGATGCCGGCCATATCCGGCGACGCCTCGAGCAGCCGCTTGGCGGCTTCCCGGTCGGCGGCGAAATTATCCTTGCCGCCGAGCAGGTAGTCGTAGATCCTGGCGACATTCGGCCGGGTCGTGTCGATATTGTCCGGAACCGGATTATTGTCCGGAACCGGATTCCGCGTTGTCATGGCACCATCACTCCCGATCTGAAGGATGCTACCAGCGCGGCTGCCTAGTGTTAGGAGCCATGATGGTGATGGTGGCCGGCGTGTTGCTCGCCGCGGGCGCAGGCTCCCGCTTCGGCCAGCCCAAGGCGCTGATCAGGCTCGACGGCCAGACCCTGGCGGAGCGCGGCACCGGCCTGCTGCGGGCCGGCGGCGCCGACCCGGTCCTGGTCGTGGCCGGCGCGGTGCCGGTCGAGCTCGACGATGTACGCACCGTCGTCAACCCGGACTGGCGCACCGGCATGGGATCCTCTGTCCGGGCGGCCTTGCGGGCCCTGGCCGGCACCGCCGCCGGGGCCGCGGTCATCGCGCTGGCCGACCAGCCGCTGGTCGGCCCCGAGGCGGTGGCGCGCCTGATCGCCGCGTACCGGGCGGGCGCCACGGTGGCGGTCGCCGCCTACGAGGGCCGGCCCCGCAATCCCGTCCTGGTCGCCCGCCAGCACTGGGCCGAGGTCATCGAGACGGCCACCGGGGACCAGGGCGCCCGGGCCTTCCTGCGCGCCCGGCCGGACCTCGTCACGCGGGTCGAATGCGGCGACACTGGCCGCCCGGACGACATCGACACACCCGCCGACCTGGACCGCATCGGGCCCGACGTCAGAAGGCCTGGATCCCCCAGGAGTGGGTGACCCGCTCGCCCGGCTCCAGGACCAGCAGGTCGTCGGCGGTCACGAAGGCGTTCGGCGGGCAGGTCATCGGCTCGATGGCCACCGCCTTGCGGCGGCGGTCGGGCCCCAGCGGGTCACCGGTGAAGACCTGCAGCCAGTTGTAGCCTTCGCCGGCCCACAGGCCCGCTCGCGGGCCGTTCCCGCCTCCGGCGGCGAGGTAGGACCAGGCCCGCCCGTCGCCGTCGCGGCTCAGGCCGGTCAGCGCGTGGTCCAGCCGGGTGGTGCCGATGACCCGCGGCTGGCGGAAGTCGTACTCGGTGCCGTCCACGGGCTCCGGCGGACCTGACGGGATGCCGCGGTCGTCCATCGGCAGCCAGGACCCGGCCGGCAGTGTCAGCTCGCAGCCGTCGACCGAGGCGGTCCGGACCGTCAGGTACGGGTGCGAGCCGGTGCCGTAGGGCGCGGCGTGACTGCCGCGGTTGCGGGCGGTCACGGTGACCTGCAGCCCGGTGCCGGGATCGAGGCGGTACTCGGCGTCGATCTCCACGCAGAACGGGTATCCCTGCTGGCCGTGCGGGACGCTGCGCAGCCGCACCGAGCCGGCGTCGGCCTGGACGGCCGTCCAGGCCGCCCACCGGGTCAGCCCGTGGATGGCGTTCTCCCGGGCGGGCTCGGTGAGGGCCAGGTGGTATTCGGTGCCGCCGAAAACGTACCGGCCGCCGTCGATCCGGTTGGGCCAGGGGGCCAGCAGCTGGCCCGCGCCGGCCGGCGGCAGCTCGTCGGCCTGGTAGCCGGCCAGCACGGGCTGGCCGCGGAAGGTCAGCTCGCGCAGCCCGGCACCGAGCTCGGTCACCGTGGCGCGGTAGTGGCCGCCTTCGATTTCGTACTGCGCACCGGTCAGCGGAATGATCACAGGGCTCAGGATACGGACAAAAGAAGGGCCGCGCGGCAGCCTGCCACCAGACCCCAGGCTAGATCGACGCCCTGGACCGAGGCGAGCAGCCGGGTCGCGGCCGGCTCGAGCGGCTCCTGGCCCGCCATCCCGAAAAGCACGGCGGATACCTCGGCCGCGGCCTGCCCCTTGGCCGCGCAGTGCAGCAGCGATGCCGCCAGCGTGGTCGTCCGCTGGGCGGCGTCGCTGGTCACCGCCGCGCTGAGCCAGTTCGCGAGCCAGACCGCCCGGGTGCCGCCCGAGATGGCGCCGCCCAGCAGCCGCAGCGCGAGCAGCACCCCGCTGACCACGCTGTCGCCGCTCGGCACCAGCCCGGGCCCCAGGCCTACCAGGTGCTCGGCCGCCTCGACGGCACCGGCCAGGTCACCGCTGGCGCAGCACGCCGCCAGCCGCCCGGGGCCGTCCTGGCCCGCCAGGCCGGGGGCGTGCTCCGCCGCGGCGTAGAGCCGGGCGAGGACGCCCGAGCCGTGGTCGAGCCGGGCCCGGGAGAGCGGCCCGAACACCGGTGAGGGATCCCACCAGCGGACGATCCGGATATCGAGCCCCGCTGCCAGTACCCGGCTCCCGCCGGCCCAGCATTCCGCGGATCCGGGCGCCGGGATCCCGGATCCGGCGGCCGGGATCCCGGGCCGGGCCTCCCACGGGCCGGCGATGATCGCGTTGGGCAGCCTGATGGCGTCCGGCGGCGAGATCGTGATCACCCGCGGCTCCGGCACGGGGTCGGCGAATTCCAGGTAGATGGCCTGCGGCAAGGCTGCGAGCACCCGCCCGTTACGGCGGATCCCGCGCAGCAGGTCCCGGACGGCCAGGCTGGCTACCCCCGCGGTCACCTCGGGCGCACTCGCCTCAGCCACCTGTGCAACAGTACCGGGGACGTACCGCCCGGCACCCGGAAAAACTAACGAGCCGTGAGTAACCGCTGCGCGTGAAGTGAGGCAATTAGCTTGAGTCACATAGTGAAAATGGGATTTTTATCGTGTCCAATCCCATTGAGAACTCCGGTAGGAGAACTCCCGGTAGGAAAGGCCGACGGGGCTGCTTGGGGAGCGGGGGACCGTCAGCCCCGCCGGCTAATCAACGATAACTGGAGGAGGTGCCCATTTGGGTAACTTCTTGTGCCGTAAGTACTTCGAAACGTTTTCCGCCGAAGCCGGGGGCGCCATCGGACCACGAGATCCGTTGACGTGGCCGTTGGCCCGGCCCGGCTGGAGCCGCCCGCTGCGCACCGCCTCGGCCGCCAGGACGCCGAACAAGTAGAAGTACGCCGCCTCCTCGTCCTCGAAGAAGCGGACATCTAGCCGCGCGTCGTCGGTCCGGCTGAACACCTCGAAACCGCCATCGGCCTTGATCAGGCACATAGCGCCCGGTACTTCCTCATCGACTGCGTAGGCCGAGTGGGGGATGGCGGCCAGGCTGAGCAGTTCGCCGAAGACCGACTGCGGCACCCGGTCCCGCCGTCCCGAACGTCGCCCCGGCGGTGGCAGGGTCGGTGACGGAGCCGGCGCAGGGGCCGGCGCCCGAGTCGGCGCCAGTGTCGGCGCCAGTGTCGGCGGCCCCAGCCGCGGTTCTCTCCGCGCGTCAGAACGAGGGTCGGGTCGCGGATCGGAATGAGGTTCGGATCGGGGATCGAGGCGGGGATCCAGCCGGGGGTCAGACCGGGGATCCAGCCGAGGCGACGCAGGTCCGGACCAGGGCTCGGTCTCGGGCGAGCCGTGCCACGCCGCCATCCGGTCCGGGGTCCGCGGCGCGCGGTCCGCCTCCGCATACTCGCGCGGCTCCCGCTGCCCCCCAGTCTCCCAGTACCCCGCCGGCTCGCGCTGGCCGCCCGGCGGGCGGCCAGCGGGCTCGGGCGCGGGCTGCGGACCCGGCCGTGGCACCGCGCGCAGCGGGCTGGTCCG
>JAJKHX010000131.1 GCA_021154785.1 Nocardiopsis sp.
GCCGCGGCCGAGGCGGCCCGCGCGGTCGGCTACACCGGGGCCGGGACGGTCGAGTTCATCGTGAGCGGCGACCGGCCGGACGAGTTCTTCTTCATGGAGATGAACACCCGGCTCCAGGTGGAGCACCCGGTCACCGAGGAGATCTTCGGCCTGGACCTGGTGGAGCTGCAGCTGCGGGTGGCGGCCGGGGAGCGGGAGCCGTGGCCGGCCCGGCGGCAGGCCCGCGGGCACGCGATCGAGGCCCGGATCTACGCCGAGGACCCGGCGGCGGGCTTCCTGCCCACCGGCGGCCCGGTGCTGGCGCTGAGCTGGCCCGGCGGGGTGCGGGTCGACGCCGGGATCGCCGCGGGCAGCGTGGTGGGCAGCGACTACGACCCTATGCTGGCCAAGGTGATCGCGCACGGACCGGACCGGGCCGCGGCGCTGGCCCGGCTCGACGCCGCGCTCAGCGAGGTGGTCGTGCTCGGCGTGGGCACCAATACCGGATTCCTGCGCGCCCTGCTCGCCGACCCCGACGTGCGGGCCGGCCGGCTGGACACCGGACTGGTCGGACGGCGCCTGGATGATCTCGTCCAGGCCGGCCAGCCCGCCGGTGAGCTGCCCGCCGACGTGCTGCCGGCCGCGGCCGGCCTGGCGCTGACCGCGCTGGAACCGTCCGGCGACGTCACCGACCCGTTCGACATCCCGGGCGGCTGGCGGATCGGCGAGCCCGCCTGGACCACCTGGCAGATGACCGTCACCGGCACGACCCTGCACAGCGATGGACCGAACGAGGTACGCGCGCGCGGCCGTGCCACCGACGCGCTGGTCGCGGCCGGCAACGCGGATCCGGTCCGGGTGCGAGTCGCTCCCCCGGTCCCCGGATCCGGCGAACGAGTGCCGGTGACGGTGGACGGGATCACCCGTCACTACGCGGTCGCCCGGGACTACGCGGTCGCCCGGGACGCGGCCACGCTGTGGCTCGGCCGGGACGGCCAGGCCTGGGCGATCCGGGAGCAGGCCCCGCTGGAAGCCGCGGCCGCGGCCGCCGGGTCGGGCGGTCCGGTGGTCTCGCCGATGCCCGGCACGGTGACCGTGGTCGAGGTGGCCGAAGGCCAGTCCGTGACGGCCGGGCAGCGGCTGCTCGTGGTCGAGGCGATGAAGATGGAGCACGTCCTGGCCGCCCCGGTCGACGGGATCGTGCGTGACCTGCGCGCCAAGCCGGGTGCGACCGTGGCCAAGGACGCCGTGCTGGCGGTGGTGGAGCCTGAGGAACGACAGGAGCAACCGTGATGGACCTGACGCTGACCGACGAGCAGGAGGCGCTGCGCGCCACCGTCGAGGAGTTCGCCCGCAAGGAGGTCGCCCCGGTCATCGGCGAGCTCTACGAGCGCGGCGAGTTCCCGTACCAGATCGTGGCCAAGATGGGCGCGATGGGCCTGTTCGGCCTGCCGATCGCCGAGGAGTACGGCGGCATGGGCGGAGACTACTTCACCCTGTGCCTGGCCCTGGAGGAACTGGCCCGGGTCGACTCCTCGGTGGCCATCACGCTGGAGGCCGGGGTCTCGCTCGGCGCCATGCCCATTTACCGGTTCGGCACCGAGGCGCAGAAGCGGCGATGGCTCCCGGCGCTGGCGGCAGGGGAGAAACTGGGCGCGTTCGGCCTGACTGAGCCCGGGGGCGGTTCGGACGCCGGCGCTACCCGCACGACGGCCCGCCTGGACGGCGAGGAGTGGATCATCAACGGGTCGAAGGCGTTCATCACCAACTCCGGCACCGACATCACCGCCCTGATCACGGTGACGGCGCTGACCGGCGAGCGGCAGATCTCCTCGATCATCGTCCCGGCGGGCACGCCGGGCCTGGGGGTCGCGCCGAAGTACTCCAAGGTCGGCTGGAGCGCCTCGGACACCCGCGAGCTGTCCTTCGATGACGTGCGGGTGCCCGCGGAGAACCTCGTCGGCGAGCGCGGCCGCGGCTACGCGCAGTTCCTGTCGATCCTGGACGAGGGCCGCATCGCGATCGCCGCGCTGGCCACCGGGCTGGCCCAGGGCTGCGTGGACGAGTCGCTGCGGTACGCGCGCGAGCGGGAGGCGTTCGGCCACCCGATCGGGCATTACCAGGCCATCCAGTTCACCATCGCCGACATGGAAGCCCGCGCGCACACCTCGCGGCTGGCCTACTACGCCGCGGCGGCCAAGATGCTGCGCGGCGAGCCGTTCAAGAAGGAAGCGGCCATCGCCAAGCTGGTGTCGTCCAACGCGGCCATGGACAACGCCCGCGCCGCCACCCAGGTGTTCGGCGGCTACGGGTTCATCGACGACTCCCCGGTCAGCCGCTTCTACCGTGACGCGAAGATCCTCGAGATCGGCGAGGGCACCAGCGAGATCCAGCGCATGCTCATCGCGCGGCAACTGGGCCTGTAGGACTTTCGCAGCTCGGGGCGCTCAGGGGGTGCTGAGCCATTCGGCGGGCTGGCCGGTGACGCTGGCGATGAGGTCGAAGTCCTTGTCGCAGTGGAGCACAGCGAGCCCGGCCAGTTCGGCGGTCGCGGCGATGATCATGTCTGGGACAGAAGGGGCGCGGTGCTCACCGCGGTCGGCTAGGGCCGTGAGGACCTCGACGGCCCGGTCCTCGATGGCCGCAGTGAGGTATTCCACTGGCATCGCCGAGACGGGCGGCTGTCGCAGTCCGGTCCGCAGGTCAGCCCCGGACCGGGCGGAGCAGCCGATCTCGAGCCGGGTGACAGTAGTGATCCGGACCAGGCCGCGCTCGATCCGGCTGGCCCACCCGGCGCCGTCCGGGCTGGTGCCGAGGCGGACGAGGGCGGACTTGTCGATCAGCCAGTCGGTCACTGCCAGGCCCGGGACATCACGTCCGGGTCGGCCAGGTCGCTGAAAGTTTCGGCGAACCGGGTCAGGTCCCCTGTGCTGACGGGGGATCCGGAGACGGCCGCGTCCTGGGCGAGCCTGCGCCGGACGTACTCGCTGCGTGACAGGCCGAGGCGGCGGGCATGGGCTTCGAGTGCCGCGATGACGTCGTCGGGCACGTCACGGATCAGCATATCTGTCATCCGGGCCTCCCAATGATATCTAATGATATCACCTTCAGCTGGACTGTAAGCCCGTCGCCGATGAGATCAGGAGGCTGGGCCGGTCTACCTGTCGACAACACCTCACTGGAAGGGATCACCGCAATGGCAAAGGTCATCTCTACGCTTTTCATCTCGGCTGACGGCGTGGCCGAGATCGACCCCGGCTGGCACTTCCCGTACTTCGACGAGAACATGGGCCGCGCCGTCGGCGAGGACTACGACACAGCTGACGTGCTGCTGATCGGCCGCGAGACCTACGACAGCTTCGCCGGAGCGTGGCCGGGCCGCGAGGCGGCGGGCGGGGACGACGCACCGTTCGCCAAGCAGCTCGGCGACGTGCGCAAGGTAGTCGTCTCGCGCCAGCCGCTGGAGTTCACCTGGCGTAACTCCGAGCTGATCAAGGGCGATCTCCTCGAGGCCGTCACCGCGCTGAAGTCCGATGCCGGCATCAAGGGCATCCTCATCCCTGGTTCGATCTCGGTGGTGCAGCAGTTGCTCGCCGCGGGGCTGGTCGATGAGCTGCGCCTGCTGGTGCACCCGGTGGCGGCACGTAAGGGGCGCAGGCTGTTCGACGACGGCGACGCGCCGTATCACCTGAAGCTGACGGCGACGCAGGCGTTCCCGACCGGCGTGATCCGCGTGATCTACGCACCGGCCGAAGCACCCGCCGAGGCTGGGTACGACGAGATCAAGGACAAGGCACCCGGCGGGAACTAGGGAGCGAGCTGCCCTAGGGAGCCAGAACAGCAAGCGCGGCTTCTGCGCACTCGTCGTCTTGCCCGGGCATCATTCCGCCGCTTACCGCCACCGCGCCGAGGACGGTGTCCCCCCGCAGGATGAGCGCCGCTCCGGCGCCCGCCAGGATGGGCATCCGCACGGCCCGGTCGAGCTGGGCGAAGAAGTCAGGCGAGGCCGCCTGCAGCTGACGCAGGGCGGCGCCGTCGCGGCGGAAGAGAGCGACGCTGGCCGCCTTGGTCTCGGCGATCCGGGCTGAGAGCGGCGCTGCGCCGTTCATGCGGCCGAGGGCCTGCAGGTGCCCGCCTTCGTCGACGACCGCGAGCGTGACCAGTGCGCCTAGCTTGGCGGCGCGCTCGTGTGCGCCGGCAATGACTGTCTGAGCCTCTTGGAGCGTGAGCGGCATTGCGATCCCCTGAGTTAGGTGGACAACTGTCCTTGCATGAACGATCGTATTGTCAGGGAGAGCCGCGGCGCAAGTACGCGAAGCTAAAATGATCGGGCGATGGACGACACCACCTCGGCCGGTCTTTCCGCTGGCCCTCGCCGCCCTAACGCGCGCGGGCAGGGGGAGCGACTGCGGGAGGAGATCATTTCCGCCGCCGTGCGGATGCTCGGCGACCTAGCCGACGACGAGGCCTTGTCGCTGCGCGCGGTCGCACGTGCGGTGTCGATATCCCCCACCTCTGTTTACCTGTACTTCCCGGATCGTGACGCGCTCGTCGCGGCGGCCATGCAACGCTGCCATGCGGAGATGCTCCAGGCTGCGGATGAGGCCGAGGCCGCCCATCAGGATCCCGCTCTCGGCTTGCGCGCACGGATCCTGGCCCAGGCGGCCTGGGTGCAGGAGCATCCCGGCATCTACAAGGTGATGCACGAGAGCAAGGTCGGCATGCCCTTCAAGGAGGCCGCGTTCACGCGCACTACGGCCGCGGTGCAGCGCTGCATGGACGCCGGGATTGCCTCGCCAGGGGACGCCGCCACCGTCGCACTCGATCTCCGGACGGCCGTCATCGGCATGCTGTCCCTGCGGATCAATGAGCCTGACCTGCCCTGGCCGCCCTTCCCCGAGCAAGCCGACCGATTCCTCGCCAAGCTCGTCGGACTCGCGTCCCCGGCCGGGCAGACGACCGCCGCGCAAGCAAAGTAACCCCGGGGAGGACGTTTTGGGCGCCGGCTGACCTCGGCTGCCCCGGGATGGCGGGGCCGGCAAATGCCGCCCTACTCACGGGCCGAGGACAACGTGCGGCGACTGGCCGATGCCGGGGTCACCCTGCTGGCGGGCACGGACGCTCCGAACCCGGGGACCGTGTTCGGGGCAAGCCTGCACCGGGAGCTCGAGCTCCTTGTCCGGTGCGGCATCAGCCCGGCGCAGGCCCTGGCCCAGCTGATCCGGGGAGGCCCCGGGGACCCGGGTCCCGTCAGTGGGCCGGCTCAATGCTCCATCGAGCCGGTCCCGGCCGGCTCAATGCTCCATCGAGCCGGTTGCTGGCGACGGTTGCATGGGGCTGGTGAGAAGGTTGTTACTAATGAGGATGAAGTGTAAGGCGAACGGAGGGATGCGGGCCATGGGATGCCGAGCCATCCGCGGTCCGGGCTGGTGCTGAGGCGTGCGAGGGCGGACTTGCCGGTCAGCCAGCCGGTCACGGCCAGGCCGGGAACATCGTGTCCGGGTCGGCTAGGTCGCTGAAGGTTTCGGCGAACCGGTCAGGTCCCTGGTGCTGACGGAGCAGCCGGAGACGGCCGCGTCCTGGGCGAGCCTGGGCCGGACGTACCCGCCGCGTGACAGGGCAAGGCGGCGGGCACGGGCTTCGACGTCGTCAGGCGCGGCAACTGAGACTGCGGGAAGGGTTACACGCGCTCGGCTCGTTCGGTATAAAAGGTCTTTAATGCCGAACGGGTGAGGGTGCGTCCGGGGTTGATCAGGCTTTTCGCGACCGGTGCGGCAGCGGTCGCGGGTCACGCGGTGAGCACGCCCGGCGGCGCAGTACGGGCATTATCTGGCCCCGGCGGCCTACACGCCGGCATTTCGGCATCCTGCTCGTCATGGCTGTCGGCGTTGCGGCCGGTGCCGCTGATGATGGGGCGGCGGGGTAGCAGCGCGGCGACGGCCAGCGCGGCGAGTACGGCAGTGCCAGCCGCGATGAGCAGTGCGATGTGGATGCCGTCGATGAAGGCGATGCTGGCCTGGGCGGAGACCGGGCCGCCGATGCGGGACGCGACCGCGAGGGAGTCGCGGGCCCTGCCCAGGACCGCGGCGGGGACGCCGGTGACGGTGAGATGACCGCGGTAGATCGCCGTCATGATGCTGCCGATGACGGCGATGCCGAGCGCGCCGCCGACCTCGCGGGACAGGTCGTTCATGGCCGAGGCGACGCCTTGCTGCCGGCTGGGAGCGCGGAGGTGATAGCGCTGGTCGCCGGGGTCATCGCGGCGCCCATGCCGGCGCCGAGCACCAGCAGCCCCGCGGCCAGGATCCAGTAGGGGGTGACCAAGCCGAGCTGGGCCAGGATAGCCAGTGCCGCGGCGATCAGGGCCAGGCCGGCCACGCATACCGGGCGGGAGCCTCCCAGCTCATGGGCCTGGCCTTCATGCGCTACGTGTGGAAGATCGAGCCGGTCGCCACCATGACCGAAGACGACATCGTCGCCGCGATCGCCCCCACCATCCAGCGCTACCTCAACGGCGACATCGGACCCGTCACCAGCCGGCGGCAACGTCGCCGCAACCCCCGGTAAACGACACGCGGCACCGGCGGAGTCAGCAGAACGACGCCGGGGCGGCCCCGCTGGCGAGGCCGGGGCCGGGTGGTCACCGCTGATCCGAGCGCGACGCGATGTAGCCGTCCGGCCGGATCACGAACAGGCCGCCGTTCTTCCCGGTGCCGTAGCGCGCCGCGACCGCGCGGTCTGGATCGGAGATGACCCCGTCGAACGCCGACGTGGGCGCCTCAGCGTCGGCGACCAGTACATGCCGCTGGATGCCGCGGGCAGCGATGGGTTCGGGGACCTGCCCGCGCCCGGCGATATAAAGCGCGGTCGGGCCGGTCGCGCGCGCGAGCATATTGTGAAGGCTGACAGCGGCCACCTCGGGCGCGGCGTCCCCCGGCTGCGGACTGCGGTGCGAACGGCGTGAAGGTCCGACGATGGGGCTGGCGCGGTAGGCGACCCTCGTTTCTTCGGTCTCCTCAGCGAGCATATGCGCGACCGGAGACAGACCGCTCGCCACCCGCACTCCGCAGTTACGCAGTCGCCGTACCAAGGGGTTGGTGACCGTGCCGGCGTCCGTGGTCGCGGTCGTGACCTTGATGACGTGCGCGGCGACGGGATGCCGCTCGGCGTGATAGCTGTCCAGCAGGGCGGAGCCCGGACCCTCGGTCGCGGCCTGGGCAAGCTTCCAGCCCAGGTTGAACGCGTCCTGGATTCCGGTATTCATGCCCTGCCCGCCTGCGGGACTGTGGACATGAGCGGCGTCCCCGGCCAGAAACCCGCGCCCGACGCGATAGCACGGGACCTGGGCGTGGTGGGTCTCGAAGGAAGTGATCCACCGCGCTGACTCCAGCCGGAAGCCGGTAGTGCGGTGATCGACGATGGCCTGGAGCTCTTCCAGCGTCGGCGCTGCGGGTGCGTCGAGTTGCCCGATCAGCCGCAGCCGGCGACCGAGCATCGGGAACGCCATCAACGGGCCGGCGTCGCTCGTGAAGAACGTGTGCATCGTCGAGCGGTCCAGCTGGTGGTCGGCTTCGACGTCGCCCAGCAGGAACGTCTCTCCTTTGAAGGAGCCTCGAGGCGCAACCCTAGTGCCCCGCGAACCGTGCTGTGACTGCCATCCGTGCCCACGATCCAGTCGGATCTGATCTCCTCGCCGGACTTCAGATGCGCTCGCACGCCCGAGGCGTCCTGCTCCAAGCCGGCCAGCTCCCGCTCGCGCTCGACCGTGACGCCAAGCGTAGCCAGCCTGGCGGTGAGAATCCGCTCGGTTTCGTCTTGGGGTAGTGTCACGGGGAACGGATACGGACTGTCCACTGTGCCGAGATCAAACTTGCCCAGGCTGACACGATCCGCATACATCTGCAGGCCAGTCGTGCGCTGACCGGCAGCGACGATCTCGTCAACGACACCGATCCGGGAGAACGCCTCGAGCGTACGGGCGTGCACGACCGCCGCCCGTGACTCGGCGGTTGGCACGGAAAGCTTGTCGAGGATCCGCACCGGTACGGCGCGCCGCGCGAGCTCGCAGGCCAGAGCAAGTCCCACCGGACCAGCGCCGACGATTACCACCGGGGTCGGATCGCTCATCGCTGCCGGCTGTCAGCACGGCAGTTGATCCTCGCCAGCCGAAACATTGTCTCGCCGTCCCTTTCGCGGGCTGTCCCCTAGCGACTAGTCTCCGCATCTGGTGAGGCTAAATTCAGCGTATGTTGAAACTACGTACGAGCACAAGCCCATCCGGAGATAGGCATTGAGGTCCCAAAAGCCCACTCACCGCGGCCCGCGAGACGAGCGCGGGGTCGTCGCGGCGCGCATCCTCAGCGTTGCCCGGGCCTCCTTCGCGGCGTACGGCTACGCCGGGACGTCGCTGCGATCGGTCGGTCGCGACGCCGACGTCGATCCTGGGCTGGTCATCTACTACTTCAAGGACAAGCGCGGACTGCTCGACGCCGCGCTCGTCCCCCCACCCGGCTGGACCGAGGCGATCGCTACCGCGGCCGCGGCTCCGATGCGGCTTCGCGGCGCCGCGCTGGTGCGAACGATGATCGATGCCTGGGAGGCTCCCGCGTCCGAGGAGTTCCTGCGATCGACGATCCTGACCGCCGCCCACGAGCCGATCGCCCGGCAGCGCCTGGCCACCAACTTCGCGGTGCACATCCTCGACGCCGTGTCGTCCAGGCTCGATGACGACGAGCGTCTCGTGCGGGCCTCGCTCGCCGCTTCGCAGATCGTCGGGCTGGCGATGATGCGCTACGTCTGGAAGGTCGGTGCCCTGGCAGCGATGCCATCCGACCAGGCGATCGCGCTCGTCGCCCCGGCCGTCCAGAGATACCTCAACGGAAAGCTCACCGGGCTTGATCAATGACCCACGGCGAGCCACCGCGATTCGCTGAGTGGCTCTGACCTGTAATTTCTTTGTGGAGCTGAGGGGATTCGAACCCCTGACCCCCATGCCATGGAGCTTTCTGCCGTCGGCCAGCGTGGCTCGCTGTCACAAGATACGAGGTAGCACGGCATCGCCGAACTCTCAGGGACGCCGTTACAGGATGACATCGTTGTCCTGGTTTGCCGATGGACGCGGCAAGGCCTCCGACCAGGAGAGGTACAAGCAGCGGCACGCCGTGGAAATGCGCCATCAACCGGCTCGCCGTCGCCACCTGATAGGACAAGCTCGCCGTCCGCTAGGAAGCCACCATCCACGTCGCCCCGATCGACGAATGGCTCCGGCCCGTCACTTCTCAGCCGCGGCGCGTACCGTCACCTTCAAGAACCGCGCCGTCGGCCAGTACGCCCATCGGCTCCCCTGGCGGCCATCCGCCGACAGCCGCCAGGGGGAGGCGCTAGCCGAAGTTGAACAGCCGCCTGGTGTCCTGGAAGTTGCATGCGGAGGCCACCAGCCTGGTCCCGTTGGTGTCCAGGAAGGTGCTCGCCGAGAAGCACCACCCGGCCGACGTCGCGGGGCCGGGCGCGAGCTCAAGCTCGAACGGACTGGTGCTGTCCGCCCGGTTCGGCGGCGCGATGTCCCACTCGGTGTGAGCGGTGTCCGCGCAGCTCTCCTGGATGAGGTCGGTGCCCTCAAGCTGGCTGTTGGGCACGGACGGCGACACGCCGATGCACCAGCCTGAGCCGGCGTTCCTTATCTGGTACGTGCCGTAGCCGCCGAGCGCGTCACTGCCCACGTGAGTGAACACCCAGCGCTGCGGGCCGCCGTTGGAGGCATACCCGTGGCAGTGAAACAACTGCAGCTTCTGGAACTGCGCGGTCGACCCGGAGGGGTCATCGACGCACAGCGTGTTCCCGGCCGCGTTCAGGTACGGGTTATAGATCTCCGCCCACGTGGTGGGCACGATCGGGTCCGCGTGCGCGGCGCCGGTCGCGGACAGGCTGAGTCCGACCGCGAACGCCGCGGCGGCGAGCCCGACTGCGGCCTTCGTGAAGCGACGGTTCATGCTGCATCCTCCGATTTCGTGCACGTCCGTTCCGAACTGGACAATCGGAGGCTATGAGCGCCGCCTGAAACGGCACTGTAACCGGCTGGCACGGCGCTGAACCGGGACTGTGCTCCCGGCCAGCCGGGCTGCGGCGCGCGACGCGAGCGGCCGGGCGGTAATCGCGCGGCGGTTGCCGTGTGGTCCCCTGGGAGGGCCGTTGCTGGTTCCACAAGATCGCAAACGTCCTCGCGGCACTGCCCAAGTCCGCCCACCCGGTGCGAAGAAGGCCCTCGCCGAGATCTGGAACGCCGAGGACAGGACCACGCCCGGGCCGCAGCGAAAGCGTTCGAGGGCGCCTACCGGGCGAAGTTCCCCAAGGCTGCCGCGAAGATCACTGATGACCTGGACCAGCTGCTGGCTTTTACGACTTCCCGGCCGAGGACTGGGTGCACCTGCGCACGACCAGCCCGATCGTTAACCTTCGCCACCGTCCGGTACCGGACCGAGGTCACCAAGGGCCCCGGCTCGCGGGCCGCGGGCCTGGCCATGGCGTTCAAGCTCATCGAGTCAGCCCAGGATCACTGGCGTATGGTCAATGCTCCGCATCTCGTCGCCCTGGTTCGCGCCGGAGCCGCTTTCACCAATGGCAAACTCGCCGGGCGGCCTGGTCACGAGGGCAAGGAGGCTGAGCCAGAAGCCGCATGAGAGATCTTGATCCGCAGGTCTTGGCGATAATTCCTCCCTAGGCCCCGCTTGCCGTGGGCGAAGTTCCCGGTCAGGTCAGGTTTGCGTTGTGCCACGAGCGGGCCGGGCGTTGCGCCGGAACTGGCTCCTCCGGTAACGCCAGCGCTGCGGTCAGCCACTTCGTGTGGCCTGCCGTCGGCCATCGGGCCGGCAGCCTTGCTGGAGAGAGCCGGGGACGTGATCCCGTTACGGCTTGCGGCCTACCGCGCCGTAGATCATCTGCCCAGCGTCCATGGGTGGCGTGTCCTTCTCAGGCCGCCAGTCCGACACCCAGACCAGGCCCGGCGGGACCAGCTCCAGGCCATCCAGCATGGCGAGCACCTCGGCGCGGGTGCGGAGGAAAGCGTCCTCCCGGACCGGCCGATACGCGACATCCACCGCGTCCTCCAACGCGGGCACCAGATCGGCGGTCGCGTGCGACATGACCAGGCAGCTGCCAGACGGGAAGGGGGCCAGCAGCCGGGAGATGATCCCGGCCGGGTCATCGCCATCGGGAATGAAATGGAGTACCGACACCAGCAAGATCGCGCACGGCTCGCTGAAGTTGATCAGCTCACGCAGCTCCGGATCGGCCAGGGTCGCATCGGTGTCCTGGATCTCATGCCGGACCACCGCGGCGCCATGCACCTGGTGCAGCATGTTCCGGGCGTGCGTGAGCACCACCGGGTCATAGTCCACATAGACGATGCGGGCGTCTGGGGCCGCGCCGTGGGCGGCCTCATGGGTGTTCCCCACCGTGGGCAGCCCGGCCCCGAGGTCGATGATCTGCCGGACCCCCGCCTCCGCCACTACATACCGGACCGCCCGGCGCAGGAAACCGCGGTTCGCCTGTACCGCCGACCGCAGGCTTGGCGTTCGGGCCAGCACCGCCTCGGCCACCTTCCGGTCGGCCGGGTAATGATTCTTGCCGCCGAGCACGTAGTCGTAGACCCGCGCCGCGTTCGGGATATCGGGATTGAACTCAGTTTGCGTCGGCACCCGCCCATCATGACGCACTCCCCGGCCCTCGCGCCATCCCGGAACCCCGCGGCGCGGTCGTGAGCTGGCTGCGGCCGGCGTGCAGGCGGCATGACGCAGGGCGCTCGCCCCGGCAGCAGTCTGATCGGGGGTTGCGGCCAGCCCGGTCGCGGTACGCCAGTTCTCGCGGCCAGGCGGGCACGCGCCGATCGTCCACGCTGGGTCGGCGTACACGGTCTGGCCGGTCCACCCGGCCAGGTCCCTGGCGTGCAGAGCAGACGGCATGCGGCGCCCCGCGAGGCGAGTGTGATCTCCATAAGTAGGGCTGGCTCATCGAGCATGCTCAGGCGCAGAATCTCGGAATCAACTACACGCTGGGTCCCGGCGATGGCGAGTCGCGCAAACCCCAACCGGCGGCCTTAGTCAGCGCAAGACCCCCATAATTAATTGTTTAGGGCGGTATCATCGTAATAGCTCCTTACTTCTGTGAGAATGGCTGATTATTCAGTCGGCCTACGGCTAGTTTGCGCCTGTGGATGTTCCATGTTCCATTCACGTCCGGGTTATGCTTCAGCGGCGTGGCCATCGTGGCGGGATGAGTGGTTCCTTTATTACAGCGATCACGATTGCGTGACGCAGGCTCCAGGCTCGCCCGGCCCAGGGCGGCTCGCTGTTGCCGGGATGGTCTTGGCTGAGCGAGCCGACCTGGCGATCTCCGGGTTAGCGACGGAATTTTCCACAGCCGGCCACGGGCGGGCACCTGGTGATCTTGCGAATTGCGGGAGTTCTCAGGCCCGGTCCCGGACCCCGGCTACGAGGTCAGCCGACCGCCGCAGTGCGTACGTCTGCGTGGGGCCAGGCCGGATGCGCGCCGAGCGGTACGACCGACTTCCCTCCGAATCCGGTCGACCCGGTAAAAATCCTACGGCCAGTTGCCAATATCTGGCGGCGGAACCGTGACTGGCGTGTCGGGACACAGCGGGTCTCCGGCATAGGCGCAGTGATTCGTTTCGTCGGACGGCGCGTAAGGATCGGCCGTCGTTTCGTCGGACGGCGCGTAAGGATCGGCCGACGTTTCGTCGGACGGCGCGTAAGGATCGGCCGACGTTTCGTCGGAC
>JAJKHX010000132.1 GCA_021154785.1 Nocardiopsis sp.
CGCCGAAGTCACCGCGTCCCGCGCCGAAGTCACCGCGCCGTCGCCGCAGGACGCGCCCGCGTCGACCCCCAACGCCGCCGCCTGACCGCCGGTGAGCGCGGTACCTGCCCCAGCCCGGATCCGGACGGCCCGGCCCTACGACGCCGCGGCCCTGCTCGAGCTGAAGCACCAGCTGGACCGGGAGACGGCGTTCATGATGTACGAGCCGGAGGAGCGTGACAGCCCGGTCCACCCGCCCCGCCGGAGTCGGTGTGCCGCCGGGTAGGAAAGAGCGGTCTTGTCCAGATTCCGCGTGGTTCTGCGGCACGGCTAGCCGGCTCTATGCTCCATCGAGCCGCATAGAACCGGCACAATGCTCCATTGAGCCGGCTGGAGAGTCCTGCCCGGCTCCCGCGTCGGCCAGGCCTGTGCCACGCCACGAGCCCGATGTGACAGGGAGGCCACTGGCACGTGAGACCGTCCTCCTGAGCCCGCGAAGAAGCAGTGTGCGTGCCCCGGGCACACAGGGTAAAGGTCTTACGTACCCGGTGTACCACCGGCCACGTAACCGAGGCCCGGAACCGCGGCACTTCCTTACCACAAGGCACACCGCGCCCTCACGTCTCGCCGCGGGGCCCGCATGTGCTCCGCCGGTTCGCGCCCCTCTGAGGCGCAGATCCGGCCCGTGGCCTCTTGATGAAAACCGTGAAAGAAAGTCGGCATCCGTTCGTTCACGTTTTTTTGATGGCTGCGCAATGATGTTCACGGCGCGTTAACAGCGTCACCGCTAAGTTAAGTGCCGATTTCGTTTCCGGATATCGCAGGGAAAGCGGCGTGCAGGTGCCCCTTTCAGGACGGCTGGCGGCTCTTCGGCGCGTAATCATCCATGTCACCTTGGGGGGAGGCCCGTAAGGGCTGAGCAGAAAAGGCAGTAGTGATGAGACCGAGTACCAGAGGTATTACCGTCCGCTGGCGGCGTCCCGCCGCCCGGGTCCTCGTCGCCGCGGCCCTGGCCGCCGGGGCCGGATTCGCCGCCGCGCCGTCCCTGGCCGCCCAGGCGTCCCCGGCGGCCGCCGCGGCCGCCTCGATCTGCCCGGACGCCAGCGTGGCCGCGCTCGGGCCGAACGTCTGCGTCTTCACCCCCGCCATGAGCCAGGCGGCCGTCCAGAACGACCTCAACGCCATCGCCGCCCAGCAGGTCCCGGTGGCCAGCCAGTTCAGCAGCCAGCGTTACGCCGTCCTGTTCCGGCCCGGGACCTACGGGTCGTCCGACAGCCCGCTGGTCTTCCAGGTCGGCTACTACACTCAGGTCGCGGGCCTGGGATCAATGCCGCAGGACACCGTCATCAACGGCGCCATCGACGTGTTCAACAACCTGTGTACCGCGGGCACCCAGGATTGCAACTCGGACGACAACTTCTGGCGCTCGCTATCCAACCTGACCCTTAACGTGGACCTGCCCAGTTCGACCCCGGACTACGTACCGCCGGTCCAGGACGCGTTCGGCGCCGGCTGCGCCAATACCGCCCAGATGTGGTCGGCGTCGCAGGCCGCCCCGATCAGGCGCGCCATCATCAACGGCAGCGTCGTCTTCCAGGACTACTGCGCGAACAACAACTTCGCCAGCGGCGGCTTCATCGCCGACAGCAAGGTGAGCGGCACCCTCAGCTTCAACGGCAACCAGCAGTACATGGTCCGCAACAGCGCCATCGGCGGCGCGGCCGGCTGCCCGCAGGGCCTGTGGAACATGGTCTACTCCGGCGTGCAGGGCACCCCGGCTCCGGTCTTCGCCGGCCAGTGCGAGCAGAACACGGTGCTGCCGGCCAGCCCGGTGACCGAGGAAGAGCCCTTCCTGTACACCGACGCGAGCGGCGGCTACCACGTCTTCGTCCCCGCGGTCCAGCACGGCTCGTCCGGCCCGTCCTGGTCTGGCGGCCAGGAGGCCGGCACGTCCCTGCCGCTGTCGAAGTTCTTCGTCGCCAACCCGTCCACGCCGGCCCTGGCCATCTCCGCGGCGCTCGCCCGCGGCAAGGACCTCATCCTCACCCCCGGCGTGTACCAGCTGAACCAGCCGATCCTGGTCAGCCGTCCCGGCACCGTGGTGCTGGGTCTCGGCCTGGCCACCCTGGTGCCCCAGCACGGCAACGCGGCCATGATCGTGACGCCGAACAGCGGGGTGAAGCTGTCCGGAATGATCATCGACGCCGGCCCGGTGAACTCGCCGGCCCTGCTCTCGGTCGGGCTCCCCGGCCTCGGCGGCAGCAGTTCCGATCCCGACCTGATCCAGGACGTCTACTTCCGCATCGGCGGGGCGGAGACCACCCCGGTCTCGGCGTCCGTCAGCCTGGCCGACAACGCCTCGAACTCGATCATCGACGACGTGTGGGCCTGGCGCGCCGACCACGGCAACGCGGTCGGCTGGACCCAGAACACCGGCGCCACCGGACTGGTCGTGACCGGCTCCGGCGTGACCGCCTACGGCCTGGCCGTGGAGCACTACCAGAAGAACGAGGTCATCTGGAGCGGCCAGGGCGGCACGGACGTCTTCTTCCAGAACGAGCTGCCCTACGACGTGCCCAGCCAGTCCGCCTGGATGTCCACCCCGACCCAGGACGGCTACCCCGCCTTCCTGGTCAGCCCCGGCGTCAGGACGTTCCAGGGCTACGGCCTGGGCAGCTACTCGTTCTTCAACCAGGGCGTCGACATCCAGGACGCGATGGCCTTCCAGGCGCCCAAGACCGCGGGCGTCCAGTTCCACGACATCTTCACCCAGTTCCTGACTGGCTCCGGCAGCATCAACTCGGTCATCAACGGCACCGGCGCCGCCGTCAACTCCGGCTCCCACGGTCCCAGCGACGTGGTCAGCTACCCGTGACCTGAAGGGCCCGTGACCTAGGGAAGCCAGCCCGGCCGGGCTCAGGCCCGGCCGGGCTCGCCTGCTGTCCGGGCACGAGCCCCGGCCAGACCAAGGTCAAGATCCCGGTACCGAACGGACTGCCGTGACTGCCATCGCCTACCGCGACGCCGTGACCCGGGGGAGTCGCCCGGGCTCCGCACCTGCCGCTGCCGCCGCGGACGCAGGCTCGCAGATCACCTCCTGTCCTCGCTGGATAGGATCGTCGCGACGGTACATAACGCCCGTTAAGGGCAAGAAGGGTCCGGAGCTATGAGCGGCAACCTGGCCGACCTGGTTGGCATCGACGTACCTACCCGGCTGCTGATCGGCGGGGAATGGACCGGCGGGCGCGGCGGCGGCACCATGGCGGTGATCGACCCGGCCACCGAGGACGCGCTGGCCGAGGTCGCCGACGGCACTGTCGAGGACGCCCTCGACGCGGTCGGCGCGGCTTCCGGTGCGCTGGCCGGCTGGGCCGCGACGCCGCCGCGGGAGCGGGCCGAGTGCCTGCGCCGGACCTTCGAGCTGATGACCGAGCACGGCGAGGCGCTGGCCCGGCTGATGACGGCCGAGAACGGCAAGGCGCTGCGTGACGCGCGGGCCGAGGCGGCCTACTCGGCCGAGTTCTTCCGCTGGTACGCCGAAGAGGCGGTCCGGATGGAAGGCGGCCTGATGACGTCCCCCTCGGGGGCGAACAAGATCCTGGTCATGCGCCAGCCGGTCGGCGTCTCGGTGCTGGTCACGCCGTGGAACTTCCCGGCCGCGATGGCCACCCGCAAGATCGGCCCGGCGCTGGCGGCCGGCTGCACGGTCGTGCTCAAGCCGGCCTCGGAGACCCCCCTCACCGCGCTGGCCATCGCCGGCCTGCTGGCCGAGGCGGGCGTGCCCGGAGGCGTGGTGAACGTGCTGCCGTCGCGGAAGTCCGGCGCGGTCGTCTCGGCCATGCTGAACGACCCGCGGGTCCGCAAGCTGTCGTTCACCGGCTCCACCGAGGTGGGCCGGATCCTGCTCCGCGAGGCGGCCGAAACCGTGGTGAACACCTCGATGGAGCTGGGCGGCAACGCGCCGTTCATCATCTTCGAGGACGCGGACATCGACGCCGCCGTCGAGGGCGCCCTGATCGCCAAGATGCGCAACGGCGGCGAGGCGTGCACCGCCGCCAACCGTTTCTACGTGCACGAGGCCGTCGCGGACGAGTTCAGCCGCAAGTTCGCGGCCCGGCTGGATGTCATGAAGGTCGGCCCGGGCCTGGACGAGGGCACCGACGTGGGCCCCCTGGTCAACGAGTCGACCCGGTCCAAGGTGGCCGAGCTCGTCGAGTCCGCGACCGCGGACGGCGGCAAGGTCGTCACCGGTGGCCAGGCGCCCGGCCGCCGCGGCTACTTCTACCAGCCGACCGTCATCGACCAGGTGCCGTCGGGCGCCGGCATCCTCGGCACCGAGATCTTCGGCCCGGTGGCGCCAGTGGTCCGCTTCAGCGCCGAGGACGACGCCGTGGCCTGGGCCAATGACACCGAGTTCGGCCTGGTCTCCTACGTCTACACCCGCGACCTGAGCCGCGGCCTGCGGGTCAGCGAGGCGCTCGAGGCCGGCATGGTCGGTCTCAACCGCGGCATCGTGTCGGACCCGGCGGCGCCGTTCGGCGGGGTGAAGCAGTCCGGCATCGGCCGCGAGGGCGCGCACGACGGGCTCCTGGAATTCACGGAGACGAAATACATAGCAACTAGCTGGTAAGGCACCGTAACTAGTTGGTAAGCCCCCGTCTGGGGGTTAACCGGCTAAGCTCCCCTGGCTATGGGCGGACTGCGGGCCGGCGCTGAGACCCAGACCATGACGGACCGGGCGGCCGTGGCCGCCGGGACGGCGGAGGGTGACAGACGCCCCGCCGTCCGGCGGCGCTGGGCCCGGCTGGCGGCGTACCTGCTGGCGGGCGCGATCCTGTTCGTGGCGTACCTGCGGCTTTCCGGGACGTACGCGCTCAATTCCGACAGCGCGAACATCCTGCTGATGGCGCACGACCTGCTGCGCGGCCACCTGCTGCTGCGCGGCTGGCACATGTCCGACGTCTCGTTCTACCCGACCGAGCTCCCGCAGTATGCCCTGCTGGAGAGCCTCCTCGGGGTGAAGATGCAGACGGCCCACGTGGCCGCGGCGATGACCTACACGCTGGCCTTCCTGCTCGCCGTCATCCTGGCCCGCAGCGGTTCGTCCGGGCGCGCCGCCTGGGTCAGGACCCTGATCGCGGCCGGCATCATGCTGGCCCCGCAGTTCGGCCTCGGCGTCTTCGCCCTGGACCTGTCGGTGGGCCACATCGGCACCTCGGTTCCGCTGCTGCTGACCTGGCTGCTGCTGGACAAGCGGCCGGCCCGGTGGTACGTCCCCGTCCTGGTCGCCGTGCTCCTGGCCTGGGCGCTGGTCGCCGACCCGATCGTGTACGTGGTGGGGATCGGCCCGCTCGGCGTGGTCTGCGCGGCCCGGGTGCTGCGGGCCCTGGCCGATGCCCCGGGCCACTGGACCCAGCGGGTCGCCGGGGCGTGGTTCGACGTGGCCCTCGGCGCGGCCTCGGTCGCCGCGGCGGTCCTGGCCTGGGCGGCCAGCAAGGTGATCGCCGCCCTGGGCGGCTACGTCGTCAGCCGGCTGCCGTTCTACTTCGTCGGCCCGCATCACCTGCACCACAATGCCCCGGCGGCCTGGAAGGTCCTGCAGATCTTCGGGGCGAACTTCGCCGGGCTCGGCGGCATCTGGCTCGCCCTGGCGTTCCTGCACCTGGCCAGCGTGCTCGTGGTCGGCTGGGCGCTGGCCCGGGCCGCCCGCCGGTTCTACCGCGTCAGCCTGGCCGATCAGGTGCTCGCCGTCGCGATCGTCCTCAACGTGCTGCTCTACCTGCTCACCAACGCCGCGGACGAGGCGGCGCACGAGGTCGCCGTCATCGTCCCGTTCGGCGCGGCGCTGGCGGCCCGCGTGCTGGTCAGTGCTCTCTCTCGGGGGGACGATCCCCCCCAGACCCCCCCTGCTCCTGAGGGGGATGCCCGCCCCCCCACACCCCCCAGGGGCCTCAGGCTCGCCGCCCCGGGCGCCGGGGGCGCGGTGCTGGC
>JAJKHX010000133.1 GCA_021154785.1 Nocardiopsis sp.
CCGGCGCCGCGAACAGCTTCGGGATGGTACACGGGGGAGTGCTCGGACTGCTCGCCCATGAGGTGGCCAGTGACGCGCAGCGGTCGCTGATCGGCCCGGGTGAGGACTTGGTCCCGCTGGACCTGGTGCTCAATTTCTACCGCGGCGTCCCGGCGTCCGGCGGCCTGGCCGCGGCCACCGCGCGGGTGACACACCGCGGGCGGCGCTTCATCGTGGCCGAGGGAGAGGTCGTCGGTCCCGACGGCCGCCCCGCGCTGCGCCTGTCGGCCGGTGCCCAGGTCCGCGCCGCGCGCGACCCGGGGACCGGGCTCAGCCGTTCTTCTCGATGAGCCCGGCGACAATCTCAACGTGCTCGGGAGAGTGCATGCTGTCGCGCTCCGCGCTCAGCGCGGTCTCCATCACCGCGCTCATCGCCTGTTCCAGGTGCAAGTTCACCGCCCGTTTGGTCCCTCGTAGCGCGGTGACGGGCAGCGCGGCCAGCCGGCGGGCGAGGTCCATCGCCTCGTCGAGCAGCTTGTCACCCGGCACCACCCGGTTCGCCAGGCCCAGCCGGACGGCCTCCTCGGCCCCCACCCGTGAGCCGAGGAACAGCAGTTCCCTGGCCCGGGCGAGCCCGACGATCAGCGGCAGCACCATGGCTCCGCCGTCCCCGGCGACCAGCCCGACCTGGACGTGCGGGTCGGCCAGGTAGGCCCCCTCGGCCATCAGCACCAGGTCACTGAGCAGGGCCAGGCTGCAACCCAGCCCGACGGCGGGGCCGTTCACCGCGGCGATCACCGGAACCGGGCAGCGCACCATGCCGGTGATGATGGCGCGTGCCTCCGCGATGTTCCGCTCCCGGAACGCCTCGTCCCGCTGTACCCGGGTCATCACGCGGAAGTCCCCGCCCGCGCTGAACGCCCGGCCCCGGCCGGTCAGCACCACCGCCCGCACCGCCTCGTCGGCGGCCAGGCGATCCCAGACCCCGGCCAGCGCGGTGTGCAGGGTCTCGCTGGCGGCGTTCCGCTGCTCCGGCCGGTTCAGCTCGATCAGCCGGATGGGACCCTCGGCGGTCACCATGAGTTCCGGCGGCAGGTCATTCATGGTTCCTCCGTTTAAGCGGTCACGTCGCAGCGCCGGCCGGCGCCTTGAGATCGGCGAGAACCGGGTCCCAGGTCTCGGCGCCAGTCTCGTAAGGGGAGTAGAACGAGACCCGGTCGATCAATCCGCCGAACCGCCGCCGGATCTGCGCGGCCACGTCAGCGGGCGACGCCACGACCGCGAACGCGTTCAGCACCTCGTCGTCGATGAGGCCGCCCATGGCCTCCCATTTGTCGTCCCGGGACGATTTCGACAGCGTGTTGAGCTCGTCACCGAGCCCGCCCCAGCCGTGCAGGTCCAGCACGCCCCGGTAGGCGGGGGTACTGCCGTAGAAGGCGATCTGCCGGCGGGTGCCGGCTACCGCCCGGGCCATCTCCTCCTCGGTGCGTCCGGTCGCGATCATCGCCAGCAAGCTGATCTCCACATCCGCCCGCGACCGTCCCGACGCGGCCAGGCCCCGGGACAGGGCCGGGAGCGTCATCTCGCGCAGGTAGCGCTCGGTGCAGAACGCGTGCGCCAGCAGGCCGTCGGCGGTCTCGCCGGCCACCGCGGTCATCGCCTCTCCGACCGCCGCCAGGAAGACCGCGGGCGGGGGACCAGCCAGCGGCGGCGGCGAGAAGAACGGAGTCATCAGCGTGTGGGTGTAGAAGTCACCGCGGAAGTCCAGCTTCGTCCCGTCGTCCCACGCCGCCCAGATCGCCCGCATGGCCACGATGAACTCCCGCATGCGCGGTGCGGGGTGGCTCCACGGCATCGAGAACCGCCGCTCGATGTGCGGCTTGACCTGGCTGCCGAGGCCGAGGATGAACCGCCCGCCCGAATACGCCTGCAGGTCGTGCGCGGTGTAGGCGAGCTGCATGGGGGTCCGGGCGAAGGCTACCGCGATGCCCGTCCCGAGCGCGGTCCGCTCGGTATGCTCGGCGGCCAGCATCAGCGGGAGGAAGGGGTCGTGGGCGGACTCCGACGACCACAGCCCGTCATAGCCGGCTTGCTCGTGCCTCCTGGCCTCGTCGATCACCGCGGCGGCCTGCCAGCCCTCCAGCTTGCCGTCCACCTTCATCAGGGTCCTCCGGGATGCCAGGCCGGCCACGCCGGGCAATCGGTCGCGTGACTGGCGTTTATGTCGCTAACGTAGCATAATAAATTAACTATATACCTCGCACCCTCGGGAGGACAGGCGGTGGATTTCAGCCTTACCGACGAGCAGGAGATGCTCCGGGCCACGGCACGCGAGTTCGTGGTGGACGTCTGCCCGGCCGAGAGAGCCAAGGAGTGGGACGAGGAGTCCGCCGTCCCCCCCGGGCTCTTCAAGGGCATGGCCGAACTGGGCTGGTTCTCGCTCCCCTTCGCCGAGGAGGACGGCGGGGATGGCGGCGGCCCGGTCGAGCTGACCCTGATCGCGGAGGAACTCGGCCGGGCCAGCTTCGATGTGGCCATGTGCTACGTCGGCGTGCTCATCCCCGGGATCACCGTGTTCAACTGGGGCACCGAGAAACAGCGCGCCTTCATCAGGGAGCACGTCATGACCGGCCGCAAGCGGCTCGCCATAGCCGTCAGCGAGCCGGACAGCGGATCCGACGCGGCCGCGCTGCGCACCTCCGCGCAGGACCGGGGCGATCACTTTGTGGTCAACGGCCAGAAGATGTGGTGCACCGGGGCCGGGCTCCCGGATACCACGATCGCCACCTACGTCCGCACCGGCCCGCGCGAGCCCAAGCACGAGGGAATCAGCCTGCTCCTGATCGATCCGCAGGCCGACGGCGTCGAGGTGCGGCGCACGCCCACCCTCGCCCGCCACATCATGGGGACCAACGAGGTGTACCTGTCCGACGTGGTGGTGCCCCGGGAGAACCTGGTCGGCCCCCAGGACCAGGGCTGGTCGGTGATGCTCTCCAATATCGAGCTGGAGAAGGTGATCATCACCGGCGGTTACCTGGGCGCGGCGCAGGCCACCCTGGACGAGATGCTCGCGTTCGCCAAGGCGCGGCACGCGTTCGGACGGCCGGTGGGCACGTTCCAGGCGCTGGCCCATGCCATGGCCGACCTCCAGGTGGAGATCGACTCGGCCCGGCTGCTGGCCTACCGGGCCGCCTGGCTGCTCGCCCAGGGCAAGCCCTGCGGCCGGGAGGGAGCGATGGCCAAGCTCAAGGGCTCGGAGACCTATGTCGCGGCGGCCCGGCTCGGCATGCAGGTCTGCGCCGGGCACGGCTTCTCCACCGAATCCGTCATGAGCTTCCGCTACCGGGAGTCGATCGTGGCCACGATCTCCGGCGGCACCAGCCAGATCCAGCGCAACGGCATCGCCCGCAGCATGGGCCTGCGCAGCTACTGAGCAAGCCGGCGGATCAGGCCGCGCCCCGGCCGAAGACCGCGATCCCCCAGTATACGGCTAAATCAGTTGACTTATTATCCTGAATAGGCGACGATCGCATCAGGTACTAATGCCCTGGCGCCCGAACGGGGAAAGAACGGAGAGAGCTCGTGTCCGACCCGGCCCTCACCGAGCGCGTCGAGCGCCTCGAGGCCAACCTGGCCATCCAGCAGCTGGCCATCCGGTACGCGCTGGCCGTGGACGCCCGGGACCTGGACGCCTGGACCGGCTGCTTCCGGCCGGACGTGAACATGGGCCGGCATGGCACCGGCCGGGACGCGCTGCGCCGCTACATCGACCCGATGGTGCGCCGGTTCTACCGCTCCGTGCACCAGGTCTGCGGGCACCGCATCGAGCTGGCCACCGAAGACACCGCCACCGGCGCGGTCTACTGCCGCGCCGAGCACGAGGTGGGGGACGAGTGGATCGTGATGGCGATCTGTTACTTCGACGAGTACGCACGGGTGGACGGCGAATGGTTCTTCTCCCGGCGGCGGGAGCGCCACTGGTACGCCGCCGACGTGACCCGCACCCCGCAGTCGGAAGGATTCGCCGGCTGGGCGGGGAGCGCGGAACCGGCGCTGCCCGCCGAGTTCGGGTCCTGGGCCAGGTTCTGGGACGGCGACGCCCGCGCCGCCGCGCTGACCGCCGCACCGGCGGCACCGGCGGCACCGGCCGCACCGGCGGGACCGGCCCAGGGGGTGTCCCGGTGAAGACCGGCGTCTGGTTCGACCTGCGCAACCCGCCCGGCTGGCGGCAGGACCCGGCCCGGCTCTACAGCTTCACCCTGGAGCTGTGCGAGGAAGCCGAACGTCTCGGCGCGGACTCGCTCTGGTTCTCCGAGCACCATGGCTTCGAGGACGCCTACCTGCCCCAGCCGCTGACGTTCGCGGCGGCCGCGGCCGCGCGCACGACCAGGGTCCGCCTGGGCACCGGCATCCTGGTCGCGCCGCTGCGCAAGACCGCCCAGCTGGCCGAGGAGGCCGCGGTCGTGGACATCATCAGCGGCGGCCGCCTGGACCTGGGCCTGGGCGCCGGCTACCGGCCGCCGGAATCCGACCTGTTCGGCACCGACTTCACCGCCCGCTACCGCACGCTGGATCACCAGGTCAGCGAGCTGCGCCGGCTCTGGGACAAAGACAGCGGCCTCACCCCGGCGCCCCTGCAGCCCAGGCTGCCCATCTGGCTCGGCTACCAGGGCCCGAAAGGCGCCCGCCGGGCCGGCCGGATGGGCGAAGGCCTGCTCACCCTGGCGAAAACCTCCTGGCCGCACTACCGGGACGGCCTGGAAGAGGGCGGCCACGACCCCGCCAGCGCCCGGATGAGCGGCGGAATCCAGGCCTACGTAACCGATGATCCCGAACGGGACTGGCCGCGCGTGGCCCGGCATATCGCCTACGCCCAGGACAGCTACCGCCGGTACATGGTCGAGGGCACCGGGAACCCGGTGCCGCGCCCGGTCGACCCGGAGCGCCTGCGCACGAAGGGCCCGGACGACGGCCCGCTGTCGTACTTCCTGTTCGGCTCGCCCGAGCACGTCGCCAAGGAAATCCTGGCCTATACCGGGGATGCGCCGGTGCAGACCGTGTGGCTGGGGGCGTCGGTAGCGGGCCTGCCCGAGGACCTGGCCGTCCGTCACGTGCAGGCCATCTGCACCCGGCTGCGCCCCCTGCTGCAGGAGGGATGAAAACCATGCCCCGGCTTGACGGCAAGATCGCCATCATCACCGGCGCCGCCTCCGGCATCGGCCGCGCCACCGCGCTGCGGGTGGCCGCCGAGGGAGCCAGGACGGTGGTCGCCGACCTGAACGACACCGGAGCCAAGCAGGTCGCCGGCGAGATAGCCGTCGCCGGCGGGGAAGCGACCGCCGTCCACGTCGACCTCGGCGACAGCGACTCGGTCCGGGCCATGGTCGAGGCGGCGGTCACCGCCTACGGCGGCCTGGACGTCCTGCACAACAACGCGGCCGCGACCCGCCTGGCCGCCACCAGGGACCTGCCGGTGAGCGAGGCGGACCCCGGCGTCTGGGACGAGACCATGGGGGTCAACGTGCGCGGCGCCCTAGTGGCCATCCAGGCCGCCGCGCCGCACATGATCGCGCGCGGCGGCGGCTCGGTCATCAGCACGTCCTCGGGCGCGGGCCGCACCGGTGACCTGCGCAACCCGGCCTACGGCGCGTCCAAGGCCGCGCTGGTCAGCCTGACCAGGTACGCGGCGACCGAGTTCGGCCAGCACGGCATACGGTGCAACACGATCTCACCCGGCTTCATCGTGATCCCGGGCAAGCCCGGCCGCGACACGGTGACGGCGACGATGCTGCGGCACCACCTCACCCCCCGCCTCGGCCGTCCGGAGGACATCGCGGCCCTGGTGGTCTTCCTGGCGTCCGACGAATCCGCGTTCATCACCGGGCAGGACATCTGCGTCGACGGCGGCATGGGCGCCCATCAGCCTTTCCTGGCCGATTTCCGCGATCAAAACCATTAATCCCGAACGAGCCGGGTCACCCGCCCCGGCACAAGGAGAGCAGATGCCGGCAAGATCATGCACCGGGCGCGTCGTGGTCATCACGGGCGCGGGCAATGGCATCGGCCGGGCACATGCCCTGGCCTTCGCCGCGCAGGGAGCCAAGGTCGTGGTCAACGACCTGGGCGGCGCCCGGGACGGCGCCGGGGCGTCGGCCGGCCCCGCCCAGGCGGTCGCCGACGAGATCACCGCCGCCGGCGGGGAAGCGGTCGCGAACACCGCGGACATCTCCTCCTGGGCCGGCGCGGAGCAGCTGATCGGCCAGGCCGTCGAGACGTTCGGCCGCCTTGACGTCGTGGTGAACAACGCCGGCATCCTGCGCGACCGGATGATCGTCACGATGACCGAGCCGGACTGGGACGCGGTCATCGGCGTGCACCTCAAGGGCACGTTCGCGGTGCTGCACCACGCCGCGGCGTACTGGCGGCAGCGGGCCAAGGAGGGGCACGCCAACGAGGCGCGGGTGATCAACACGACGTCCCCGTCGGGCCTGTTCGGCAACCCGGGCCAGGGCAACTACGGGGCCGCCAAGGCCGGCATCGCCAGCCTCACCGTCATCGCCGCCCGCGAACTGGACCGCTACGGTGTCACGGTCAACGCCATCGCGCCGACGGCGCTGACCCGGATGACGCAGGACATCGAGATGATGCGGGCCGCCGCCGCCACCGGGGACCTGAGCCCGGATGCCATCTCGCCGCTGGTGGTCTGGCTCGGCTCGGCGGAATCCCGCGCGGTGACCGGGCGGGTGTTCGGCGTCTGGGGCAACGCCATCACCGTCCTGGAAGGCTGGGTCAACGGCCCGAACGTTTCCCGCGATACCCGCTGGGACCAGGCCGCCCTGTCCGAGGTCGTCCCCGCCCTGCTCGCCAAGGCCGCCCCCAACGCCGACACCGCCGGCCACCGCAATCCGGCCGGCTGAGCTCCCTCGGTCAGTCCGGGTAGCTGTGTATCCCGGCGTGGTGGCCAAGAGCGCGTCTCGTAGATCATGAAACGGTGATGGCCGGGCCGGATCCGGACCGGTTGCCGCCTCACCGGACCGCCTCGCCCCAGCGGCCCCGGTAACCTCACCGCCCCCCGCCCGCCCGGGCCCCGAAGCCGCCGGCGAGCCGGATCGATGCTCCATCGAACCGGTCCTGGCCGGTTCGATGTTCCATCGAACCGGCCAGCGAGGGCCCGTTCGGGCCCGCTGCGGCCCGGCGGCGCGGTCCGCCGGCCCGGCGCGGCCGTCAGCCGCGAAGACGCGGCCCGGCGTGACGGCGAGCCGACCGCCGAAGGCAGGTAGCCGCAGCTGCTGCATCCTGACGGCGGGTACGCCAGGCGAACGGCGATGATCTACGGGACACCAGCGTATTGCGCTGGCGGCGGCCGTGATCTGCTTCGCCGTGGTGGTGATGCTCAGGCCACGGACGACGCTTGAAACCTCGGCGTCGACGAGGGCTGGAGCGTGGACAGTCCGGGCTAGACGCTGGCGCAGCAGGTCAAGGGCGGCTGTCGCTGATGAATGCATGCTCGGCGGCGGCTGGGCTGGCGATGGTCTTGGCCTGGAGGTACTCACGGAAGCCATCCTCGCCGTGCTCGCGTCCGACCCCGCTGATCCCGTACCCGCCGAACGGCGTGTCCGGCGACAGGTAGAACGACGGCCCGATGTTCACCGTGCCGGCCTTGAGCCGATCGGCGATCCGCCAGGCCCGTCCGGGATCGCCGGTCTGCACGTACCCGGACAGGCCGTACCGCGAGTTGTTCGCCACCCGCACCGCCTCGTCTTCGCCGCCCTCGAACCTGACCACGGTCAGCACCGGCCCGAACACCTCGGTCTGGGCGATCTCGGCGTTCTCGTCCACGTCGGCGACCACGGTCGGCAGGTACCAGAAGCCCTTGCCGCCGCGGTCGCCACGCCGCCCGCCCGCCAGGATGCGGGCGCCGTCCTGCCGGGCCCGGTCGACCAGGCCTTCCATACGCTCGAGCTGATCGTGCCGGATGACGGGACCGACCATGGTGGCCGGGTCGGCCGGGTCGCCCCAGGGCAGCGCGCCCACGACCGCGGTCAGCCGCCGCAGCACCTCGTCGTAGACCGGGGCGTGCACGACCATCCGGGTGGCCAGCGCGCAGCCCTGCCCGCTGTTGCTCATGCACATCCCGACGCCCAGCTGGGTGGCCAGGTCGAGGTCGGCGTCTTCGTAGATAATGTTGGCGGATTTCCCGCCGAGTTCCAGGCACGCCTTCCTGATGCCGACGGCGGCCCGCTCAGCGACGCGCTGCCCGACGCCCGGGGAGCCGGTGAAGTGGTACATGTCCACCCGGGGATCACCGGTCAGCGCCTCGCCCGCGGCGGCCTTGTCCGCCGAGCTGATCACGTTGAACACCCCGGCCGGGATGTCAGTCAGCTCCCGCACCACCTGGGCGATGAACGCGCCCGTCAGCGGGGTGTCCGGGGCGGTCTTGAGGACCACCGTGTTGCCGGTGGCCAGGGCGTGCGTCGTCTTCCAGATGTCGGTCATCAGCGGCGCGTTCCACGGCGTGATCGCGCCCACCACGCCGTACGGCTCGTACCGCACCCGGCGCCGGCTGCGCAGGCCCATCAGCTCGTACGGCGGGAAGTCGGTCTCCCAGCCGAACCGGCCGACCAGCTCGATGAACCACGACATGTCCTCGATCATCGCGTCCACGTGCGTGGCCAGGTTGCTCACGCAGATGCCGGCCTCGGCCGTCTGCAGCGCCCGGGCCACCTCGCTCTGCTTGCGCAGCC
>JAJKHX010000134.1 GCA_021154785.1 Nocardiopsis sp.
ACCCGGCCCATGCCGCCCGCGCCGAGCCGCGCGCGCAACCGGTACTCGCCGATCACGCGCGGGTCGTCCGCGGCCAGTGGCTTCATCTGCTCCCCAGGGTAGGTCCCGCGCTTCACATTTTGCTGCATACCCGGCGAGCCGCGTACCGCCGATGAGCAGGAATGCGTCCGCACGGGCCCGGAGAACGCCAGCGCCGGCTGGCCGCCAGCGCCTCAGCTGAGTACCCTGCGGAGCCAGCCAGAAAAGACCCGCCACGGGTAAAACCGGCGACGAGGCCGGCCCGGCCGCGGGTTTGGCGCCGCCACCGGGCCCGTCAGCAGGCCCGCCAGCAGGCCCGCCATCATCGTCACCGCCGCCATCCACCTGACCGCTGCCATATCGCTCCTGTCCGGCCGCCGTTGTCCCGCCGCCTCATACCTAAACGTTATGTCTAGATTAACCTCTGCATGATGTAGAGGAAGAAGCGGGTCGCCGTGGCGCCCGGGTTACCGGTCGGTCCGCCTGTCCAGGTAGCTCGCCATCCGGGCGAACAAGCCGATGGCGCGGTGCAGATCCGCGGAGCCGGGCGGTGCTCCGCCCGGAAGATCCTCCGGCCGGAGGTCGAGACCGGGCAACAGCGTGCGCGTGATCTGGGCGCAGATCAGCGCGGCATCCCGGACGGCGGGCGGATCGACGCTCCACAGCACCTCGAAGCGCCGCCGGGCGTCGGGGACGCCTTTCTGGCCGGGGAATTCCCAGCCGGATATGAAGCCGGGGTAGTCCGGGGCCGCGCAGACCACGAACCATTCCCGGCGCAACGGCGCGTCAACGGGGATGCGGACGGTCAGCGGCGAGTCGTCAGGCCCGGCCGACGCGCCGAAGTCGGCAAAGATGACCGCGACGCTGGCCGTCCGGGCCAGTTCCTTCCATCGCTCGCTGGAGTGCCGGTAAAAGCGCTCCTGCTGGAATCCGGCGAACAGCGCCGCATGCTCGGCCCGGGCGCAGCATTCGTCTTCCATCGCCCGGGTGATGGCCAGCAGCGTGGCCTTGCTGAGTTCCTGGGGCGCCAGGCCGGGATGGCGATAGCGCAAGCCGGCGAAGACGGAAAGCCCGGTTCCGGCCACCCGGGCGGCCGCCTGGCCGATAGCGGCCTGCAGGCTCAGGCCGGACGCCCGCAGCCGCAGGATCTCCCCGATAAGCGCGGCATCGCCTTCCTGATAACGGCGGTGTCCCCCCGCTAGCCGCTGCGGACTCGGGAAACCATACCTGTCTTCCCAGCTCCGCAGGGTCGCGACGGGCACGCCGGTCTGCCGCGCGAGCTCGCCGATGGACAGGCCGTCCGGCGGTCCGTTCACGAGGTCCACCCCCCTCTTCAGGATGCAGAGGTTTATCTAGATATGATATTCAGGTATGTGGCCAGGGCCGGCGAGACGAAGGAGGCCCAGCAGTGAGCCAAGATGTTGACGTTCGTAGCGGCGGTCTGGCCGGGGCAGGCGGCTGGCTCGACGACCGGTTCCACGCGGCCCGCGGGGCGCGGGTACTCATGCGCAAGGTGTTCCCGGACCACTGGTCGTTCCTGCTGGGGGAGATCGCGCTGTGGTCGTTCGTCATCTTGCTGCTGACCGGGACGTTCCTGTCGCTATTCTTCGTCCCGTCGATGACCGAGATCACCTATCACGGCTCGTACGTCAAGCTGTACGGCGTCCGGGTGAGCGAGGCGTACGCCTCGACCCTGCGGATCAGCTTCGACGTGCGGGGCGGGCTGCTGATGCGGCAGATCCACCACTGGGCCGCCGACTTGTTCATGGCCTCGCTCATCCTGCACATGCTACGGGTGTTCTTCACCGGCGCTTACCGCAAGCCCCGCGAGGTCAACTGGCTGATCGGCATCGTACTGTTCACGCTGGGCCTGATCGAAGGACTGTTCGGCTACTCGCTGCCCGATGACCAGCTGTCCGGGGCGGGCCTGCGGGTGTTGGAAGGCATCCTGCAGGGCATCCCCCTCGTGGGCACGTACCTGGCGTTCTTCCTGTTCGGCGGGCCGTACCCGGGCACCGCCATCGTGCCGCGGCTTTACGTACTCCACGTGCTGCTGATCCCGGGCCTGATCCTGGCGCTGGTCACCGCGCACCTGTTCATCATGGTGCACCAGAAGCACACCCAGATGCCCGGTTACGGACGCACCGAGAAGAACGTGGTCGGGCAGCCGTTCTACCCGTACTTCCTGGCCAAGGGCGGCGCCTGGTTCTTCTTCATCTTCGGCGCCCTGACCCTGATGGCCACCTTCGCCCAGATCAACCCGGTCTGGCTGTACGGGCCGTACAACCCGATCCAGATCTCCGCCGCCTCCCAGCCCGACTTCTACATGGGCCTCCTGGACGGCGCGCTGCGCATCATGCCCCCCTGGGAGCTGAATTTCCTCGGGCACACGGTCACGTTGAGCGTGCTCATCCCGTTCATCGTGCCGTTGACGGTGATCCTGGGCGGCGCGGCGCTGTGGCCGTTCTTCGAGCGGTGGGCGACCAGGGACACCTCCTACCACCATGTCAACGACCGGCCGCGCAACGCCCCGATCCGGACCGCGACCGGGATGGCGGCGGTCACCTTCTACGGAGTGCTGTGGGCCGAGAGCGCCAACGACATCATCGCGGACAAGCTGCAGATCCAGCTGTACGCGCTCACCTGGGCCGCCCGGGTGATGGTCATCGCGGGGCCGGCGGTGGCGTTCGTCATCACCCGGCGCATCTGCATCGCCCTGCAGCGCAAGGACAAGGAGCTGCTCGAGCACGGCGTGGAGACCGGCATCATCCGGCAGCTGCCCGACGGCAAGTTCGTCGAGGTGCACCGGCCGCTGACCGAGGAGGAACGCGCGCCGCTCGAGGCCAAGAAGACACCCGCGCTCATGCCCGCGTCCCCGGCCCGCGACGAGAACGGCGTGCCCGCCCCGCAGCTGCGCGGCCTGACCGGCCGCGCCCGGGCGATCGCCGGCCGCGCCTTCGCCGAGACCATCGTGCTCCAGCCCGACGGCCACCAGAACGGTCACAACGGTCACAACGGTCACGGGCACCAGCCCGGCGAGCCCGCCGCTGTGGAGGCGGGACCGGACGGCGAGGTCCGCACGCCGGCCGGCTCAGCCCGTCCGGCGCGGCTCACCCCGGGCGCGTTACCACTGCCCACCGCGGGCCTCAGCCGCCGGACCGTGCCGACAGCTGGTCGAGCGCGATGTTGAGCTTGAGCACGTTCACCGTCGGCTCACCGAGGATGCCGAGCGTGCGGCCCCGCGTGAACTGAGCCACCAGCGCCTTGACCGTAGAGACGGGCAGCTGCCGGGCCGCGGCCACCCGGCTGACCTGGATGGCCGCGTTCTGCGGCGAGATGTCCGGGTCGAGGCCGGAGGCCGAGGCGGTCACCGCGTCCGGCGGGAGCTGCGACACCGCGACGTGATCGAAGGCCGCGATGGCCTGCTGCCGCTGCCGGACCAGCTGGACTTCGGCCGGGTTGTCCGGCCCCAGGTTGGACGCCGCGGAGAACCCCGGGTCGCAGCCGTAGTCCGTCTTGTCCGCGGCGTTGACCGCATCCGAGGGCCGCGGCTGGAAGTACTGCGGCAGCGGGTTGCCGTTGGCATCGGCGAACTCCTGGCACAGCAGGCCCGAGCCCACCACGCGACCGTTGGATGACACCAGCGAGCCGTTGGCCTGATGGTGAAAGGCCAGCTGGGAGACGCCGACCATGACGGCCGGGTAGATGAGCCCGAGCAGCACGGTGAACACCAGCAGGGCGCGGAACGCCGCGATGTGCTGCCTGACAATGACGGGAAGGTGGTTCATGTTAATTAAACCCCGGAATGTTCATGACGATGAGGTCGATGATCTTGATGCCGATGAACGGGATGATCAGCCCGCCGACGCCGTAGATCCACAGGTTCCGGCGGAGCAGCGACTGGGCCGAGGCCGGGCGGTAGCGCACGCCGCGCAGCGCCAGCGGGATCAGTGCGATGATGATCAGCGCGTTGAAGATGATCGCCGAGGTGATCGCCGACTGCGGGCTGTGCAGGTGCAAGATGTTGAGCTTGTTCAGGGCCGGGAAGGCCACCGAGAACATGGCCGGCAGCATCGAAGTACTTCGCGACGTCGTTGGCGATGGAGAAGGTGGTCAGCGCGCCCCGGGTGATCAGCAGTTGCTTGCCGATCTCCACGATCTCGATGAGCTTGGTGGGGTTGGAGTCGAGGTCCACCATGTTCCCGGCCTCCTTGGCGGCCGAGGTCCCGGTGTTTATGGCCACGCCCACGTCGGCCTGGGCCAGCGCCGGGGCGTCGTTGGTGCCGTCGCCGGTCATCGCGACCAGCTTGCCGCCCTCCTGCTCCTTGGAGATCAGCGCCATCTTGTCTTCCGGCGTCGCCTCGGCCAGGAAGTCGTCGACGCCCGACTCCTCGGCGATCGCCGCCGCCGTCAGCGGGTTGTCGCCGGTGATCATGACGGTCCTGATGCCCATCTTGCGCATCTCGGCGAACCGCTCGGCGATGCCCTCCTTGACGATGTCCTTGAGGTAGATCACGCCCAGCGCCCGCGCCGCGCCGCCGCCCGAACGCTCCGCCACCACCAGCGGCGTCCCGCCGGCCGAGGAGATCCGGTCCACGACCGCGCCGAGATCGGGGGGAACCGTGCCGCCGCCGTCCCTGATCCACTGCGCCACCGACGCCGCGGCCCCCTTGCGCACCTGGCGCCCGTCCGCGAGGTCCACCCCGCTCATCCGGGTCTGCGCGGTGAACTCGATGAACTCCGCGCCTGCCAGCTCACCGTCCTGCCGTTCCCGCAGGCCGTACTCATTCTTCGCCAGGACAACGACCGAACGGCCCTCGGGCGTGTAGTCGGCCATGGATGACAGCTGCGCGGCGTCGGCGAGGTCGGACACCGTCGCGCCGCCCGCCGGCAGGAACTCGCTGGCCTGCCGGTTCCCGATGGTGATGGTACCGGTCTTGTCCAGCAGCAGCGTGTTCACGTCGCCGGCCGCCTCGACCGCGCGGCCCGACATGGCCAGCACGTTGCGCTGCACCAGCCGGTCCATCCCGGCGATGCCGATGGCCGACAGCAGCGCGCCGATCGTGGTCGGGATCAGCGCCACCAGCAGCGCCAACAGGGTGACCAGCGACTGGGGAGCCTTGGAGTAGTAGGCCATCGGCTGCAGCGTGATCACCGCGAGCATGAAGATGATGGTCAGCGAGGCCAGCAGGATGTTCAGCGCGATCTCGTTCGGCGTCTTCTGCCGCCTGGCCCCCTCCACGAGGGTGATCATCCGGTCGATGAAGGTCTCGCCGGGCTTGGAGGTGATCTTCACCACGACCCGGTCGGACAGCACCGTGGTGCCGCCGGTGACCGCGGACCGGTCGCCGCCCGACTCCCGGATGACCGGGGCGGACTCGCCGGTGATGGCCGACTCGTCCACCGCGGCGACCCCCTCGACCACGTCGCCGTCGCCCGGGATGACCTGGCCCGCCTCGACCACCACGTAGTCGCCGAGCTGCAGGGCCGTGCCGGCCACGGATTCCTCCCGCACCGAGGCGGAGTCAGCAGCAGGCTGCCATCCGATCAGGCGGCGGGCCATCGTCTCCCGTTTGGCCCGTCGCAGGGTGTCAGCCTGCGCCTTGCCGCGGCCCTCGGCCACCGCCTCGGCCAGGTTGGCGAACACCACGGTCAGGAACAGCCAGACCACGATGGTCCAGTTGAAGATCGACGGGGAACGCACCGCCGTGTACAGGGTCAGCACGGCCCCGACCTCGACCACGAACATGACCGGGTTCTTGAGCTGGACCCGCGGGTCCAGCTTCTTGAACGCGTCCGGCGCCGACTTCCACAGCATCTTCGGGTCGAGGAGGCCGCCGCCCCCGGGGGGTACGGGGGGGCGGGTAGCCCCCCCGTGCGGGGGGTCACCGGGGGGTCGTCCCCCGGGGGAAACAGTAATCACAGACATGGTCAGTGCAGTCCTTCTGCGAACGGGCCGAGCGCGAGGGCGGGGAAGTAGGTCAGGCCGACGAGGATGAGGATGACGCCGACGAGCATGCCGACGAACAGCGGCGTTCTCGTATCGAGCGTGCCGGCGCTCTGCGGCACCGGGGCCTGCCGGGCCAGCGACCCGGCCAGGCCGAGAGCGAAGATCTCCGGCGCGAACCGGCTGAGCAGCATCACGATGCCGCCCGTCACCTGGTACCAGGTGGCCGCCGTACCCAGGCCGGCGAACGCCGACCCGTTGTTGTTGCCCATCGAGGCGAACGCGTACATCACCTCGGTCAGCCCGTGCGGGCCCGGATTGAAGATCGCGGCCTGCCCGGCCTTCACCCCGATGGACAGCCCGGCCGCGCCCAGCACGAGCAGCGGTGTGGTCAGGAAGTACAGCGCCGCGTACTTCATCTCGGCCGGGCGGATCTTCTTGCCGATGTACTCCGGCGTGCGCCCGACCATGAGCCCGGCCACGAACACGGTGACGATGGCCAGGATCAAGATGCCGTACAGGCCGGACCCGATGCCGCCCGGCGTGATCTCGCCCAGCGCCATGTCCCCCAGCGTGATCGCCCCGCCGAACGGCGTCAGCGAATCGTGGAAGCAGTTCACCGCGCCGGTCGAAGTCACCGTCGTGGACGCGGCGAACAGCGAGCAGCCCGGCGTGCCGAACCGCGTCTCGGTGCCTTCGGCGGCGCCGTGCGCGAGCTGCGCGGCCGCGCCAGCGTGCTGCATCTCGAAGAAGCTGATCCCGCCGACCGCCGCGGCCCAGATGATCACCATCACGGCCAGCAGCGCGTAGCCCTGCTTGTTGTCGCCAACCAGCTTGCCGAACGTGCGCGGCAGGCAGAACGGCACCAGCAGCAGCAGGAAGATCTCGAAGATGTTGGTGAACGGGTTCGGGTTCTCGAACGGGTGGGCCGAGTTGGCGTTGAAGAAGCCGCCGCCGTTGTTGCCCAGCTCCTTGATGACCTCCTGCGAGGCCACCGGTCCGCCCGGGATGACCTGGTGGCCGCCGGCCAGCGTGGTGACGGTGTGGAAGGCGGCGAAGTTCTCGATCACGCCGCTGGCCACCAAGATGATCGTGCCGATGACCACGATCGGCAGCAGCAGCCGGAACGTCCCGCGGACGAGGTCGACCCAGAAGTTGCCCAGCTTGTCCGTCCGGGACCGGATGAACCCGCGGACGACCGCGATCGCCACCGCCAGGCCGACCGCGGCGGACGCGAAGTTCTGCACCGTGAGCCCGCCCATCTGGGTCAGGTAGCTCATGGTGGACTCGCCGGAGTAGTTCTGCCAGTTGGTGTTGGTGGTGAACGAAGCCGCGGTGTTCCACGCGGTTGTCGGCGAGACGTTGGCCATTCCTGCCGACAGCGGCAGCCAGTGCTGGGTCCGCTCGAGCAGGTACAGGAACAGCACGCTGACCACCGAGAACGCGAGCACCGAGCGCGCGTACACGCCCCACCGCATGTCCGCTTCCGGGTCGATCCCGCAGAGCTTGTAGACGGCGCGCTCCACCCGCCAGTGCTCCTTGGAAGTGAAGATCCGCGCCATGTAATTCCCGAGCGGCACGTAGCATGCCGCGAGCGCCACGAACAGCAGCGCGAACTGCAGCCAGCCCGCAACAGCGGAGCTCATCAGAACCTCTCAGGGAGAATCAGGGCCACGAACAGGTAGATCGTCAGCAGGACACCGCCGATCAAGCCGATCCAGTTCTCAGCGCTCAATGTGCTCGACCCCCTTCAGGATGAGGAGGAGGACGGCGAAGACGACGATCGTCAGCGCGATGTAAAGCACGTCTGACACGGGTGACTCCTAGCGATGTGCCGTCAGTTGACGTCAGTAGTCAACGCCCGGGAATCACCAGGTAGAACGGTCCTTACGGGACCCATGCAGCCGCCGGCGGGTTCCTAACGGAACCCATGCGGGCGGGTGCGGAAAGCGGCTTTACAGGCCCTGGCTGAGGGCGTGCCGCCAGTGCCACGAGCGCAGGCCGTGGCTCATCTCCTCCATCAGCCGCGACGGCGGTACCGCCAGCACCGGGCAGCGCGCGTGGGCCAGGCAGTACCGGCTCACCGAGCGCCCGAACAGTCGGCTCATCCCGGCGCGCCGCCCGGTCCCGATGATGAGC
>JAJKHX010000135.1 GCA_021154785.1 Nocardiopsis sp.
ATGGGCACCCCCAGGCCGCGGTCCGCGAGCCGCCCGGCTACGGGCGCGGCGATGGCGCCGGCCGCGCCGACGAAGGCGAAGACCGCGATGCCGGCCTGATTCAGATGGTGCTGCCCGGTCAGCTCGTAGACGATGGCGGTCCAGTACGCGGTGAACGCGCCGAACATCAGCGCCTGCGATAGCGCCCGCCGCACCAGCAGGGGCTCGTCCCGGGCCAGCGCCGCCGAGGACGCCACCAGCCGTGCGTAACTCACGGACTGCCCGCCCTGCTGACGGGGCTGCCAGCGCGGCAGCAGCCGGGCCAGCGCCAGGGCGGTGGCCAGCATGACCACGGCCGAGATGGCGTAGATGCTCCGCCACCCCCACGCCGCGGCGGCCAGGCTGGCGACCGAACGGGCCAGCATGATGCCCAGCAGCAGGCCGCCGGTGACCTGCCCGACGTACTTGCCCCGGTTCTCCTCCGGAGCCAGGTGGGCGGCCAGCGGGATCAGCACCTGGGCCACCACGGAGGTCACGCCGACCAGCGCGAGGGCCACCAGGAAGACGCCGAAGCCGGGCGCCGCGGCTGCGACGGCCAGCCCGGCTGCCGTCACCACGAGCGTCCGGGACGAGAGCCTGCGGTTCTCCAGCAGGTCCCCGAGCGGCAGCAGCAAGGCCAGGCCCAGGGCATAACCAACCTGGGTGACGGTCACGACCAGCGCCGAAGTCCCCGCCGATACGCCGAACGTCTCCCGGATCAGCCCCAGCAGCGGCTGCGCGTAATACAGGTTGGCCACGCTCGCGCCACAGGCGAAGGCCAGCACCAGCATCACCAGCCGCAGGCCCCGCCCGCGGAGTACCTCACCGCCGGCCCGGTCGGCGTCGCCGCGAGAAGCGGGGATACGCGTCTCAGTCATCCGGGCTCCGCTCCGTAGTAAACGTTGCGTTTACTGCGAACCATGGCTACGCTCCCGGCATTCCCTACCCGAGGAGGCTGACGTGACCGACAGCCGCGGCGACCCCCGCCCACGCCGGCGGACCGATCAGGTGCGGGACGCGGTCCTGACGGCGGCCGGGGAGCTCATGCTCGAAGGCGGCCTGGCCGCGGCCACCATGCAGGCCATCGCCACCCGGGCCGGCGTCAGCAAGCGGACCCTCTACAAGTACTGGCCGTCGCGCGGCGCCGTGGCCCTGGAGGGCTTCATGCGCAGCGCCGCCTCCTCGTGGTCCCTGCCCCAGAACGCCCCGGCGGCCGAGTCACTGGAAGAACTCGTGGTGGCGGCCGTGCGCCTGTTCACCCGGACGCCGGCCGGCCCGCTCATGCGCTCGCTCATCGCGGACGCCCAGTCGCAGGACGAGATCGCCACCGCGATCCGCGACCAGTGGCTCGCGCCGCGCCGCGCCTCGCCGCTGGCTTCCTCCGCCAGGGCGTCGCGGCCGGCGAGTTCCGGGCCGACCTCGATGTCGAGGTCACCCTCGACCTGCTGTTCGCGCCCGTCTACTACCGCCTGCTGCTCGGCCACGAGACCCTCAGCCCGCAGTTCGCCGTCACCTCCGTCCAGCACCTCATCGCCGGCCTCACTTCTCCCGCCAGTCAGCGATCATGACCACCACGGCTACTACCATGGCGATCAGGTATACGAGTGAGGACACAGCGAACAGCGCGACAACTGCCTTCGGGGGGTCGTTCTCGGAATTCGTAGGCCAGCCCAGCAGGAACGTGAACGCCCACACGCCCCCATAAAGCGCCGTCGCCGCCAGGGCCAATTGGTCGGGCCGTAGAATTGGCTTTTCAGCCTCGCCCTGGGCCCGAGCGGGCCCGGGCGGCTGTGCTGCGACCGGCTCGGCAGCGAGGTCAGCGGTGACGGCGGCCAATTCCGCGTAGGTCCGCGCTGCGAACGCCTGCTCCACCCGCAAGTCAAACTCGTCCTTGGCCAGCATGCCCTGCACAAATGCGGCCTTAAGGGTGCCGATCACCTGCTCGCGGTCGGCGTGGGACGCCCGGAGGCTGCCATGGCTTCTGCTGGCCGCGGCTGCCGTCTCGCTCTTTCCAGGCCCTGCTATCACGGCGCCTCCCCAGCCAGCGTGATGCAGGAAAGCGTATCGCCAGCACCTCTCGCTGGCTATCCCTCCAGGAGCTATATCGGGTACTCGGTGGGTCGTGTGGTGTATTGCCGTCCGGCCGGGGTGATCCAGGTAAAGGTCCCGTCGGGGTGCTGGGTGACTTTCCAGCGTGAGTCCTGCTTGAGCTGATGATCATGTCTACATTTAGGGCCGCCGTTGCACAGGCACGTCCGCCCGCCTGCGTCGTAGGGGATGTTGTGCTCGAAGTCGGCGCGGCTCGAAGGACATCTGCACATGGGGGCGGTGCAGGTTGCGTGCCGGATCTGGGTCAGGTGCCGGAGCTTGACGCCGGGGTCGTGGCCGTTGGCCTGGTACCGGTGGTCGCAGTCCCCGGCGGGGATGGGGTGGATCTAGATGATCCAGGCCCGCTGGCCGGGGGCCCCGAGGGTAGTCAGCGGGGTGGTGAGGTGATTCCGCCCAGCGAACCCGCTAGGGACCGGGCCTGCGCCGGAGCCTGGCGTCCGATACGGCCCGGCCGGATGATCGGAACCGGTGTCACGGGGGGTGGTGCTGCGGAATGCCGCCGGGCGGGAATCCTGGCCCAGCAGCAAGTCGATCAGGGCGCGAGCGCGGAGGATGTCCATCCCGCCCTTCAGGCCAGCGGCCTGGAGCTGCAATGCCCACCAGGTGATCCGCTGATCCATCGCGAGAACCTGCGCCGCGGGGAGTTCCCGCCCGGCCAGGCCGCCGTTGCCGGAGTCTTCCCGCCACCGCTCCACCCGCGCGTCCCGGGCCCCGTGCTCCCGCCGCTTCTTCGCTTTCGCGGGGTTGACCTGGGCGACCGCGAGGGCGATCGCGGACCGCAGCGCGCCTGGGCTCAAGATCCTGGCCTGGTCCAGCACCAGCGCCTCGGCCTGGCGGGCTTCGTCCGGGTCCAGCAGCGCCATCTGCCGGGCGATGATCTGCACCTTGGAGTGCCGCAGGAACCCGTCCCGGAATAGCGCCCGGGTGCGGGGAAGCTTGACTTCCAGGTCGTGGGCCAGGGACAGCACCCCGTCGGCGACGGGCCGGGTCTCGGCCAGCGCCCACTTGATCTCGTCCCCGGCCGAGTCCAGGTACGCCTCCGGCATCCGCGCCGGGCCCGTCAGCGTGCAGCCCGGGGCGGGACGCCGCCGGATCAGCTCCGCCGCGGCGGCGTGCTTGCGGGAGCAGGCTGCGGCCTCGGCCCGGTCCGCCGCGGCGATCAGCCCGATGAGCTCATCCTCAGACGCTGCACCCAGGCGCCCGCTGTCCACCGCCGTTTCGATGAACCCGAGCAGCACCGGCCCGCGCGGGCCCCGCTTGCGGGCCTGGCCCGCAGCTACCCTACCGGCCAGCTCCGCGGTCTCCTCCCGGGCAAAGCACGCCGCGTCCGCGGCCCGCTCCGCCGCGATCCGGGCGGCCTCGGCCTCGATCGCGGCCAGGTCCTCATCCCGCGGCAGGACGCAGTCTTCCGGGTCCTCGTCCTCTTCGCCGAACCCGGGCGGCTCGTCCTCATCCAGGCTGGCGGCCAGCAGCGCTTCCCACTCGGCGGGCGACATCGGATCGGGGCAGGTGATCACCGGCTTCCAGCGATCCGGCTCAGGCTGCGCGCCGGGCACGAACCCTGGGTCCTCGTCAGGCCCGGGAACAGGAGAAGCGGAGGGCGGGTGCACGCGCCACCTCCGTTCGGAGGAATAGTGCTTAGAACACCATACCGAATTTCGTCATGAATTACCAGTTAAAAGGCAAGAAGGGAACACAGATCCTATAGTGCCGCGAATATGGTAAACGCTGGTGCATCGGTGACTCGTGTTAGTGCCCGGCCGCCGCTCGTTCGAGCGCGTCCAGGATGAGGTCGAGGCCCGTTTCGAACTCCTCGCCGTACTGGTAGCCGGGCTGCAGCACGTGCACGGCGGCGATCTCGGCGAGGTAGGGATACTCCTCGTCCGGCATCATCGCGCTGATGTCCTGCGCGACCTGCGCCGCCTCCTCGCCGGTGTCGAACGGCAGGCTCGCTTCCTGCAGGGCGAACCCGTAGATGTAACTGTCGAGCAGGGAGTAGGCGTGGGCGGTCAGCTCGACCGAGAAGCCCGCTTCGCGCAGGCATCCGAGCACGGCGTCGTGGTGCCGGAGCGTGGCCGGGCCGGGGGACCGCCGCGATTCCATCAGGCCGATCGCCCAGCGGTGGCGGCCAAGAACCTCACGAGCGGAGATGGCACGCCGGCGCATAGCCTGCCTCCATCCTTCGCCGCCGTCCGGCAGGCCGATCTCGCCGAACACGATGTCGATCATCCCGTCGAGCAGGCCCTCCTTGCCGGCCACGTGGTTATACAGCGACATCGCCTCGACCCCGAGCGCCTGGCCGAGCTTGCGCATGCTCAGCGCCCCGATACCGCCCTCGTCGGCCAGGATGACCGCCGCCCGCAGCACCTGGTCACGGCTCAGCGGCGCCCGCCGGGTTGCCGATTCCCCCGTCGCGGCCATCCGTCTTCCTCCCCGGCCCCTTGACGTAACTTACATCGTAAGCTTACTGTACTTACAATGTAAGTAAGAAAGGAAGCGGGCAAATGGAAACAGCGCGAGCAGCACAAGCAACGCAGTCGGCCCGGCCGGCCGCGGCGGACGGCCAGGAGACGATGCGGGCGATCGTCCAGAGCCGGTACGGCACCGTGCCGGAGGATGTGATGCGGCTGGAGCGGATCGCCCGGCCCATCCCCGCCGCCGGCGAGGTCCTGGTGCGGGTCCAGGCCGCCGGGGTGGACCGCGGCACCTGGCACCTGATGGCGGGCCAGCCCTACCTGATGCGGCTGGGCTTCGGGTTCCGCGGGCCGCGGAACCGCGTGCCGGGGATGGATGTCGCGGGCACGGTCGTGGCGACCGGCCCGGGGGTGACCAGGTTCGCGCCCGGCGACGAGGTGTTCGGCATGGCCCGTGGCTCGTTCGCCGAGTACGCCGCCGCATCGGAAGACAAGCTGGTCCGTAAGCCCGCCGCGCTGAGCTTCCCGCAGGCCGCCGCCTTCGCGGTATCCGGGCTCACCGCCCTGCAGGGCCTGCGTGACGCCGGGCGTATCCAGCCGGGTCACAAGGTCCTGGTCATCGGGGCCTCGGGTGGCGTCGGCAGCTACGCCGTCCAGCTCGCCAAGGTGTTCGGAGCAGAGGTCACCGGAGTCTGCCGGACCGCCAAGACCGATCTGGTCCGTAAAACCGGCGCCGATCACGTCATCGACTACACCCAGGCCGACTTCACTGACGGCCGCGAGCGCTACGACCTGATCTTCGACATCGCCGGGAACACGAGGCTGTCACGGCTGCGGCGGGTGCTGACGCCCCGCGGGACGCTCGTCATCGCGGGCGGCGAAGGGGGCAAGTGGACCGGGGTCGGACGGCAGCTACGCGCGCTGGCGCTCTCACCCCTGGTCCGCCAGCGGCTGACCATGTTCATCTCCAGGCCCCGCCCGGCCGATCTCGACACGCTGCGGCGGCTCGCCGAATCCGGGCAGGTCACCCCGGTCATCGACGGGACCGTCCCGCTCACCGAGGCACCCCTGGCCATTCGCCGCCTCCATGCCGGCGAGGTCCGGGGCAAGCTCGCCATCACGATCTGACCGGCAACCCGGAGGCCGAAAGGGCACCGATCTCGTCGGCGAGTACCACCGCCGCGGCCGCGTCGCCTTCGTGTCCCAAGGCGGCGCCGTACCGCAGCGAGCGCAGGGCCAGTTCCCTCATGTCCATCCTCGATGCCAGGTTCCGCATCGTCTCGACCCAGCCGCTGACGTCCGCGTGACCATGCCGCAGGCCGAGCTCGCACTGCACGTCGAGGATGTAGACGTCGAGCCACAGGTACGGGTCGGCCAGCCGGTTGCAGCGAGTGCGGGCATCGGCCAGAAGCTCGAAGGCCCGTTCGGTATCGCCTTGTGCTTCGGCCACCACGGCCAGGCCCCGGGCGGACATTCCTTCCCAGCAGGGATCGCCCAGCTGGCAGGCCCGGGCGAAGGCGTGGCGGAGCAGCGCGGCCGCTCCGGCCGGGTCGGCCCGGGCCAGCTGGACCTCACCCCGCAGCGCCTGGGGCCACGGCAGGAACGCCAGCCAGTGGTCGCGCTCGGCCAGCTCGATGGACGTGTCGAGCTGGCTGGCGGCGGTATCCAGCGCACCGCGGAACAGGCTGATCCGGCCCAGCATGGACAGGGCGTACGCCTGCCGTCGCGGTTCGCCGGCCGCCTGGGATAGCGTGACGGCCTGCTCCAGCAGCCCGGCGGCGCGCTGGTAGTCGGCCCGGTCGCTGGCGACGCTGCCCAGGTAGGCCAGGGCCTTGGCCCGCATCGAGGGGGAGTCCCCAGCGAACTCGAGGGCGTCGGTGAGCCATAGCTCGGCCCGGTCGTACCGGCCGCGCAGGAAGTTCACGTACCCGAGCTCGGCCCGGGCCTGGGCCGCCGCACCGGGAAGCTCGTGGGCCAGCGCGATCTCGTCGGCCTCGTGCAAAGCGGCCAGTCCCGGTTCGTCCAGCCCGCCGAGGGCGTGGATCAGCGCCTCCGCCAGCGCGAGCCGGGTGCTGATCCGCAGCCGGGTCGCGCCGGAGCCGTCAGCGAGCCGCGCGGCGGTCCGCAGCGAGTGGACCCCGGCCTCGACGGCTCCGGCTGACACGGCGGCCGCTCCCGCTTCGGCGACCGCCTCGATCGTGGCCTCGTCGGCGGTCTCGTCGCTGACGTACCGGGGTTCGCGCAGGGCGGCCTGGACGACCGGGCCGGGGGCCACGCCGAGCTCGGTCCCGAGGACCTTCGTGAACGCGGCGACCTGCTTCGCCGCGGCGTCATCGTCGCCCGCCATCCGGTACAGCCTGATCAGCAGGGCCTGGTGGTTCTCGTCGAGCGGGCTCATCGCGGCGGCGCGGACCGCGTAGCCGGTGGCTTCGGTGAGCGCGCCCCGCGCCATCGATCCCAGGGCGGCCTCGTGCAGGAGCGCCTCGGACGCGGCGGCCGCGTGCCGCTGCTGGGCGAGCAGCCAGGTCTCGAAGGCGGCCGCGCCCCGGACGGCGGTGCCCTCGAGCAGGTCCGCTCCCAGGCCGGGCAGGGTGACGGCCTCCGCCCAGGTGCCCTTGGTCACCACCCGGACGTCGACCACCGCGCCGGGCGGGAGCCGGAGCGCCACCGGGTCACCGTCGACCGACCCGTCGTCACCCAGCGCGCGCCGGATCTCGGCCAGGCCCCACCGCAGCGCCCGGACGGGATCGTCGGCCCCCGCGAACAGCAGTGAAGCGAGCTGACTGCGGGCCGGGGCGTGCTCGCTCAAGATCAGGTACGCCAGCAGGCCCCAGCTCTTGCGGCTCCGGAACCGGTACACGTCCCCGGACCCGCGCGTGATACGCGGGCGGCCTAGGAGCTGGATGGTAACGCTCATCGTCTCCGCATGGTCGCACGGTTCGGGGCCCGGCGGCGAGCGCCGGGCCCCAGCAAAAGGCCTGCTCTAAGCGTTCTCAGTGACGGGGTAGATCTCGTCGGCCACCAGCCCGTGCGCCTCCCGGTGCACCGTGTTCGCCGTCTCCGCGTCCGGCGCCTCGACCAGGCAGAAGATCTTCCCGGCTTCCTCGTCCACCCAGTAGCGCAGGTAGTTCACCCCGTACGCTCCCTGGGTGGCCAGGTCAGCCTCGTGCGCGCCGGCGACGTCGGCCGCCGACACTCCGCCCTCGACGTTGTGCACGTCCATGAACAGTGACATCTGCTATTCCTCTCGGTCATGAGCGCGGCCTGCGCCGCGAGCTCGGTAAGCCCACTGAACCTCCCGGGTGTTTGACGAGGCGTTTGACGCCGGAAATCCGCAGCATCGCGCAGCGCGAGGATCACCCAGCCGGCGCCCCAGGAAGATCAGCTGTCCGCGCCGCGCGCGATCCCGAGGGTGGCGAGCAGATCCTCGTGGAACTGAATCCAGACGATGTGACACGAGTCCCGGTCATGGCCGTCGACCCAGGCGTTCTGCCCCGCCCGCGCCCGGGTCAGCGCGGCCGAGTACCGGCTCGCGTAGCCCTCGAAGCGTTCCAGTTCCCGGGCGAGCCGGCCGCACAGTCTCCCGAACGAGGAGTCCAGCGACGTCAGCGTGCGCAGCACCCGCTCGTCCCAGCGCCAGTCGGTGTGATCGTTGAAGGTCATGGGGTCGGCCGGCCCCGGTCGTATCTGCCAGTCGGTACAGGCGGCGCCGAGCTGGTGGTTCAGCGGCAGGAACGCCTGGTGGGCGCGGGTGACGGTATCGCGCGCACCAGCGCCGTCGAGTTCGGCGGCGAGCCGCCGCTCGTTCTCGATCCGGCCGGTCTCGGTCAGCGACCACCCGGCCGTACCGCCGAAGCTCAGCTGGCGGACCCAGCCGCGAGCCTCGAAGTCCAGCAGCGTTTCCCCGGTCGGCCCGGCCTCGAGGCCGTAGCGGCCCGCGACGCGGGCGGCCGTGGGAAAGCCCAGCACCCGGACGCCGTGCAGCACGAGGTCGTCGGGCGCGGACGCGTAGGCCACGTCAGCTTCCCCCGTTCGGCGCCCGGCTGGTGATCCGGCCGAACCGCTGCTGCGCGGCCTGCGGTGACCCGAGCCCGATCGCCTGCGAGATCCGGGCCCACGACAGGCCGCGGGCTCGCGCCGTGAACAGCAGCGCCGCCTCGGCCTGATCCGCCTCGGCCCGGGCCGCGGGCAGCAGGGCCAGGGCCGCCAGCAGTTCGCCGTCACCCGCGCCGTCCGCATGGCTGCGCCACAGGGTGAACTGGATCAGGTCGGCTGCCGACGGGGGCTGCGGCCCGGCCTGCCAGGGAGCCCGGGGCAGCGATGCGCCGCCGGCTTCGAGCAGCCGCTGGCGGGCGCCGGCCTCGCGGGCCGCCTGCCCCTGATCCGCCGGTCCCTGATCCGCCGGTCCCTGATCCGCTTGCCCGTGACCAGCGTCCGCGTGCCCCATTCCGGCACGCTAAGCGCTTCAACAAGTTGTTGTCAACAAAACGTTGAAAGCGCTCACGGACCGCCACGACGCCACGGCGCAAGGCCGTGACCGAAGGCGTAAAAGTATAGGAAGGAAACAAAACAGAACTTGTTCGCAACCCGGTCGGCACGAGAGACTGCACGAGAGCGGCCGAACGTCGCTTACGCGGGTGCATCCTTCACGAGAGGCCGGTACATCGTGGTCCTGCAGCGTCTCACCGGAGAGGGTTTCACCGGAAAGCGCCTGGCCAGGAAGGGCCTGCCCATCCTGGCGGCGGCCGCCCTGCTGACCACCCCCCTCGCCGCCGCCGCGCAGGCCACCGCGTCCGACGACGCGGCGCCCGCCGCCGCGTCCAGCACCGCGCACGTCAAGGTGCTCGCGGCCGCGCTGAAGAACATGAAGGACAACTACAAGTCGTTCGCGAACTTCACCCCCGGCCCGGCGGACATCTTGGACTACAACATCGGGAACCTCTGGCTCAAGGGCATCGACGGCTCGGGCACCACCGTGGCCGTGATCGAAGGCTGGGACGACCCGAACGTCGCGTCGTTCATCCACACCCGGGACCTGCGCTACGGCCTGCCCGACCCGGTCATCCAGACCATCTTCCCGTCCGGTCCGCTGCCCGCGCAGTGCCCGCCCGGCATGGTGGCGCTCGGCAGCTACGGGTCCTGCGACGCCTGGCAGGGCGAGCTCGAGCTCGATGTGCTCACCGTGCACCTGATCGCGCCCTACGCCAAGATCGTCATCTCGGCCACCCCGGCCGACAGCGAGATCACCGACGACGCGGCCAGCAACGTCGCGCCGCCGGAGATGATGCGCGCGCTGGAGTACATCAGCACCCATCACGTCGCCAACGTCATGTCGATCAGCGACGGCACCGGCGAGGACACCTACACCTTCGGCCGGGCCCAGATCCACGCCAACGATCCCGGCCCGCTGACGGCGGCCGCGGCGGGCATCCCGGTGACGAACGCCACCGGTGACTGCGGCGTAGTGCAGAACCTGGCCATCGCCAGCGCCCAGTGCGGCAACACCAGCCCCGGCCCGGCCACGGCCACCTGGGACGACAACCCCTGGGTGACGGCGGTCGGCGGTACCGTGCCGAACGTCAGCCCGGCCACCGGGGCCAAGCTCGGACCGGACCGCATCTGGCACGAGGGCATCTTCTCCGAGGGCGCCGGGTTCTCCGCCGTGTACCCGCGGCCGGCTTATCAGGGCGTCGTGGCCAAGGTCACCGGCTCGCCGTGGCGCTCGGTACCCGACATCACCATGGACTCCCAGGACGGCACGTCCGAATCGGCGCCCATGGTGGCCGGCGTGCTCGCGCTGGCCACCCAGCTCAACCACGGCCGGAACCTCGGCCCGGTCAACCCGGTGCTGTACGGCCTGCTCGGCCCGCTCGGGTCGCGAGCCGGCCTCTCCGACGTGGTGAGCGGGAACAACTCGGTGATCGACCCGGGCGGCAAGGTCGTGGTCCAGGGCTTCACCGCGGCCCGCGGATTCGACGTCGCCAGCGGCTGGGGCACGGTCGACGCCAGCAAGTTCGTCCCCGCCCTGGTCGCCGCGCAGGCCTCCGGCCTCGGCCAGCGCGCCAGCCGGCAGGCGGCCGGGAACCTCAGCCAGCTCGAGCACAGCACGAGGCTCTCGACCGGCAACATCGCGGCTGGCGGCACGTCCCTGGTGTCCGGCACCGGCTTCCTGCCCGGCCACCCGGTCAAGCTGGCCATCGACGGCAAGGCCGTGACCACCCTCACGGCCACCGATCAGGGCACGGTCAGCTACCCGGTCAACCCGGTCACGCTGGGCCTGGCGGCCGGACACCACGCGCTGACCCTGCAGAGCATGCTCATCACCACGACGGCCGGCTTCAGCAGCCGGTAACGTAGCGGCCAACCCGAAAAGCATCACACCGAACGGGTGGCCACCACCACGCCGGGATAGCTTCCCCGGAGCGTGTCGCCGGCGCCCCGGCTCAGGCGCTGGCCAGCCGGTCCTGGTAAAGCCGGCCGAGCGCCTCCCAGTGCCGGCCGGCCGCCGCGGCGTCGTAGGTCCCGTTGTCGGGCACCGCGAACCCGTGATGCGCCGGATAGAACTCCAGCGTGAAATCGACCCCGGCGTCGGCGAGCGCGCCCCGCAGCAGTTCGGCCTGCTCGGCGGTGAACGAGTTGTCGTCCTGCGCGCCCGCCACGTAGACCGTGGCGGCGATCCGGTCCGCCGCCAGGTGCGGGCTCGACGGGTCGTCGGCGACCGCCAGCCTGCCGCCGTGGAATGACGCTGCCGCGGCGATCACGCGGCCGAGGCCGCCCGCCGCGACCAGCGACATGCGCCCCCCCAGGCAGTAGCCGGTCGTGCCGATCGCGGCGCCGCTCACTTCCGGCCGGGCCAGCAGGAACTCCGCGTAGGCGCCGGCGTCGGCGATGATCCGGTCGTTGCTGAGCACGCCGGCCAGAGCCCCCATCCTGGCCCGCTCCTGCGGGTCGGTGAACAGCGTGTTCACGTCGAACGGGGCCCACTTGCCCGCCCGGTAGTAGATGTCCGGGACCAGCGCGACGTACCCCATGCCCGCCAGCCGGTCGCCCATCTGCCTGATCGTCTCCCGCGCGCCGCCCGCGTCGGGAAAGAGCAGCACCCCCGGCCACGGGCCGTCCCCGTCGGGCACGTGCAGCGTCCCGGGACTGTTACCGTCGGGTGCGGGGATCTGAACCTCCAGGCGCGGCATCCGGTTGCCTCCAGGCTCGTCGAATCGGGTCGCCCGAAACGTACCATCACCCCTCTATGCGGAGAAGATGTCAGCGGCCGTCACCGTTCGCGTCCGGATATCGGGATGCTCAACCGCATCTCTCGCGCATACCACGTAACTGAGCTCATCGACATGCGGGGTGAGGGCGGCGGCCTTGCGGATGAGGCCTGCCTTGATGCGCACGGCGTCTACGCGGTGCGCCCACTTGGACTCGCCGACCAGGACCGGTACCCGGGTGAGCTCACGCTGCGCCAGGACCACGGCGTCGATTTCCTGCTGGCTGTCGTCGCTCCACCAGGGACCGATGGCGACGACCCCTTCGCCCAGGGCGCCCTCGTTGGCCAGGCGCCTCAGATGCTCGCGAAACGCCTCCTCGTAGACCGGGCCCATGTGCTGGTCGAGGAAGGCAACCAGTGACGACACGATGGTCTTGCCGAGCCCGCGTTCGATCTCGGCCCGAAACCGCATCAGCGGGCCCAGGTAGAACGCCAGGTAGTTGTCGATGATGCGGTAGATGCGCCGTCGCGACCGGGTGCCCTGCTCGGTGACCGGGAGCACACGATCGATGATCCGCATCTCCACGAGCCGGTCGAGGGTCCGCGACGGGTCGGCCCCGATGGCGTCTTTGATCTCGCTGTGCTTAGTGCGCCCGGCGGCGATCGCGGTGAGAACGCCGGCCGTATGCTCGCCGGCGCCCACCTCGGTGGCCATCACGAGCAGTCCCTCGGTCAGCAGCGGCGAACCCGGGCGGCCGGCCAGTTCGAGGAGGTTTTCGGTGATCGAGGCGTGCTGATCCCACCAGGAGAGGTACAGGGGGGTGCCTCCCGCGATCCCGTATACCTGGGCCCGGTCAGCCGGGGCTAGGTCGGGCAGCATCAAGGCTGCCTCGTGCGGGCGGAACTGATGCAGCTGCAAGGTCAGGTCGAATCGGCCGTACAGCGGTGCACGATACTCGCGCATCTCATCGATCGTCCGGATGGCCGAACCGGAGAAGATGATCCTCAGCTGGGTACGCTCGTGAGCCTCATCGAGAAAAGCCCGGAGGATCCCGGGCAGGGCTGGAGACGACGCGATGAGCTCAGGGAATTCGTCCAGGACGAGGAGCACGCGGGAATCCTGGGCCGCCCGCGCTAGATGGTCGAGGATGTCGCGCCATGTCTCGTACGGCTGAGTAGCGAGATCTCGCATGCTGCTGGGCAGCGCGGCGGCCGTCTGCCGGGACAAGGTGGCGATTTCCGCTGCGGCCGCCTCACCGGTGCCGGTGTGGAATACGACGGGTGCGTCCGTGGCGGCGGCGAAGTGCTGCAATAGTGCCGTCTTGCCGACCCGTCGTCGGCCCCAGACGAGCGCCGGCCGCGCGTTCGGGCGCTTCCACCACGCCCGCAAGGCCGTCAGTTCATCGTCCCGGTTTACGAAGGCCACGATTAGATAGTAGCAGCCGACGTGACCGACACTAGATGTAACTGACACTAAGTGTCAGTTACACTCGAAGCCAGCGATGCCGCCGAAACACGGTAACCAGCCAGTCTGGCCAACTTCCAGATGTCTGGAAGCTCCCCCCGATTCGTTGACGGGCGCGTGCGCGCGGCCGCATCCTCAGTCACGAGGCCTGGCGAGGACGGTACTTGATGACGGAAGGCTCAGATGAGCGAGGCTGGCGATGAGTGAGGAATCCGAAAGCGCGCGCCGGTCGCCGCGCGCGCCGGTGCGGCAGCGAAGCCGCCGGCGCTGGGCGATCATCGGCGGCGTGGCCGGGACCTGGGTGGTCCTGGCGGTCGTGACGAGTTCGGTCGTCTCGGCGACGGTAGCGCTGGTGGTGATCGCGGGACTCGCGGCCGTGACGGTGGGTGGTCTCCGGGCGCTGGGCATCAACCGGGATCATCCGTGGATCCAGCGGATCGCCGCCCGGCCGTGGCGCGACGGGGAAGACGTGCTGAAGGTCGCCATCCGGCACCTGCCGGACGTGTTCGTGATCACGCCCAGCGGGTCGCTGCTCGCACCGGGCCTGGTCGAACTGCAGCTGAACCCGGATGACCTCGCCGCCCTGTGCGAGCGGATGGACCTCGGCGTGATCAGCGAGAGCGTGTCAGAAGTCTACGAAGAGCAGGTGACCGCATACCGGGCCCGCCTCACCGGGGCAGGCCGGCCCAGTGTGTACGTCACCTCCAGCGGGTCGGTACCGCCGGGTCGCTACCGCTTGCGGCAGGGCGACCCGGTGGGCGCCCAGGCCGGCCCGCGCCAGGCCGAGTTCGCGTACTCGGCCGCGCAGCCCGCCTTGGCCACGTCGGGCGGTACCTGGTACGAGCAGAGCCCGGCGGCGTACCAGCCGGGCCCGGCGGCCGGCCGCGGGATGACCACGATCATGGCCGAGAACGTCCCGCCGGCGCTGCGCCTGGTCACCGGCTCGTCGGTGACGGAGACCCGGATGTCGGGTGCCCGGGCCGGACGCGGGCCGGTGGAGCTGATGCTGCCCGACGTGCCCACGGTGTCCAGGGAGCACGCGAAGTTCACGTTCTCCGACGGCCGCTGGTGGATCACCAACCAGGGCCGGAACGGGCTGACCCTCAACGGTTCCCCGGTGGCGGGTCAGCAGCCGATCGAGAACGGCGACACGATCCGCTGGGGAACCACCAATGACGCCCCGCAATCCCGCGTGGAGATCAGCTGACGCCTGCGAGTGCCACAATTAACTGGGTGGCGACGGGTCAGCTTTTTCTCTGGTCGGTGGCGAGCGGCGCGTGGACGTCCTGCCCGCCCGACGAAATTACCTGGCTGGACAGGCGCACGCTGAGTAACGACGAGGACGTCACGCTGCACCGCGCCCCGCGCTGCGCGGGCCTGCGCTACGTCCACCATCGCTGGGAGCTGTTCAGCCGCGACACGACCTACCGGGTCTACCTCGCCCCGGACACCGGTGGAGAAGCCTGGCCGGACTCCAGGGACGTGCAGCGGGCGGCCGTCCACGTCCTGCCGGTAGCCCCGGCCCGTTACGAGGCGCTCCCGGTGACCCTGGCCGAGGGCTCCTGGCTCGTCAGCGTGGGCAAGCGGGTGGTGCGGCTGCGACTCGAGCTTCCCGTCCGGCCGCTGAGCGGTGCCAGCCCCTCCCTCCCGGTCGGCGAGACCACCAAGGCCGGCACGATCGTGCAGCGCGACGGCGCGCCCGGCGAGGAAGCGGTGGCCCGGGTGCGCCACTACTTCGACCGGAACACGACGGCCCGCCTGGCCATGGCCTACTACTACCAGGAGTTCATCCGCGGTCGTCCCGCCCCGCAGACAGTGCCGATGATGGACGTGGTCATCGCCCTGGACCTGAGCGGCGAGGGCGCGGTCTCGGACTACAAGAAGCTGCTCCAGGGCTTCATCTGGAAGGAGCGCGGTCACGCCCGCGACCTGGCCGACTTCCTGCTCGGCAACGGCCTGCTGACGCCGGCCGACCTGGACGAGGCCCGGCAGGTCGCCGCGGCGAACGAGCGCAGCGGCGTCTGCGAGACGGCTCGGCGTCGGCTCCAGTACCGCCCCAAGGCCTAGGACTGCCCTCAGAGCCGGGCCTCGCCTTCCCCTGTCCCGGCCGGCTCGACCTTGTTTTCCGCAGCCGGGTACCACCCGACGATCTAACCAGCCCGCCCCGGGAGCGTTCGCGTCAGGAACACGCTGAGCGGATCGGGCCGGTAATCGGCGAACGGCTCGCAGTAGGTGAACCCGAACTTCTCGTACAGCTTCCGGGCGGGCGCGAAGAACTCGGCCGAGCCGGTCTCCAGGCTGAGCCGGGTGAATCCCATCCGCTGGGCCTCGCCGATGATGTGCCCGAGTATGAGGGAGGCGATCCCGCTGCGCTTGCGCGCGGCCAGGGTCCGCATCGACTTCACCTCGGCGTGGTCCGCGTCCAGTCGCTTGAGCGCCCCGCAGCCGACCACGGTGCCGCCCTCCATGACCGACCAGAAGGTGATGTCCGGCCCGCGCAGCGCGTCGAGATCCAGGGCGTGCTTGCTCTCTGGGGGCGTGGTCGCCCGCATCTCCCGGATGTGCTCCTCGAGGAACCGGGTGATCTGCGGACCGGTCAGGTCGTCCACGACGATCCTCACCTAATGAGCCGGCCCGCGTTCCGGCAGCGGGCCACTGTGCAGCGAGCCACTGTGCTGGCGCTCACCCTCCAGGAGAGCGAGCCGCATCTCGTCGGCGTCATCGGTGATGACGACGCACAGGCCCGGGCGCCCGGAGCCGTCCTGGCGGATGGCGAAGATCGAGACGCCGTCCCACGTTGGCTGAGTGCCGAAGTCGTAACCGGGGAACTCGGCCGCCAGTTTACTCAGCCCTGATGGTTCGCTGCCCATGATCATCAGCTAAAGTACGCGGCCGTACTTTAGGGTCATAGCGGATACTGTAATCGCGTGACCGAACCCAGGCAAGCGGGAACGCTGGCCCGGACGCACCAGGGCCAGCCAGGACTTCCCCGCGGCCGGAGCCGCCTGCCCGCGCGGGACGTCCGCGCGTCGCAGCGGGACCGGCTGCTGCGATCGGTCATCGCCGCGGTGTCCGAGGCTGGCTACCCGTCCGTCACCGTCGCCGATATCGTCCGCGCCGCGCGGGTCTCCAAGAACGCCTTCTACGAGCATTTCGGCAACAAGGAAGAGTGCTTCCTGACCGCGACCGGCCAGGGCCGCGAGCTCATGCTCGACCGGGCGGTCTCCAGCGTCAGGAACCTGCCCGCCGGGGCCAGCGCGGAGGACCGGCTCCGCGCCGCGGTTCGCGGGTACCTCGCGTTCCTGGCCGAGGAACCGGCCTTCGCCCGGGTCTTCTACCTGCACATGCCGGCCGCCGGGGCGGCCGCCGCCCGGCGACTCGACGCCGCGCCGCGCATCTTCGCGAGCCTGAACCAGACCTGGCACGAGCGGGCACGAAAGCGCCACCCGGAGTGGCCCGCCGTCCCCGAGGCGGCGTATCTGGCGCTGGCCGGGGCGATGACCGAACTCGTTCGGTCCATGGTCTACGCGGACCGGATCGATGCCCTGCCTGACCTGGAGGATACGGTCGTCGCCCTCTACCTCGCGGTGATGGCCGGCCGTCCCTGGCCAGCGCTGCCGTCGCAGCCGTGACCGACTCGTGCCCGAAGCACATGGTGATGGGGCCGTGCGGCGGAGTACGAGCCGACGGCGGCTGTGAGGTCGTCCCGCATCCGTGCGTCTTCCCGGCCCCGGTCGAGTGGGCCGATCCGGTGCCGGCCGTGCCGCTGCGCCGGGTGCCGCTGATCCTGACCGACTTCAGCTCCGAGCCGTTCTCCGTGCCCGCGCACCGGGCGATCGCCGCGACGCTGGCGCCGTCGTGCGACGCCGTCCTGGTCGGGGAGCACCAGAACCGGCCCGATTTCCCGCCCGTCCTGCTGGCGTCGATCCTGCGCGAGGCCGGGGCGCGGCCGTGGATCACGCTGGCCTGCCGGGACCGGAACCGGATCGTGCTGGAGCAGGAACTGACCGGCCTGCGCCAGCTCGGGGTGGACGCCGTCCTGTGCGTCACCGGCGACGCGCGGGCCTACGACGTCCGGCCCGACGTGACCCAGGTCTTCGACCTCGACGGGCCGCGGCTGGCCGCGCTGGCCGCGTCGGTGGGGATGGCGGCGGCCGTCCCCGAGACCCCGGCTGCGCCGCCCCGGCACCTGCGGCCGTTCCGGCTGGCCCAGAAGCAGCGGGCCGGCGCGGCCGCCGCCGTGCTCAACCACGACACGGTGACGTCGGTGGCCGCCTTCATGGCCGGCGCGGCTGCCGCCGGGGTGACCATGCCGGTCATCGCGGCGGTCGCCGTCTTCACCGACGAGCCGTCCGCCGCCGTGCTCCGCGGGCTGCCCGGCCTCGAACTCGATCCGGACGCCGTGCGCCGGGTCCTGGACGCGCCCGACCCGGTCGCCGCGGGCATCGCCGCCGCGGCCCGCGAGGCCCGGGCGCTCCTGGCCATCCCGGGCATCGCCGGGGTGAACATCTCGGGCGCGGCGTCGGCCCGCGGCTACGAATTCGCCGCCCAGGTCAAAGCCGAATTGGCGGCGCGTATCCGGGAAGACCGCGATCATGAGCCGTGACCCTAGTGACCCGATGGAGGCCGAATTCGACACTGTGGCCAAGTGGACCGCGCAGGTCGCCGTCGACCTCGGGCCGCAGTATTACGTTCCCGCCGGCTGCCGGGGGAGCGGGCAGCCGGCCGCCCTGGACTGGCTGCTGCAAAGCCTGCGCCCCGCGCCGGGCGAGCTGCTGCTCGACGTCGGGGCCGGCGTCGGCGGCCCCGCGGCCTACGCGGCCGCCAGCACCGGCGTCCGGCCGGTCCTGGCCGAACCCGAGCCGGACGCGTGCCGCGCGGCGGCCACGCTCTTCGGCTTCCCCGTCGTCCAGGCCGACGCGACGGCGCTGCCCTTCACCGACGGCGCGGCCCGCCTGGCGTGGTGCCTGGGCGTCCTGTGCACCACGTCCGGCCCGGACGCCCAGCTGGCCCTGCTGCGCGAGCTGCGCCGCGTGGTGCGGGCGGGCGGCCGGATCGGGCTGCTCGTCTTCCTGGCGGTCACGGGGACGCTGGACGATCCGCCGCGCGGTAACCACTTCCCGACCAGCGCCGGCCTGCACGCGCTGCTCGGCCGCGCGGAGCTCGACGTCACCGCCGTCGCCGGCTCCGAGGACATGCCGGCCCCCCCGGCCGCCTGGCATGACCGCACCGCCGCCGTCGAACGCGAACTGCAGCGCCGCTTCGGGTCCACTCCGCAGCTGACGGCCGCCAATGAGCAGAGCCACCGCATCGGCCAGCTGCTGAGCTCCGGCCAGCTCACCTCCCAGGTCCTCCTGCTGGAAAGAAAGTGAGGAGCGTTTGCTGAACGCACCGCTGCCCGGCTTCGAGTCCCGCCGCGTGGACGTCGACGGCATAACGATCAACTGCGCCGTCGCCGGGTCCGGGTCACCCGTGCTGATGCTGCACGGCTACCCCGAGAACCACCTCATGTGGCGGTACGTCGCCCCTGCCATCGCCCAGGACCACACGGTCGTGCTGGCTGACCTGCGCGGCTACGGCGACTCGGGCAAGCCCGCCCCCGACGCCGCCGGGGAGGTGTACTCCAAGCGCTCGATGGCCCGCGACCAGCTGGGCCTGATGGGGGAGCTCGGCTTCACCGAGTTCGCGCTCGTCGGCCACGACCGCGGGGCCCGCGTCTCACACCGGCTCACGCTGGATCACCCCGGCGCGGTCACCCGGCTGGCGATCCTGGACATCGTGCCCACCCGGCACGTCTACGGCCACGTCACCCGGGATATGGCCACCGCCTACTATCACTGGTTCTTCCTGCCGCTGGGGCACGGCATCCCCGAGCACATGATCGGCACCGACCCGGGGTTCTGGATCAACTCCATCGTCGGCCCGCTCCTCGGGAAGGGCGCGAGCATCGACCCGGACGTGCTCGCGGACTACATCCGCTGCTTCAGCGACCCCGCGACGATCGCCGGGTCGTGCGCCGACTACCGCTCGGCCGCGAGCCTCGACCTCGTCCACGACGACGAGACTTACGGCTCCGGGCAGCGGATCGAGTGCCCGGTCCTGGTGCTGTGGGGCACCCAGGGCTTCGTCGGCCGCGGCTACGCCCCGCTCCGCGTGTGGCGGGACTACGCCGCTGACGTCCGCGGCGAGGCCCTGCCCACCGGCCACTTCCTCCCCGAGGAAGCCCCCGGCCTGGTGATCGCGGCGCTGCGCGATTTCCTTGACTAGGTGACTTCCGCACCGGGGCCCTCCCGTAACCTGGGCTCCATGCTGCCTTCGGTTAACTACGATCAGTGGTCGCCGACGTGCGACACCCTGCACGCCCACACGCAGGTCCTGGGCAAGCTCGCGGTGCGGCTCGCCCCGCCGGAGCCGCAGCTCCAGCACGCCGCGCTGCGCCTGACCGCGCGCGGCTGGGAGACGCTGCCGCTGCCCGCCCCGGATCGTTCGGGGGCCCTGGTCGTCGCCCTTGACCTGCGGCGGCACGAAGCGGTGGTCGAGCACAGCGACGGCCGCGCGGCCCGCGTGCCGCTCACTCCGGACCGGCCGGTCGGCGCGGTCACCCGGGACGTGCTGGCCGCGGTGCGCGACCTGGGCGGCCCGGTGGAGATCGACCCCACGCCGCAGGAGGTGGCGTGGCAGGTGCCGCTGGACGCCGACGAGGAGCATGCCCGCTACGACACCGCCCAGGTCGCGGACTACTTCACCGCCGCGACCGGGGCGGCGCTGGTCCTGGCCGCCTACCGGGCCCCCTACCGCGGCCGCGCGACCCCGGTCAACGCCTGGTGGGGCTCCTTCGACCTGTCCGTGAGCCTGTTCTCCGGCCTGCCGGCCGAGCCTCCGTCGGCCGGCTTCATCATGCGCAACGCGATGGACGCCCAGGAGGTCGCGGTGGGCTGGTGGCCGGGCGACGCCCGCTACCCGAAGGCCGCGTTCTACGCCTACGCGCACCCGGCCCCGCCCGGCTTCGACCAGCTGCCCCTGCCCGGCGGACGCTGGGCTGGCGCGCTGGGGGAGTACGTCCTGGACTGGGACGACGTCCGCTCCGCGGCCGATCCGCACGCCACCGCCCTGGACTTCACCCGCGCGGCGTTCCGGCACGCCTGCATGATCTGCGGGTGGGACCCCGGGCTGGCCGCCAGCGCCGACAGCACCCCGCCCCCGGTCTCCTGAAGATCATTTACCGAACGGGGCAGGCTCTCCGCCCCGCCCACCGCTAACCCCGATCGCGGCTAGTCCTGGCCGCCGCCGAACGCCTCGGCCGCCAGCCGCACGACCTCCTCGTGCGGCACGTCCTTGAGGTGCTGGTCGACGGCCCAGCGGTGCCCGAACGGGTCGATGAACTGCCCGGTCCGCTCGCCCCAGAACGCGTCGTGCAGCGGCTCGAACTCGGTCGCCCCCTCGGCCAGGGCCCGCTGCCACACCGCGTCCGCGTCCGCCACGGCCAGGTGCAGCGCCCCGTAGGTGCCGCCGAGCGTCAGCGGCGAGACCACGCCCATGTCCGGGAACTCGTCGGAGATGGCCACCGTGCTGTCGCCGAACCGCAGCTCGATGGTCAGCACCTGGCCGCCGGGCAGCGTGATCCGGCTGGTTTCCTCCGCGCCGAGCACCAAGGTGTACCAGGCGGCGGCCGCGTCGGGGTTCCGGGTAACCAGATGGCAGGTAAGTGAGCTCATGCCCCAGACTATACATAGTGTCTGGACAGTGTGTATAGACATGGCGATGGGTAAGCTCCCGGCCATGGCGACGTCTTCCCGGCCGTACGGGCGCCGGTCCGCGGGCCGGGGTCCCGCAGGCCGGGGTCCCGCGGGCGGTTCCGCTGACGGCGACGGCACCGCCGACCTGCGCGAGGCCATCCTGGCCGCCACCGCCGGGCTGCTCGCCGCGAAGTCGTTCGGCGACCTGGCCGTCGGCGACATCCTGACCGCGGCCGGCGTCTCCCGCGGCAGCTTCTACTTCTACTTCGACAGCAAGCACGACGTCCTGGCCGAGCTCGTCCGGCGCGCCGTGGCCGCCGGTCACGCCGCCGCGGAACCCTGGCTGGCCGGATCAGCGTTCCCCGGCGCTCCGGCCGACCCGGCGGCCGCGCTGCGCACCGGGATCACCGCCGGGGCCGAACTATGGCGGGCCAGCGCGCCCGTGCTCCGCGCGATCGTGGAGAACTGGCGCACCGACCCGCGCCTGGAGGCGCTGTGGGCCGAGCAGATGCAGACCTTCACCGACGCCGCCGTGGCCCAGATCAGCGCCGACCCGCGCGCGAGCCAGCGACTGGCCGGCCAGGACATCCCCGCCCTGGCCAGCGCGCTCACCTGGCTCGGCGAACGCCTCTACTACCTCGCCGCGACCGGTACCCCGCCCTTCGACGACCAGGACACCCTGGTCGCCACCCTGCTGCACATCTGGACCGCCACCCTCTACGCGGAGCCGCCCGAGGCGTGACCGTGGCTCACCGTTAGCCGGCGGCCATCTCGCGTCGCCGGCCGGCCGTCGTTGCGCCCGGAGTTGCCGTCGTCGTTCGGCTTGATCAGCAGCGTGGCCGCGGTCAGCCAGAGCCCGGTGAACAGCACGCTGGCGAGGAGGTCGGTGGGGTGGTGCTCGCCCCGGTACAGGCGGGACAGCGCCACCATGACCGGCATGATCACCGCGGGGATCAGGAACAGCCAGCGCCACCAGCCGCGGAAGTGGCCGATGACCAGGATCGCGATGGCCACGTAGAGACAGCAGGTGGCCGCTTCGTGCCCGGACGGGAACGCCGAGGTGGGCAGGTGCGTGTCGAGGTGACTGACGTCCGGGCGGGGCCGCTTCACCACTGCCGCGGTGGCCAGGAACGCCCCCAGCTCGCCGAACATCACCACGGCCACGAACGCCGCCGGCCGCCAGTGCCGGGTGATGGCGAGGAAGGCCACGCAGGTGACGACGGCCACGATGAGGATCGCCTGGGTCGCCCCGAGCGTGCTGAAGATCCCGCTCCAGTGGGTCAGGCCGGACGTGCGGTGGGCGGCGAACCAGTGCGGGATCGTGTGATCGCCCAGCACGTTGCCGTTCCCCTTCTTGCTGAGCATGAGCAGCTTGCCGATGCCGACGATAACGCCGACGATCAGCACCCAGGCCACCAGCACCCCAGCCGCGATGCGGCCCCAGTACGAGGCGGGATGTCTGTCGGGCTTGCTCTTGCTGGGCATAGGGGGCTCCGGTTCGGTGGGGGTTAGGTCGGCTCGGGCCTCGGGCTCGAGTCCCTCGGTGACCGGGTGGGTCACCGGCTGCCCGGCCGCCTGGCGGGTCAGCTCGAAGGCGAAGGCGGTCACGCCCAGCCAGGTGACGCCGAGCGACCAGCCGCCCAGCACGTCGGAGAGGTAATGCACGCCGAGCAGGATCCGGCTGATCCCGATCACGGCGATCAGCGTGGCGATCCCGGCGGTGAAGGCGCGCCGCCAGCGGCCGCGCATCGCGGGCAGGAAGACCAGGAACAGCGCGCCGTAGCAGACGATCGAGCCGAGCGAGTGCCCGCTGGGGAAGCTGTTGCCCAGGCCGTGGGCGACCGGGTGCGCCACCACCGGGCGGAGCCGGCCCACCAGCGACTTGAGCACCGGATCGAGCACCAGCGCGCCCGCCCCAGCCACGAGTAGGTAGACCGCGAGCCGCCAGCGCCGCCTGAAGGCGAGCAGGATCGCCGCCGCCCCGATGAGCGTCCACAGCACCCCGCCGCTGCCCAGCCAGGTGACCGCCTTGACCACGGTGACGGCCGCGGGGTGACCGGCGATCAGGCCGTTGATCCCCGCCGCGGCGCCGCGATCGGCGGACTCCAGCGGGGCCCACTGCAACCGCACCAGCACGAGCAGCAGCGCGAACATCAGGGCCGCCGCCGTGATCACGACGAGCGGCCTGAGGCCCCGGCGCTGGTGGTCCCGGGTCGCGGACGGCATGGCTCCCTCACTGCCCACCACGCGGCCGTCCACACCTACCCCGGCGACCAGCCCCTGAACGAATAAATGGTTTAGACCTGTTTCGTTCCGGTATCCGCCGGGCACGGCAGTAGGGGATTCGAAGTAACTGGCCCGGGTCAGGCACCCTGTGGCAGCAGCGCGGCTGGCCGTAAACCCGCTATCCAGGAGCATCGCGAATGACTTCCCCGCACACACCACGTCACGTCGAGATCAGGGACGGCAACCGGACGGTCGCCGCCGCGGAGGTCACCACGGACGCCGGACCGGAAGGGACCGCCCGGACGTCGCTGCGCGCGGCGGCCGGCCACCTCCCCCCGGGCCGGCGCGCGGACCTGGTCGATACCGTCATGGACCTGCCCGAGGTGCGGTCCAGCCAGCGGTTGGAGGCCACCGTCCCGCTCGGCGACGGCGAGATCCTCGAGCGCCTGCGCGAGCGGACCACCGACGCGGTCACCCGCCCGGCCGGCTCGACCGTCCTGCTCGACGCGACCATCCCGCCGCCGCGGCCGCCGGCGCCTTAACGTTCCAGGGCCGGCCGCGCGCAGGCAAAGAGGTCCGCGCGGCCGTAGCGTGAGGCCGACCGCGACAGCAGGATTGCCGCTCACCTGGACTAGCTCGCCCGCACAGAGCGGAGTCAGCGCGGTGCGCAGGATGAGCTGCGCCAGGTGGGTGCCGAGGCATGTGCGCGGCCCGGCCGCGAACGGCAGGTAGGACCAGGCCGGCCGCCCGGCGCTGAAGCGCTCGGGCCGGATACGGTGCGGGTCATCCCACAGTCCGGGATCGTGGTGGGTGAGGTAAGGCGAGTAGAACACCAGCGTGCCCGCCGGAACCGCGACGCCCGCGGCGATGGTGTCCCGGGCCGCGACCCGGCTGCCGAGCCAGCCCGCCGGGTAGCACCGGAGGATCTCATCGAGAAACAGCGGCAGTGCCTGCGGGTCTCGCCACTGCGGGTGGCGGCCGAGGTGCCAGGCGGCCCACGCCAGCGTGTGGCTGGTGGTGTCGTACCCGGCGGCGAGGGCCACCCGGAGGTTTTCGACGATCTCCTGGACGGCTGCGCGGCCACCGCCGGCATCCTCCGCGAGATGGGCGGCGATGCTGCCCGGGACCGGATCGGCCACCGCCGCCGCGATGGCGGCCTCGACCCGGCGGAACAGCCGGGGACGGGGCAGCATCGGCCCGGGCAGGCTCCGGTGCAGCGGGCGCAGGAACGCGCGCAGCAGGCCAGCGGGCAGCGCGCCGCCGAACAACGCGATGTTGAGCATGTCCTGAACGAGCGCGGCTGACCAGCTGAGGGCCTCGAAGTCGCCGCGCGGCCGGCTGGCCCTGGCCGCCTCGGCGAGCCGGTCTTCGAGGGCGGCGAGGGTGCGCGCGCTGAAGTGGCGAGCCAGCCCGCGACGGCGCGGGCGGTGCTGCGGGTCGTCGGTCTGCACGATCCCGGCCGCCAGATACGGGCTCAGGCTGCTGAGGCTGCCGCGACTGCGGAAGGTGGCGAGGTCAGACAAGATTGCCTGATTCCATTCCGGCCGGTAGCCGACGAGCGCGGGGCGCCATAGCCTGAGCCCGAATACCGGGCCGGTGCGGGCGCCGTCCTCGAGCAGCCGTATCGGGCTGGTCGTCCACGGCCACAGGTGGCCGAGCAGCGGCAGGCCGGGCGGCTCCGGCGGCCGGCTCACCGGCGCCGGCCTTGATAGGAGCGGCCCTTCCACCGCGTGTACCGCCGGAACGCCAGCGCGTACACCGGCAGTGCCGCGAGCGGCGTGACCGGTACGAGCAGGGTCTCACCCAGGGCGCCGCGGCCCGTCTTCGCGTTGACCAGCATCCGCTCGACCAGGCCGAGGATCGCCGCGACCCGCCATACCCGGCCGCGCCGCCACGCCAGCCACGGCATCGTGTAGGCGAGCAGATGCCAGGCGGCGGTCACCGCCAGCGCGCTGTCGTGGCCGCCGTGCGCCGCCCGCAGGTTCCGCCCGAACCCGCGTACGGAATCCCAGTACCCTGAGTACATCCGCGCGCCGACCAGGTCGTCGCCGAGAGCCAGCCCCAGCCGAAGACCCGCGCGGCGGGTCCGGCGCGCCAGCGCGATGTCCTCGGCTATCTCGCCGGCTACCGCGGCGTGCCCGCCGAGCGTGTCGTAGGCGCCACGCCGGAACATGAGCAGCTGGCCGTTGGCCGTCGCCGCGGATGGCACCGGCAGGCGCAGCAGGCCGTGCGGCAAGAACGCCAGGAGCACGTCGTCGATCAGCGGCACGAGCAGCCGTTCCCCCAGCGTGGCGGTGCGCTGGCGGGGAAACACCGAGAACACCTCGGCGCCTTGCGCGCACATCTGCGCCCAGCACGCGCCGACCGCCCCGGGCGCCAGCAGCACGTCGGCGTCGCAGAACAGCAAGATCTCGCCGCGCGCGGCCGCGGCGAGCTGCCAGCAGGCCCAGCTCTTGCCGATCCATCCGGGCGGAGACGGCGCGCCGCGCACCAGGCGCACCCGCGGGTCCGCCGCCGCGGCGCGCC
>JAJKHX010000136.1 GCA_021154785.1 Nocardiopsis sp.
GGAGCGTGTCCGGCCTAGCCGTGGCCGGCCTGGAGACCCGGGTGCTGGCGGTGCTGCTGGCCTCGGCGATCCCGGTCGCGGTGGTGGCGGCGATCGCCCGGGGCGCGCGCGAGGAGGACCGGACCCACAGCGCCACCCGCGAGCTGGCCGAGGGGATGCTAGCCGATCACCTGGCCCGCGGCGAGCGGGCCCGGATCGCCCGCGAGCTGCACGACGTGGTCGCCCATCACATCTCGGTGATCTCGGTCCAGGCCGAGACCGCCCGGCTGACCACGCCCGGCCTGCCCGACGCCGGGGCCGAGCGGTTCGCCGCGATCGGCGACACCGCCCGGGCCGGGCTGACCGAGATGCGCCGCCTGCTCGGCGTCCTGCGCGAGGACGCCCACCTGGCCGAGTCCGGCGCGCCCGGCCCCGGCGCACCCGCCCCGGCCGTCCCAGGCCCGGCCGTCCCAGGCCCGGCCGCCTCAGGCCCGGTGGCGGACCGGCATCCGCAGCCGGGTCTGGCGCAGCTCGGCGCCCTGATCGACGAGGCGCGCGAAGCCTCCGGCAGCGTCGTCCGGCTGATTATGTCCGGCCCGGTGACCCGGCTCGATCCGGGCGTGGAGCTGGCCGCCTACCGCATCGTGCAGGAGGCCCTGACCAACGCCCGGCGGCACGCCCCCGGCGCGGCCGTCGACGTCGAGCTGCGCTACGACGGTGACCTGCTGCGGCTGCGGATCCGCGACAACGGCCCGGGCCCGGCGGCCCGGCGCACCGGGCACGGCCTGCTCGGTATGCGCGAGCGCGCCGCGGCGGCCGGCGGGTCACTGCGTACCGGCGACGCTCCCGGCGGCGGCTTCCGCGTCGACGTCAAGCTCCCCGCCAAGGCCCTGGACACCGTGGCCAGCGCCCCGATCGGAGCCCCCCGGTGAGCGTTTCCGTCGTCGTCGCCGACGACCACGAGGTGGTGCGGGCCGGGTTCGCCGCCCTGCTCGACACCCAGCCGGACTTCACCGTGCTCGGCACCGCGTCGGATGGCACCGAGGCGGTCCTGCTCTGCCGCGAGCTGCGGCCCGACGTGGTGCTGATGGACGTCCGGATGCCGCACCTGGACGGCATCGAGGCGACCAGGCAGCTCGCCGGGACCGGTGACCCGGGACCGCGGGTGCTGATCCTCACCACGTTCGACCTGGACCAGTACGTGTTCGACGCCCTGCGGGCGGGCGCCAGCGGCTTCCTGCTCAAGGACGTCACCGCGGAGCGGCTGTTCGACGCGGTGCGCGTGGTCGCGGCTGGCGAGGCGCTGCTCGCCCCGGCCGTCACCCGTCGCCTGATCAGCGAGTTCACCCGGCTCCGGCCGGTCCAGGAGACCCGGCCGTCGGCCGTCCTGACCGCGCTCACCCCCCGCGAGACCGAGGTGCTGCGGCTCATGGCCGAAGGGCTGTCCAACCCCGAGGTGGCCCGGCGGCTCGTCGTCACCGAGGAGACGGTCAAGACGCACGTCAGCCGGATCCTGAGCAAGCTGGGGCTGCGCGACCGGACCCAGGCCGTGGTCGCCGCCTACGAATCCGGCCTGGTCGTGCCAGGGAGGGAGCGTGACTGACCGCGGCCGCCGGCTAGCTTTTCCGGTGCTCGCGGCGCCAGAGCACGACCAGGACCGAAATGATGAAAATGAAGATCACCGCCGCGAGCAGGTAGTCCGTCATGCTGGTCTCGCCTTCACCTTGGCAGCGTGCTCATGAGCCCCGATTTGCCCGCCCGGCCGGTGCCGTGGCCGGCCCGCAGGCTGTTCCCGCTGCTCGCCACCATCATTATGGCCGCCGCCGGGATCGCGGGCACCATCTGGGGCCCGCGCTTCTACGGCAAGACCGCCTGGGCGCTGCCCGACGACCTGTGGGGGACGCTGATCGCCGCCCAGCGCCTCGCGCACCTGAACCTGACCGGCCTGTACACGCTGCCCACCCAGCTCGTCTCGTTCCCGGGGACGGCCGTGATCCTGGTCCCGGCCATCGCGGTCATCGAGGTGACCGGGCTCCACCTGGGGCTTCCGTCCGCTCACGGCGCCTATCCGGCCGTCTGGCTGCTGGCCGGGCCTTACCAGGTGGCTATCTCGGCCGTCGCGCTGTTCGCCGCCGACGCGATCGCCGAGCGACTGGGGGCCACCAGGCCCCGGCGGTTCTGGCTGGCCGCCGCGGGCGCCACCGCGCTGTGGAGCGTCACGGTGCGGTGGGGGCACCCGGAAGACGCCGTGGCCGTCGGGCTGCTGCTGTACGCGGTGCTGGACCTGGCCAACGGGAAAACCAGCCGCTCGGCCTGGCTGGCCGGGGCGGCGGTGGCCGTGCAGCCGCTCGTCCTGCTCGCGTTCCCGCTGCTCGCCGCGGTGGTCGAGCCGCGCCGGCTGGCCGGCTACGTGGCCCGCGCCGCCACCCCGGCCGCGGTACTGCTGGCCGCCGCGGCGGCGGCCAACTGGCCCGCCACCATCCACGCGGTCACCAGCCAGCCCAACTCCCCGGCCATCGACCACCCCACCCCCTGGATCTACCTGGCCCCGCACCTGGCCGGGGCACAGGTCGCGGCGGGCCCGGCCCGGATCGTGTCCATCGTCGTGGCCTGCGCCTGCGCGCTGGTGGTGGCGCGCCGCTGGCGTAACGCGCGGCCCTCGGTTCCCTGGGACCACGACACGCTGGCCGGGCTGCTCTGGTGGGTCGCGCTGACGCTGGCGCTGCGGTCGGCGTTCGAGCCGGTGATGGTGGCCTACTACCTGTGGCCGCCGCTGGCGGTGGCCCTGGCCGCCGCGGCCCGGGACTGGCGGCGGCTCCTCCCGGTCGGGGTCGTCGCTGTCGTGCTCACCTTCTTCTCGCAGGTCCAGTGGCACGACCCGTGGGCCTGGTGGACGCCGATGGTCGCCGGGCTCGCCCTAGCCCTGTACTTCGCCCGGGTCCGGCCCGGCGCCAGCCCGCCGCCGCAGGTGCTGCCAGAGCCGGGGGAGCAGTTCGCCGCCGGCGGCGCGCCATGACGCGATCTCGGCCGCGGACAGCGGCGTGACCGGGTTGGTCCCGGAAGCGGCCAGGGCCTTCAGGTAGACGTCGCAGGCCGCGGCGAGCAGCCACATCCTGGTCACGGCGAGCCCCGGAGCCGCGCCCAGGGTCAGGGCGCCGTTGCCGCGCAGCAGCAGTGCCTCGCCGGCCGGGAGGCAGCGGGCCGCCCGCTCGGCCTGATCAGCCGATCTGAGCAGGGCGGCTTCGTCATGTACCGGGACCGACTCGCCCAGCCACGCGGCCTGGCCGTGCAGCGGCACCATCACGCTGACCGCGGCCGCGGCCGCGAATGCGCCAGCCGGCTGGGCCCGGGCCACCGCGGCCGCGTCCGGCCGGACCCGGTAGAGGGCCAGGTGCGCCCACGCCTCGGCCGGCGCCCCCTTCGGCAGCGGCCCTTCGGTCGCCAGCGGAACCTCGATCACCTCGGCCGCGGTGACGCCGGCCAGGTCGGCGGCCGGCGTGATCAGCATCGCCGCGCCCGCCCGGGCCGACACGTGCCCGAACGCCGTGACCAGCCCCAGCCCGGCCAGCACCCGCGCCGCCGCGGCGACTTCCTCGCGCAGTCCCGGTCCTGGAATCACCCCGCGTTCCCCTTCCCAGACGCCCGGCCGCATGTCTAAACTGTATGCAGTTTCCACTGTATGCACTTTGCCTGCGAAGGGGAAGGGTCATGATCTCAGGGCTGCACCACTACGCGCTGGAAGTCCCCGACCTGGCGGTGGCCGAAGGCTTCCTGCAGGATTTCGGCCTGGAGACCGGCGACAAGGACGGATCCCTGGTGGCCATGTGCCCCGGCCGCGACCAGGAGCAGGTGCGGCTGGTGGAGGCGCCCGTCAAGCGGCTGCACCACGTCAGCTTCACGATCCGGCCGGGTTCCATGGACGCGATCCGGGAGGCGCTGGAGCGGTCCGGCACCCCGGTGATCGAGCCGCCGGCCGGCGCCACCGAGGACGGCCTGTGGCTGCGCGACCCTGACGGGACGGCCGTGCAGCTGCTCGACGAGCCTCAGGCGCCGGCCCGGCCCGCCGCCGAGGCGCTGGTCAACATCGGGGGCACCCGCCAGCGGACCGGCGTCGCGCAGTGGAGGCGGGCCACCGAGGACGTCCTGCCCCGGCGGCTCGGGCACACGCTGCTGTTCACCGCGCAGCCGCAGCGGATGACCGAGTTCTACACCCAGGTGCTCGGGCTGCGTCTCAGCGACACGATCCACCACGACCTGGTCACCTTCCTCAACGCGGGACCGGGCGACCATCACGTCTTCGGCTTCATCTCCAGCACCCACCGCGGCTTCCACCACGCCAGCTTCGAGGTGCCCTCCATCGACGCGATCGCGGTCGGCGCCGACCGGATGCGCGGCCAGGGCCGCGCGGCGGGCTGGGGGATAGGGCGCCACACCATCGGATCGAACTTCTTCCACTACAACCCCGATCCGTGGGGCTCGTGGATCGAGTGGTTCTCCGACATCGACCAGATCGACGACTGCTGGGTGGCGGGCGACTGGGACGTCCCGCCGCACCTGTGGGGCGCCCCGCCGCCCGAGACCTTCCTCGCCAATCAAGAACCCGCCAGCTAGACGGCCCCCAACGAAGCCACCCCAACGAAGGAGTGCACCATGGCCCGTGACATAGCCCCCATCTTCGCCGACATCGACGGCATGGACGCCGACAAGTTCCTCTCGCACCTCACGCCCGACGTGCGGTTCCGCTTCGCCAACATGGACCCCGCCCTCGGGCACGCCGCCGTGAAGGAGGGGGTGGAAGGCTTCTGGACCACGATCGCCGGCCTGACCCACCACGTCCTGAAGGTCCACGAGCTCGGCGACACCGTCATTGCGCAGATCGACGTGGAATACCGGCGCCTGGACGGCAAGTCGGTCACCGTGCCCAACTGCGACGTGCTGATCTTCGACGGCGACAAGGTGCGCGACTGGCAGATCTACATCGACCTCGCCCCCGTCTTCGCCTGAGCCGGAGCCTGAGCCGGAGCCGGAGCCGCGCATGATCACCCTCACCGATATCGCCTACGTCAGGTCGGGCGTCGCCGACCTCGAGACCGCGACCCGGTTCGCCACCGAGATCGTCGGCCTGGAACTGGTGACGCCCACCGAGGTGGGCGTCGCGCACCTCCGCGCCGACGGCCGGCACCACTGCCTGGCCCTGGTCGAAGGCCCCTCGGGCGTCATCTCCTCGGGCTTCGCGGTGGCCAGCGCGGACGCCCTTGATGCCGCCGAGACCGAGCTCGAGCGGTCCGGCATCAGCGTGCACCGCGGCTCACCTGAGGAGGCCAGGTCCCGGCGGGTCCGTGAGTTCATCGCGTTCGACGACCCGTTCGGCAACCGGGTCGAGCTGGTCAGCCAGCAGGAGACCGTGGCCCGGCCGGTAGCCTTCAGCCGCGGCGCCGGGATCACCGAGTTCGGGCACCTGTGCCTGGACGCGCCCGACGTGCACGAGGCCTACCGGTTCTGGAGCACGCGCTTCAACGCCCGGGTCTCCGACTGGCTCGGCGACGCGGCCTGCCTGATGCGGATTGATCCGGTGCACCACAAGCTGGCCGTCTTCAAGGGCGAGTCGGCGGGCCTGTGCCACATGAACTTCCAGGTCGGCACCATCGACGACGTGTTCAGGAACTGGCACTTCCTGGTCGAGCACGACGTCGAGATCGAGATGGGCCCGGGCCGGCACCCGCAGTCCGGCGCGATCTTCCTGTACTTCCTGGGGCCGGAGGGATTCACCTACGAGTACTCCTTCGGCGTGCGGCGGATCGAGGACGACGCGTCCTGGGTCCCCCGCACCTTCGACCCCGCCGAGCCAGGCTCGATCGACATGTGGCTCGGCCCCACCACCCGTCCCATCACCCAGCCCCAGCTCAAGTCATCCCAGCCGGTCGAGGCCCCTTCGTGACGATCTAGGCACTCCAGGCCACTCATGTCGACGTCGCCAGAGTAGCTACCGCTCTCATCGACGTGGGCCCGGCTGCCCGGATGGGGCGTGTCCCGCAAATCCTTCAGCTATCTCTGAAAACGAGATGTTATGCAGAGGGCAGGTGGGGTTGATGGTGGCGTCCAGGACGTGCTTGCGGGACGATGCGGCCTGCTTCATGATCTGCTGTGGCCGTTGCGTGATCTACAGGACAGGCTCTAGCCGAACCGGCTCGCGGCGACCTCGTAGATGATCTCGAGGCCGTCGTCCTCGTCCCACTGCTCACCGGTCTCGGCGAAGCCGTACTGCGCGGCCAGGGCGGTGGAGGCGTCGTTGTCCGGGCTGATGCTGACCCGCACCGTCGTCACCATCGGCTCCTGCGCCGCGCGCCGGAGCAGGGCCTCAAGCGCGGCCCGGGCGTAGCCGCGCCGCCGGTACGCGGGATCGACCGCGTAGCCGATCTCGACCATCCCGGCCTCGTCGGGCGGGCCGTGATAGCCGGCCCGGCCCACGGCCACCTGCTGCTGCTCGTCCCAGATGACTCCGGTGACCCAATCCGCGCTGGCCGGGTCCCGTTCGGCTTGCTCGCCGCGCCGGCGCCAGGTCCCGCGCCACTCGTCATTGGCGAAGTATCCCGACAGCGTTACGGGGCTCACTGCGTTCGCCGCCGCCACGTCGCCGTCCGCCAGCGCGCGGAACACGGGCAACGTCAGGTGAACGATGCGTACCGGCCGGGGCGAGCGCGGGCCACCCGCGCTCAGCGGCTCAGAGGGGATCACCGTTCCAGCCTGCCACAAGAGCCACGGGCGCCTTCCAGCTGCGGCAGTGCACAAACACGCCATCCGAATCAATGCAGCCCATTGGTATCTCAAGTCTCAGAAAAACCGCCAGATATCTACTAAGGACTCGAGTGTCTCGTCCTCGAAATGTCGTACCCACCCATTAGGGTCGAACTAAGAAGCTAGACATATGCCTCAGGCCGAGATTTCCAGAGTTAAGGACGACTGTCACGATCCAGCCCCAGTAAGCACCCCGGAAAGCGGGAAGGAGGTAGGCCCAGATGGCTACCGTTCCGGCTTTCGCCAGCGTCAGCGAGGCGATGGAAATGGTGCGGGCCGGCCTGGCCTTCGTGGCCTCGGCGGACGCGGCCGAGCTGACCACCGGGGAGCAGGCGGAGTGCCTGCGGCAGATGGAGCAGGCGAACTCGGTCCTGACGGCGGCGCGGACCTCGGTTCTGGGCGTGTTCGGCGCGGGTAAGGGGTACGCGGCTGACGCCGATTACAGCCTCCGGGCGTGGCTGATGCACAAGACCGGCATCACCAGGGGAGCCGCCGTCGCCTGCACCGCGTGGGTGAATCGGGCCGCCCGGCATCCGGAGCTGTTCGCGGCAATGGCCGCGGAGGAAGAAATATCAGAGTCCTACGCCCGGACCATGTCCACGTGGACGGACAAGCTCCCGCCGGGTAAGCGGCACGAAGCCGACAAGATCCTGGCCGCCGAGGCGAAGGCGGGGCTGGGGCTGCGGGACCTGGCCGAGCTGGCCGCCGAGATCCTGGCCCGCTGCCGTCCCGACGAACCGGACTCATCACCGTCCAGCGGCTGGCAGGGAAGTCGAACAGCCAGTCGGCCTGGTGCAGGGCCGGGTAGCCCAGGATCAAGTCCATCGGCAGTTCCAAGGTGCTGTTGGCCTGGGACAGGTCAACCACGGCCGCCTTGTGCCTGCCGAACCAGTGCCCGCCGATGACGGCCCCGGCTAGCAGCACCACCGGCGTCTCCACGGTGGCACCGGTGGCGTCCGTGCCGGCTGACGTGCCGATCTCCTCGAACAGCCCCCGGTGGGCCAGCCAGATGCCCCGGTTCACGATCGTGATGCCCGCGCCGGTATCCCAGCAGGCCTGCGCGGTCGCGCCGGGCCACGATACGTCCACGTAGACGTGACCGCGGCTGTCCATCCGCAGCTCACGCCCGCCTCGGTCGGCCGCCGGCGCCTCGACATCCAGCACTCCAGCCTGCAGCCGGAACAGGCAGCGATATCGCTGCAGCACGTCCATGCCGAGCAGGTTTCCGGCCGCTGCGGGATGGGGCTCACGCGTGTGACGTCGAGCGTCGTGACCCGCAGCGGTCCGACGGCCACGTCCGTGACGGTGACGATCGGATCGCAGTGCGAGCCGAACATGCCCGGGGAACTTTCACCCGGCATAGTTGCCAGCGCGGAGGTGTACTCGTCGGTTTCGAGCTGGGTGCGGACCGCGCCGGTGTCCACGATGAAGCGGTACGGCCTGCCCGCGACCGTCCCGTCCACCATGACGGTGGCGCAGCCGGGATCGTCCGGCTCGGCCTCGATAATCAGCGGGACCTGCGGCATGCGTATAAGTATCGTCGCCCGGGCAAACGAAGCTTGATGCGGCACTGGACAGTGAACCGAGACAACGCGGGCTGAGCCTCTCGCCCCCTAGACGGCGGCTGGCTGCACCACCGGCGGCGTCGCGGGCGGCGGCCGGTCGATCAGCGCCACCGCGTGCGGCACCGCCACCGGCGTGAAGTCCGGCGCGCAGTCACCCAGCACCCGCAGCGCGGTGCGCTCCAGGTGGTGCGCCATCTCGGTCAGCGCCCCGTGCTCGTCGTCCGCGATGAGCGCCGCCAGGATCGCGGCGTGCTCGGCGTCGCCGGCCGCCTGCCAGCTGTTCGGCTCGGACAGCGGGTAGATCCGGATATAACGCGTGGTCCGGTCGGCGAAGGCCCGCAGCTGCCGCTGCATCGACTCGCCCGCCGCCGCCGTGCAGACCCGGTGATAGTCGGTGTGCGCCCCGAACCACGCGTCGAAATCTCCCGTCTTAGCCGCCCGCCGCATCGCGGTCAGCATCCGCTTGGCCTCGGCCCGGGCCTTGGTCCCGAAATGCCCGATGGTCATCGACAGCGCCAGGGTCTCCAGCAGGATCCGGCTCGCGTAGACGTCGTCGAGCTCGGCCGGATCCAGGCCCGCCACCCGGGTCCGCTGGTTCGGCTCGATCTCGACCAGGCCCTCCTCCTGCAGCATCCGCAGCACCTCCCGCAGGGGAGTGCGGCTGATGCCGAGCTGGGCGGCCAGGCTCACCTGGGACAGCTTGGTACCGGGCGACAAGGTGCCGTCGAGGATGCATTCCCGCAGGTAGGCGTGGACGTACGGGATGGCTTGCCGAGCTTCGGGCAGGTCGACCTTCCTGATGTCAGGCACTTGCACGACTCGAGGCATGGCCAACATTCTCCCCGATCTGGCGGCAGCCGGGCGCGGTTCACGGGCCAACGGATAACTGCATACAGTTTACCCCGCTAACGCCATCCGTGCTCACGAGTCCCCTAGCCGCCCCGGGGGACGTCCCACAGGTAGGTGCGGCCGTCCTGGTCGGCGGTGGCCAGCGTCTGGCCGTCGGGGCTGAACGCGACCAGGTTCACGGTCTTGCTGCCGGGGTCGGTCAGGGCGGCGATCGGGGAAACGGTGCCCGGGCCGGCGTGGCCCAGCGCGGCCGACGGGCCGAAGGCGCTCCCCGTCACGACTGCGGCCACTGCCGCCACCGCCAGCAACGCTCCCGCCCACCCGGAATGTCTCATCGTCAGTAGGCCCCCGAGCCGTCATGTGGGCCCATTCTGGCACCAGGCCGCGTCCCGCCGCAGGCATACCGTCCGCGACCGGCGCCGCTCTTCGCAGGCCCGCATGATCCCCTAAAGTGCATGCAGTTTTCCGCACTAAAGCCCTTGAACCCGAGTCGCAAACTGCATACAGTTTTAGCTATCCGCGCAGCGAGGAGGCAGCGATGGACCGAGTCGGCGTGATCGGACTGGGCAAGATGGGCCTGCCCATCGCCCGGAACCTGATGGTGCGCGGCTTCCGCGTCACCGGCTACCGGCGCAGCGGCTCGCCCGAGCTCATCTCCGAGGGCGGCGACGTGGCCGCCAGCGCGGCCGAGGTCGCCGCGCAAGCGGACGTCATCGTCTCGATCGTCCCCACCGCCGACGATGTCGACGAGATCATCACCGGTCCCAGCGGCACCCTCACCACCCTCAAGCCGGGCACCGTCCACATCGAGATGAGCACCATCGACGTGGACCGCAAGGCCCGCCTCCGCGACCTGGTCCGGGCCGCGGGCGGTGACCTGCTCGACTGCCCGATCAGCGGCAGCCCCGGGATGGTCGCCCCCCGGCTGGCCACTACGTTCGCCTCGGGCGACCAGCGCAGCGTCGATAAGATAACCGCGGTCCTCGACGCCATCTCGGGCCCGTGGATCTACACCGGCGCGTTCGGCACCGGCGCCCGGATGAAGTACATCGCCAACCTGCTGCTGGCAGTGCACACGGTGGCCGCCGCCGAGGCGATGGCGCTGGCCCGGCGCAGCGGCCTGGACCTCAGCCTGGTCCAGCAGACCCTGGACACCTCCATCGCCAGCTCGGCCATCTGGAAGCAACGCGGCCCCCTGATGGCCGAACGCGCCTGGTCACCCGCCCCCGGCCCGGTCCGCACGCTCCACCCGATCCTGGAGCAGATCGAGGACCACGCGGCCGCCACCGGCATGTCCGCCTCGGTGTTCGCCGCCGCTAAGGAGGTTTTCGACAAGGCCATGGCCGACGGCTGGGGCGACCTCGACATCGCGTGCGTGCACGACCAGGTATCCGGCGTCTCCGCCCTGGACGACACAGCCCTGGAGGAACCCGCATGACCTGGTCGCTAGCCAGCTACACCGCTGCGGGCACCCCGGGCTTCGGGGTGCTGCGCGCGGACGGCACGCTCGTCGCGCCACCCGACCTCAAGCGCTGGCCCAGCCCGCTCGAGCTGCTCGAGGACTGGTCCGCGGCCGAGCCGGTGCTGCGCGACCTCGACGTCGAGAACGCGCCCGCCGTCGAGTACGACGCGCTGCTCGCCCCGCTGCGGTGGCCGCGCAAGGTGATCTGCGCCGGCGTCAACTACCGCAAGCACATGCTGGAGATGGGCGGCGAGCTTCCCGGGTCCGGCTGGTACCCGTTCTTCTTCCTCAAGGCCCCCACCACCTCGGTCATCGGCCCGCACGACCCCATCGTGATCAGCGCGGCCGCCCGGGCCCGGTACGACTGGGAAGCCGAGCTGGCCGTCGTCATCGGGACAAAAGGCAAGAACATTCCGGCCGAACGGGCTTTGTTCCACGCCGCGGCCTACTGCGTCTCCAACGACATCACGGCGCGCGGCTACCACAAGCGGGAAGCGCCGCCGGCCGACGCGTTCAGCTATGACTGGTTCGCCGCCAAGTCCGCCGAGGGGTCGCTGCCGCTCGGGCCGGGCCTGACCCCGGCCTTCCTGGTCACCGACCCGCAGGACCTGCGGCTGCGGCTATGGGTGAACGGGAAGCTGCAGCAGGACGAGTCCACCGCCGACATGGTCTGCACGGTCGCCGAGCTGATCGCGGCGGCCAGCGAGGTGGTCACGCTCGAGCCCGGGGACGTCATCGCCACCGGAACGCCCTCCGGTGTCGGCGTGGCGCGCGGCCTGTACCTGCGCGGCGGTGACGTGGTCCGGGTCAGCATCGACGGGCTCGGCGCCCTGGAGAACCCCGTGATCGAAGCGACGGAGGAAGAACCATCATGATCTTCGTGACCCATCAGCTGCCGGTCAACGTCGACGGCGAGCCGCACCTCGACCGCGCCGCGGTCTGGGCCGGCCTGCTGCTCAAGGCCAACAACGCGCTGCCGTTCGTGCCGAGCATGACCTACTGCGAAGTCACCGAGCGGTACAGCGACACCACCTTCGACCGCGACATCGACTTCCGGGGCGCGCGCTTCACCGAGCGCATCACCCTGGAGGAGCCGCACCGGGTGACGTTCACCCGCATCGCGGGCCCGGTGCTCGGCACGATTACCAATGAGATAGAGGGCGCCGCGGACGACCTCAAGCTCCGTTTCAGTTTCGCCCTGGTCGTCGAGGGGGTCGAGGGCGGATCCGCCGAGGAGCAGGAGTATGCCGACTCGATGACCGGCGACTACCTCAAGGCGGTGGCCGCCACCCTGAACGCCATGCGCCGTATCGCCGAGGAAAAGAGCGCGGTGTCCGCGTAGGAAAGCCGGTCATCGCGTCGCCCCGGGGGAGACGTCGGCCCGGCGGACCGGGTTGGCCAGCCCGGCCAGGATCTCGCGCGGTCCCTCGTATGGCTCCCGGCTGTGCGCGGTGCGGACGTTATCCACCAGCAGCAGGTCGCCGGCCTGCCAGGACACCCTCGAACCGCTGCACCAGGTCCGCGGGCAGAGCGCTGAGCATGACGGCCGCGTCGGCCAGCGCGGTGCCGCCGCCGCTGGCGGCGGGGGACAGGCAGGCGAACAGCAGCAGGCCGGGGAACTCCAGCCGGTAGCTCAGCTCGTGGTGCATGCGCATCTGCTGCTGCGGCGGCCACGGCGTAGCGGAGTACACCCCTGCGGCCAGCGCCTGCCGTGGCGCGAAGGCCTCCATTTCGTGCATCAAGGTGTCCGCCAGCCGCCCGAAGACGGCCCTGGTCCCGGCCGCGTCGCGCAGGCCGAGGCCGAGGCCGCGGACCAGGACGCTGCCGTGCTCGGCCACCGCGGCCCGCATCCGGGCGGGTATGCAGGAAGTAGTGACCACCGCTGCCGATTTCATGCCGGTCGACCTAGCCGGCATGACAACGCCCGGCCTGGCTGGTCCCGACCCGGCTACCCGCTAGGCTCCTCCGGTATGGGGTGACGATAAGGGGTGATGGCGTAGATGAGCGGTGAGGTTGCGCACCGGGGCCACGTGGCGGCGCCCGGAACTGAGAAGACGCGGCGCTTCCGCCCGAAGCTGCGCTACGAGCTGATCGACTGCGGGCTGCATGGTCACGAGATCCTGGGCACCGAGGCGGCCGGGCTGCGCGCCGAGGACGAGATCTTCGCCCGCGAGTCGGGCGGCCTGCGCTGGTACCGGTGCATGCGGTGCGACTCGTGGCTGGCGCTTCCCCGGCCTGATCATCCCGTCCGGAAGTACCCGCCCGCGCGCGAGGAGATCAGCCTGCCGCTGCGGGGCAAGCCGCTGCGCGATCGCTATGTCCTGCGGCTGATCGCCATCGACCGCATCGTGCACTTCCTGGTCCTGGGCGCGCTGGCCGCCGCCGTCCTGATCTTCGCCAACGACCGGGCCGCGCTGAACGCGGAGTTCACCAAGATCCTCAACGACTTGCAGGGCGGCGTGGGCGGCCCGACCGGGAACACGAACCACGGCATCATCCACGACCTGCGCTACCTGTTCGCCGTCCGTATCCAGAACCTGTACCTGGTCGGCGCGGCGATCGCCGCCTACGCCCTGCTGGAGGGGATCGAGGCAATCGGGCTGTGGTTCGCCAAGCGGTGGGCGGAGTACCTGACGTTCGTGGCCACGATCGTCTTCATCCCGTACGAGATCGACGAGCTGATCAAGAGCGTCACCACGCTCAAGGCGCTGGCCTTCGTCATCAACGTGGCCGTGGCCGTCTACCTGCTCTACGCCAAGCGCCTGTTCGGCCTGCGCGGCGGCGGGAAGGCCGAGCACGCCGAGCGCGAAGCCGACACCGGCTGGCCCGCCATCGAGCGCTCCACCCCCCACGGCACCCCGCATGGCACCGTGGAAGGGCCCGCCCCGGGCGGCACCTCCAGCCGATCTGCCCGCCCGACATGAACGCCACCGCCAACCCCACCAGCCCCCCGCGCACCATGTGGATTCAGTGGTTGTGGCACCGTACCCGATAGAGAGGGTAGAGCGCCACAACCACTGAATTTTCAGAGGTGACTGGAGGGCTCGCCGGACCCCGCTACCGGCTGGCGGCCAGCCGGCCGAGGTGGGCGTCCGACAGCCGCACGGTGGCCGGGCCGGGAGTGCCCAGCATGACGTCGTGCCGGGTGGAGGCCTCCCAGGTGCCGTCCGGGTAGCGGCGCACGAACTGCAGGCTGGCCTGGCCGGCCAGGTCGGCCGGGGTCAGCGTGACGCCGAACAGGCCGAGGCCGACCGGCTCCGCGTCCCGTTCGCTGATCGTGACCGGGCTCCAGTCGTTGAAGCCGAAATGCAGGGTGAACGGCTTGGCCTCGGCCACGACCAGGCTCCGCCCGGCGGGCAGCGCGAGGACCGGGCTGGCGTCACGCCAGAACCAGCTCGGCGAGGCGGGCACCGCCGCGTGGTACCGGTCGGTGACGAGGGCGAGCAGCTCGACCGGCTTCCCGGTGGCCACTGCCACCGCCAGCTTGACCAGCTCGCTGTGCGCCCAGGCGAGCGGCATCGCGCTGCCGGTGGGCTGGCCGGGACGCAGGTTCTGCCAGGGGAGCTGGCCGGCGTCCCAGACCTGCTCGGGCAGCAGGCCGCCGCGGCCGCGCATGGCCAGCATCGCCCGCAGCTGCGTGCTCGCGTCCCCGCCGGACAGCAGGTCCAGGTGGCCCCGCTCGCCGGCCAGCAGCGGCCACGGGCGGCCGATGCCGAACTTGCGGACCGGCCAGCCGGTGCCGTCGAGCCATTCCCCGTAGCCGTCGATGTCGTACCGGTGGTAGGCGCGCCCGCCCGGGGTGTCGGCGCCGAGCATTGCCTCGACGATGGCCAGCGTGTCGGTGATCCGCTTGTCGGCCGGGTCGCGCAGCCCGAGCCGCGGCAGGTAACCGAACTCCAGGCCGACCAGGGCCGCGGCGTCGACCGGCTGGGTGTCCTGAGGCTGGTTGGCCAGCACGACGCGCCCGCTGCCGGGCTGCCCGATCCTGACGTAGTGCCCGTCGGTGCCGAAGGCCTGGTCGAGCTCGTCGCCCGAGACGTAGGTGAACTCCTCCAGGCGCTCGTTCCAGTTGTCTGCCAGCGCCAGCGCGAGCGCCTGGTCCGGTCCGGTCAGCCGGGTGGCCGCGACGAGCAGCGCGACGATCTCCAGGCCGATGGTGAACGGGCTGGCGCCCGGGTTCTCCTCCCACCGGTCCACGTCCTGGGCGGACACCGGGCCGTTCTGGGCGAGGTAGCGGGCCGCCTTGGTGATCGCGTTGTCGGTGCCCTCCGGCAGCGGTACGCCGAGCTCGGCGAGCTTGCCCGCCAGCAGCAGCGGGAACGCGACCTCGTCGAGCTGGACCGCCGCCCGCGGGTCGAAGGGGGCGGACACCCGGCTGACGTAGAAGCAGCGCGGCCACGACCCGTCCAGGTTCTGCCGGCCGATCAGGTAGCCGAGCGCGTCCGCGGCGTCGTCGGCGTGCCCGGCGGCGGCCAGCGCCAGCGCGGTCTCCCCGCCGTCACGGCACCACACCATGTGGTAGCCGCCCGGGTCGTTGGCGTCGTTCCCCCACGGGATCGCCAGGCCGGCCACGTAGGCGCCGTCCACGGTGTGATCGGCGTGGGTGCGCAGCACCACCGCCGAGTCCCGCAGCGCGCCGGCCAGCCCGGGCGGCGCCGTCGCCAGCTGAGCCGGCCCGGGCAGGGTGAGGCCGGCCGTCCAGGCCCGCCAGCCCCACGTGAACGCGTCCGCTGTCGCCTCGTACCCGGCCGCCAGGCTGGCCGCGGCCGCGGCCCGCGCCGTGTCCTCGCTGTCCCCGAACCCCAGGGCCAGCAGGCCCGGGCCGGCCGCCAGCTCACCGGTCAGCGCGACGACCCCCGGACCGGCCTCGCCGTAGGTCAGGGTCATCGACCCGGTGCGGCTGAAGTCGGTCCAGCCGTCGGTGTCGCCCACGTAGCCGGCCCCGGCCCGGGTGAAGCCCGGCTGGGCGAGCAGGCACAGGTAGCGGCTGCCGTCGCTGGCGAACAGGGCCAGGTCCTCATCCGCCCAGGCGGTGTTGTCCGCCCCGAGCGCCGCCCACTGCGGTTCCGGCGTGATCTGGCTGACCCCCAGGTGGGGAGCCAGCAGCGGGTACAGGCGCACCCCCGCGCCGGTCAGCTCGTAGTCGATCAGCAGGGCGTCGTGCGCCGGGTCGACCACGGGCCGCAGCGTGAGCCGGTAGTCCCGGCCGGCGGCAGCGTGGACCACGGTCGGCAGCATCAGCCCGGCCTCGGGGGTGGACAGCGTGTAGCGGTTCACCCGCTTGACCTCCTGCCACCAGCCGGGACCGCCGATCAGGAAGCCCAGGTCCTTGACCTGCGGCTGGTCCACGGCCGGCCAGTAGACCTCGGTGACGATGCCCTGCGCCAGCGTGGCCCACAGGTGGCTGCGCCCGAGCGCGGTCATGACCAGGTCCTTGGCCCCTGACGTCCACGACTGGGCCGCCTGCGCGCCCGGGACCGGCGCCGGTCCAGCTGTCACCACCAACCCCCTCACGGAAGGACTACCGCAGGTGAGCCTAGACCGTTCAGGCGTCCCAGAGGGAGCCCAGGGCCGCGTCGACCCGGCTCGCCAGCGAACCCGTCGCGGGCAGCGGCGGGACCAGCGGGGCGGCCGTGGTGCTGTCGCAGGCGGCCAGCGCTTCGGCGTTCAGGAACCGGGTCAGCTGGCCCAGCCCGTGCCGGTCGTCGCGGCCGCGCCGGCGGATGTGCAGCCGCTGCGGCGCGTACAGGTACAGGCGGTCCCGGGCGCGGGTGACGGCCACGTAGAACAGGCGGTGCTCCTCGGCCAGGCCGTCCGGGTCACCGAGGGCCATGTCGCTGGGCAGCGCGCCGTCGACCAGGTGCGGCAGGTGCACGATCGGCCATTCCAGGCCCTTGGCCGCGTGGATGGTGGAGATGGTCAGGTAGTCCTCGTCCAGCCGGGGCGGGCCGGCCAGGTCGGACGCCGAGGACGGCGGATCCAGGGTCAGCTCGGCCAGCGCGTCGTGCAGCGACGGCTGGGCCGCGGCCGCGTCGGCGAGGCGCCGCAGGTCGGCCAGCCGCGGCGCGGAATCGGGGTAGCGGCCCCGGATCAGCGGGTCTAGCAGCGCCAGGACCGTCTCAGCCTGTCCAGGTGCCTGCCCGGCCGCGTCGGCCAGCAGGCCGATGGTGGCGGCCAGGGCCCGCTGGGCCCGGGGCGGTGCCGCCGTGGCCGCCTGAGCCCAGTCGCCGTCCGGGACCAGGGCAGCCAGGACGCGCCGGGCGTGCGCCGGGCCGATGCCCTCGTGCAGCCGCAGCAGCCGGAACCAGGCCAGGTCGTCGGCCGGGTTGACCAGGATCCGGGCGGTGGCGATGAAGTCCTTGACGTGGGCGGTGTCGGTGAACTTCAGGCCGCCGAACTTCACGTACGGGATCTTGCGCGCGGTGAGCTCGATCTCCAGGATGTCGCTGTGGTGGCCGGCCCGGACCAGCACGGCCTGGTCGCGCAGCGCGGTGCCATCCTCGTGCGCGTCGAGCACCCGGGCGCAGATCTCCCGGGCCTGGGTGGCCTCGTCGTGGCAGCGGACCAGCAGCGGCGCCGACCCGGAATCTCCGGGCCCGCGGTCCCCGGTCAGCGTCAGGTCCAGGCCCGGCGCGGACGGCCGGACGAGGTTGGCCAGGTCCAGGACGCCCGGCCGGGACCGGTAGTTGCGGTGCAGCCGGACGATATCCAGTCCGGGATAGTCGGCGGTGAGCTGCCGCAGGTGCGCCGGATCGGCGCCGCGGAAGCCGTAGATGGCCTGCGCGTCGTCGCCCACGCAGGTCAGCTGCTTGCCGTCCGGCTGGAGTAGCCGCACGATGCTGGCCTGGACCGCGTTGACGTCCTGGTACTCGTCCACCAGCACCGCGTCGAACATGCCCCGCAGCACCGGGCCAGCCGCCGGGTCGGCCAGCGCCGCCTGCCACAGCAGCAGCAGGTCGTCGAAGTCGAGCAGGTGCCGGGCCCGCTTGCGCTCGGTGTAGGCGCGGAACAGCCCGGACAGCTGGCTGGTGAACGGCGCGCACCACGGGTACCCGGCCGTCACCACCTCGCTGACCGGCCGGCCGGTGTTCACGCAGCGGGTGTAGATGTCCGCGCAGGCGCCGGCCCGCGGCGTCCGCTGGCCGGTCTCGGCTAGGCCGTGGTCGGGGCGCAGCGCGTCCAGGATGTCGGTGGTGTCGCCGGGGTCGAGGATGGTGAACTGGGGCGACAGCGAGAACGACTCGGCGTGCCGTCGGATGATCTTGTGCGCGATGGCGTGGAAGGTCCCGCCCCAGATCTTACCGCCCGCCCCGTCCGAACCGGTCCCTTCCCAGCCCGCCCCCTCTGAGCCAGCATTGGCCCGGGCCAGCATGTCGCTGGCCGCCCGGCGGGTAAAGGTCAGCAGCAGGATCCGGCTGGCCGGCACGTCCTGCGCGCCGCGCAGCCACGCCGCCCGCGCCACCAGCGTCCGGGTCTTCCCGGTGCCCGCCCCGGCCAGCACCAGCAGCGGGCCGCCCTGGTGCGTCACCGCCTGCCGCTGCTGTTCGTTCAGGCCGTCAAGGACCGCGTTCTCATCGAACATGCATATGAACATAACCAGTAAGATCCCCGCGTGCCGGACAACGCGCCGGCCCGCCGTTAGCCGGCCGTGCTGGCGGGCGGTGTCTGGCGGGCGGTGTTTGGCGGGCGGTGTTTGGCGGATAGCCGTCCCGGGCATCGGACGCTCGTGACGGGCATCGACCCCGGGCCACAGCCGTCACGTGCCGACAAGCGCTGGTACTTCGGGCTGATGGCGGCGTGCATTGTCATGTTCGTGCTGTCCTGGGCCGTGATCGACCGGTACTCCTCGCTCGCGGCGATCATCGTCGCCGGGGTGGCGGTGGCGATCCCGCCCTTCGCGGTGATCGTGGCCAACGTGGCCAGCGCCACCGACCGGCGTCGCCGGTAGGGGCTGGCCGGGATAGGCAGGGGATCAGGCCGCCGTGCGCCAGGCCTGGTAGCCGCCGATGAGGTCAGATACGTCGGTGAAGCCCGACGCGCGGAGCAGGCTGGCCGCGATCGAGGACCGGTAGCCGCCCGCGCAGTAGGTAACGACCGGGAGATCCGGGTCGAGCTCGCCGATGCGGTCCCGCAGCTGGCCCAGCGGGATGTGCACGCTGCCGTCGATGGCGCCCTGGGCGTGCTCGCCCGGGCCGCGCACGTCCAGCAGCACCAGGCCGGGGACGGCCGCCCGGGCGTCGCCGAGCTGGTGCACGGTCAGCCGGCTGGCGGTCCGGATGGCCTCCGGGTGCCCGCTGAACGCCGGCGCCGGGTCCACGGCGCCGGTCACCGAGTCCATGCCCACCCGGGCCAGCCGCAGCCGGGCGTCGCGGGCCCGGCCGGCCTCGCACACCAGGACGATGTCGCCGCTCGCGACCTGCGCGGCGTACTCGGCGAAGCGGCCGTCGAGCCCCACGTTGACCGAGCCGCGCAGGTGCCCGCGGGCGAACTCCTCGGGGGAGCGGACGTCGAGCACGACCGTGCCGCCGTCCTGCCGCCGCAGTACCTCCTCCAGTGACAGCGCGTCCGGTTCCTCCACGTCGGCCAGCTGGTGCGATTCCCGGTTGAGCTCGGCGACCCGGGTGAAGTAACCGGGCCGGGGCGGCTGCCCTTCGGTGACCGCCGCCACGAACTCGCCGACGGTTCCCATCCGCAGCGCGTAGTTGCTGCGGCGCTGCTCGCCGAGCGTCGAGGACGTCTCGGTGGAAAGGTTCTTCCCGCACGCGGACCCGGCCCCGTGCGCCGGGTAGACCCGGGTGACGTCCGGCAGCGTGAGCACGCGCGTGTGCAGCGACCGGTACAGCTCGGCGGCCATGTCCTGCGGGCTGCGGCCCTGGGCGGCGACCAGGTCGGGGCGGCCGACGTCCCCGATGAACAAGGTGTCGCCGGTCAGCACCCCGTACGGGTCGCTCGCGGCCGGCGTCTCCCACACCACGATGCAGATCGACTCGGGGGTGTGCCCCGGGGTGGCGCGGAACTCCAGGCTAACCTGGCCGAGCTCGATCCGCTCGCCGTCGGCGACCTTGCGGTGCGGGAAGTGCACGTCGGCGGCCGCCCCGTAGACGATGGCGGCGCCGGTCGCGGCGGCCAGCTCCAGGTGCCCGGACAGGAAGTCGGCGTGCACGTGGGTCTCGATAACGAATTCGATGCTCAGCCCGTCGGCGGCCGCGTCGTCCAGGTATTCCTGGACGTCGCGCCGGGGGTCCACCACGGCGGCCCGCCCGGTGGTCTCGTCCCCGATCAGGTAGGAGGCCTGCGACAGGCAGTCGAGGTAATACTGGACGAATTTCACGGGTACCCCCAAAAAAAGGTCTCCTACCACCGACATTCTCACACCCCCGGGGCCTGGTCAGCATCAGCGTGCTCTCCGGGTTAGCGGGGCGCGCGGGCCACTCGTTCGGTAGAAAAGGTCTCAGGCCTACGGTGCTCAGCCCGGAGGAGGTCAGGTGCTCAGCTCAGGCACACCGCACCCGTGGATAGCACGGCGGGTACTCGACGCGGCGATCTTGATGGAGTGGCGTCCCGACGGTGCCATCGAGGTGCTGACCGACGACTACCGGCTCATCCGCTACCCGGACTGGGCGCTCGACCCCACCTTCCCGGCTGCCCAGGTCACCCGGTCGCGCAGCGGCCGGCCCGCGGCGGAGATCCTGGGCGAGGTGGCCGGGCGGGTACGCCGGTGGGGGCTGCCCGGGGTGGCCTGGTGGGTCTCCTCCGCGACGGAGCCGGCCGACACCGAGGCGGCGCTGCGGGCCCGGGGCGGCACCCAGATCGACGCGGTGAGCATCCTCGCCCGCCCGCTGGACGGTGACCTGCCGGACCTCGACGTCCCCGGCGACGTCCAGGTCGAGCTGGTCGCCGACGAGAGGACCTTCCGGGCCGCGTCGATGGTCACCGTGCGCGGCTGGGGGCGCCCCGAACCCGCCGCCGGCGCCCTCGACCGCGAGTTCGGCCAGGTCATCCGGGACCTGGCCGACTGGTCCGCCTTCCGCGTGGTCGCCTCGGCCGGCCCCGAACCCGTCTCGTCCGGCGGCTGCACGCTGTACGGGGAAATCGCCCAGCTGTGGGGGGCGGTCACCCTGCGCCAGCACCGGCGGCGCGGCGCCTACCGGGCCGTACTGGCCGAACGGCTGCGGCTCGCCCGCGCCCACGGCGCGACGCTGGCCCTGGTCAAGGGACGCGCCGAGACGTCGGGGCCGATCCTGGCCCGGGCCGGCTTCGCCGGCTACGACACCGAGCGGTGCTTCTGGCTCTCACTATTAGAATCCGCTGGCCCCGGGTTGTGCGCGGCGTTGCCGCCATGCTCTCATGCACCCATGACCGAGCTGCAGCAGCAGACCGCCAGCCTGGACGCGCTGGCCGACATCGAGCGCCAGGTGCTCTGGCTGTCAACTGCGATCGTCCACCACGCCAACCGGGTCCGGCCCAATCCCGGCGGCCTGAAGGTCGGCGGTCACCAGGCGTCCTCGGCGTCCATGGTGTCCATCATGACCTCGCTGTGGTTCCGGCACCTGCGGCCGCAGGACCGCGTCTCGGTCAAGCCGCACGCCTCGCCGGTGCTGCACGCCATCAACTACCTGCTGGGCGAGCTCGACGAGTCGTACCTGCCGA
>JAJKHX010000137.1 GCA_021154785.1 Nocardiopsis sp.
GTCCGCGAGGGTCTCGTACCGCAGCGGCCGGTCCACGTCCGCGGTGTGGCCGTGGGCCTGCAGGTCCACCAGGATGACCCGCCGGCCGGCGGCCAGCGCAGGCAGGATCGGCGCGTACGTACTGCCCGCGGCCAGGCCGCCGTGCAGCAGCACCAGCGGCTGGCCCGAGCCGTGCTCTTCGTAATACAGGGAGATGCCGTTCAGGTCGGCGTAGGTCATGGTGTCACCGTCCTGGGGTGAAGGAACCGTCAGTCACACCAGTAGAACGCCGCAGCCGCGCGAAACTCACCGCAAGAACGATGAGCCCACCGTCGGGACGGGCGTCCCGGCCAGCCGGTGGATGATGTCGTGGCGCGCGACGCCGTCCGCGAACATGCGGCGGGCCGCCTGGTAGACCGGGTTCTCCCCGTCGTGCCACATGGCCTCGACCACGCGGTAGGCCGCCTTGATGAACTCCTCGCTGGTCAGCCCGGACGGCGGGGTGCACTCGCGGAACTCGTCGGCCACCAGGCGGTGACGGTCGGCGGCGTCCGCGAGGTCCAGCGGGGCGTGCTGCTCCGGCAGCGGCAGCGCGAACATGCGGCGGCCCACCTGATCGGAGAGCCAGGCGATGTCGGCGTCGCTGGCGGCCAGGCCGGAGGCGTAGCCGCGGACCGCGACCGCGTCCGGGTCGTCGTAGGCCTGGCCGAACCGGCTGAGCACCTGCGGCACCCGGTCCATCAGCACCGTGGTCCCGGCCTCGCCCAGGTCCCGGCGGTCGGCGGACCACCGCGCCCACGCGGTCACCGCGGGCTCGAGGTGGCCGCGCTGGGCCGGGGACAGGACGAAGGTGTTCGGCACATGGCCGAGGAGTATGTGCGCGAGCTTGCGCGGGCCGACCTGGTCCGGCGGCTCGCCGGCTCGCCGGCCGCTGTAACCGGTGAGCACCTCGGCCCAGAACCGGGTAGATCCCTCGTCGGCCGCGACCGCGTCCGCCGCCTGCGGGCTCTTCATGAACTCATCGACCGCGGCCGCGCGGTCAGCCGCGGTGAACTCGGTGACCGCGGTGGCTCCTTCGGCCGGGAGCCGGCGGACCCGGCTCCTGACCAGCGGCAGGAAGGCCAGGCTGCTGTTGGCCAGGCCGGCGCCGGGGTCACGGTCCATCCGGTCGATCGGCCCGGCGATGTGCACGCGCGCGTCGGCCAGGCTGATCGTCTCTGACCGCTCGAACTCCTCGCCCTCCCGGCCGCTGCCGCCGCTGATGGCCTCGATCAGCCGGTCCGCGTTGGAGGACAGGCCGACGGCGGTGGCCACCGGGATCCCGGCCAGGTCCACCTGCACCAAGATGCCGTGCTCGGCCTCGCCGTAGGTGAACATCACGGCGACGGCCTCGTCGTCACCGAACACGTCCCACCGGCGCCAGGCCCGGCCGGGTGCCGCCTTGCCGATCTCGGTCACCCACTCCGGCGGGTAGATCCCCTCGCTGGTCAGCTGGGCCAGCGCCCGGCTGGCCGCCCGCCTGGTGGCCTGTGTGCCCATCGCCATGAGCAGCCGGAGCAGCGCCGCGCCCTCCGGGCCGCCGCGGCGGACCGCCCCCTCCACCAGCACGGTGGCGCGGAACTGCTCTTCCTCGGCGGGGTCGCGCACGCCCAGCACCCGCGGGATCTCCATGCAGGTCGAGGCCTCGATCTCGGCCTGCAGCGGCTCGCCGGCCGCGACCGCCTTCCACAGATCACCCAGGACCCGCCGGACGATCGCGTCCGCCTCGGTCGGCTCCGGTCCCTGATCGGTCACGGGCTGGCTGGCCCGGCTGGTCACGGGCCGGCTGGGGCTGCTCTGGCTGGACCTGGCCGGGCTCGTCCTGGCCGGGCTGGCGGCTGCGCTACGGCGCGGCTTGGTCTTCTTGCTCACCGCGCCATCCTATGGCGCTCAGACGGCGGAACTCGGTGTCCAGCGCGTCGGCGAGGTGACCGAAGGTCGCATCCACCGATTCGGGCAGCCCGAACCCGCCCGCGGACTGCAGCGTCGCCATGCCGTGACAGGCGGCCCGCCACATCCGCACGGCGTGGACGAGAGCGGTGCCCTCCAGGCGGTAACCCGCCAGGGCCGCGCTGATCACCTCGAACGCCTGCGTCGCGACCTCGATGTGCTCCTCGTCGCCGGGCGCGGGCGCCAGCACGCTGGCTGCGTAGCGGCCCGGGTGAGCCAGCGCGTAGCCGCGGTACGCGGCCGAGATGGCCCGCAGCGCGTCGGTACCCGAGACCCCCGCCGCCGCCCGGGCCCCGGTGCCGGCCAGTTCCCGCACGGCCAGCAGCGCGATACCGCGCCGGACCTCGTCCAGGCCGCTGAGGTGCTTGTACAGGCCGGGCAGGGAGACCCCGCAGCGCTGCGCGACCGCCGCCAGCGTGAGGCGGTCCAGGCCCGCCTGGTCGGCGACCTCCGCGGCCTCGCGGATGATCCGCTCCGGGGTCAGCCCGGCGCGCGGCATGTCTCAGCGATCCCTCGGGTCGGTCCTCATGCCGATCATGATGCCGCAGCCGGCCATGAAGGCCAGCAGCAGCACCAGCGCGGGTCCGGCCGCGGCCGCCAGCGACGCCGCCAGCAGCAGGTACACCAGCCCGGAGCCGGTGATCGCGACGGCCAGCGCGGCCCCGGTCCAGCGCAGCCAGCGGGGCAGCGCGGTAATCGCCGCCGCGGCCGCGGCGAGCACGGCCAGCGCCAGCATCTTGACCCCGTCCAGCCGGTCGACCGACGCGGACAGCAGGTACGCCGCCCCCGGCGCCGTGGTCGCGGCCAGCACCATCCCGAGGACGGCCTGCACCGCCGATATAGCCGCCGCGACCAGGCCGGAGCCCAGCGCGAGCCGCCCCGCGGCCGGGGCGCCGCGGCGGCGGGCGAACCGGGCCAGGGCCACCGAGATAACCGCGATCCCGATAGCCGGCAGCCCCTCGGTGAGCGCGAACTGGGCGGCCACCGCCGGACCGTGACCGGCGAGCGCCGCGACGACCTCGGCACCAGGCGCTCCGAGCGGCGGGCTGGGCACCGGCACCGCCAGCCCTGCCGCCCACGACAGCGTGTACCCGATCCCGGTCAGCCCGGGCACGGTCAGCCACGCCCGGCGCCGGACGCCGCGAGCCGGAGTCATGCGAGCCGCACCGGTGCCAGCCGCACCGGTGCCAGCTGTACCGGTGCCAGCCTCACCAGTGCCAGCCGTGCCAGTGCCATCCGAAGTGGTGTAGTCGCGGGCGGCGCCACTGCCGCGCCCTGTCAAGTTAATCGTCATAGCTATAAGTTAATTGGATTAACCAAGACGCGCAAGTTCTTATCCCGCGCCACCGGACGACCAGTGGCCGGCGTGCCAGCTGAGAACCGGATCAATGGAACATAGAGCCGGCTATCACCGGATCGATGGAGCATCGAGCCGGTTACCGCCAGGCCCGGCACGGGATGCACGAGGCTCACGGGATCTAAGATGCTGCCTCGCGAGGGCGGAGGTACGACCCGTGGACCGTATCGCCCACGGCACCGGAAACGGTGAGGGATCAGCCCCGCGGGGCGAAGTCCACCGCACGGATGACGCCGACCTGTGCTTCGCCGCCGATGACCGCGATGGTGGCGAGTTCGTCGGGCACGGCGGCGCCGAGCAGGCGTAGCGTGGCCACCGTGACCGGGGGCCGGCCGCGGTGCGCCCCGTCGTCGATCTTGACCACGCCGGCTCTCCCGTCGGCCAGCGCGAACGCGTCGACGCCCTCCGCGCCGCCCTTGATCAGCAGGCCCGGTACCGCGTCCATCAGCAGGCGCTCGTCCCGCAGAGTGCCGCTGGTCCATTCCGGGTACGCGCGCATGGCGTCAGCCACCCGACGCTCCGGGCTGCCGGGCGCCGCGATCACCAGTTCCCGGAACGCCCGCGCCAGCCCGGCCAGTGTCAGCGCGAACAGCGGCGCGCCGCAGCCGTCGACCCCGGTGGCGGTCACCGGCTCGCCGGCCAGGTCCTTGACCGTGCGCCGGAGCGCCTGCTGCAGCGGGTGACCGGGTGCCAGGTACCCGGCCGTGTCCCAGCCGTTCCGCACGCAGGTGGCCAGCATCGCGGAGTGCTTGCCGGAGCAGTTCATCCGGATCCGGGACATATCCTCGCCGCGGGCCATCAGCCGGCGCGCGGTCTCCGGGTCGATCGGCCAGGACAGCGGGCAGCGCAGGTCGGCCTCGGTCAGCCCGGCTCCGGACAAGATCTTGCGGACCCCGTCGACGTGGAAGTCCTCGCCCGAGTGGCTGGCTGCGGCCAGCGCCAGCAGCTCGCCGTCCAGGTCGAGCCCGCACCGGAGCATCCCGGTCGCCTGCAGCGGCTTGTTGGCCGAGCGGGGGAAGAACGGCACCGCGGTCTGCCCGGCGCTGATCACCTGGGTCCCGTCGGCGGCCAGCCCCGCGACCGCGCCCCGGTGCCGCGACTCGGTGAAGCCCGAACGCACCACCTCGGCGACCACGGGGTTCACGTCAGCGTGTTCCGTAAAGATCGTCATGATGGCAGTCTGCCGGGAAAGCCCGGGGAAGGGCGCACCGGGTAACCTGCCCTGCTATGCGAGCTGTGGTGCAGCGGGTGACCCGGGCCAGCGTGACCGTCGACGGCGAGGTTAAAGGCGCGATCGAGGAGCCGGGGCTGCTCGTCCTGGCCGGCGTGACCCACGACGACACCCCGGAGCAGGCTGCCCGGCTCGCGGCCAAGCTGTGGGGCCTGCGCATCCTGGACGGCGAGAAATCCTGCTCCGACGTGGCGGCCCCGCTGCTGGTGATCAGCCAGTTCACGCTCTACGCGGACCTGGCCAAGGGCCGCCGCCCGTCCTGGTCCGCGGCCGCCCCCGGCCCGGTGGCCGAACCCCTGGTCGACGCCGTCGTGCAGGCCCTGCGTGACCTCGGCGCCCGGGTGGAGACCGGCGTCTTCGGCGCCAACATGAAGGTCTCCCTGGTCAACGACGGCCCGGTCACCATCGTCGTCGACCTGTGACCGGGACGGGCCGCTAGGAGCCCGCCGGGCCCAGGCCGGCCAGCTTGCACTGCGGCCGGGCGAGCAGCGATATCTGGTCGTCGTCGCGGAACGAGGCCTGGCAGAACGCCTGCGCCTGCGATCCGCAGTGGTGCAGGACCGCCCCGCCGGTCGAGTTCGGCACGGTCACGCTCACACAGCCGTTCGCCGAGGTGCCGTACGTGTCGTGCGCCATCGCCCCCCAGGCGGCCAGGCCGCCGAAGAGCACCACCACCAGCACGGCGGCGATCCCGAAGATCCGCTTCTGCCGCGTGGTGAGGCGCCCCGCCTGGGGCATGGTCTTGGCGTACATGGCGCAAGTGTAAAGACCGCGTGTAAACAGCGTGTTTCGGCTGGCCGCCCCCCATGTTTCCGGTCGCCGGCTCTCAGGAAACAGGCCCCTCAGGAGACA
>JAJKHX010000138.1 GCA_021154785.1 Nocardiopsis sp.
CCTCCTTGAAGCCGCCATGATCTTCACCGGCGTCCTCAGCCTGCTCTCGCTGGTCACCCTGCGGCACGACCTGGCCGGGGCAAACGCGGCCGCGCTCGTCACCACCGGCGTGTCGCACGTCGCGGTCTACAACTGGACGATGCTGCTCGGGCAGACCCTCATGCCGTGCATCAACGCGCTGCTGCTGGGCTCCCTGCTGTACCGGTCCCGGCTCGTGCCCCGCATCCTTCCCGTCATGGGACTCATCGGAGCCCCGCTGCTCATCTCCGCCGTAATCGCAAAGCTGCTCGGCGGCATCGATAACTACACCGCGTGGACCGCGATCGCGACCCTCCCGGTGGCTGCCTGGGAGTTCTCGCTGGGCGTGTGGCTGGTCGTCAAGGGCTTCAGGCCTTCCCCGATCACCGCCGCAATGGACGCCGCCACTGCGCGGGCTGCCCACCCAGACATCGCCGTTTAACCGCCGATCAAACACGGCCGGGCCCCCAGGGGCCCGGCCGTGTTGTGCTCACCGGACACGCTTCGCGGGCAGCACCGCAAAAGCTCCGATGATGGCGCAGAATCCGGCGACCGCGTACAGCACGCCGTAACTGCCGCCACCTATCGCCAGGATGACCGGCGCGATCGCCGGCGCGATGGAAAAGGGAATGGCGGCGGCGATGTTGAATACGCCGAGATCCTTGGCGGCGCTGTTGTTATCTGGCAGCACGTCCACCACCAGCGCCAGGTCGACAGCCACGTACACGCCGAAGCCCAGCCCGCCGATGGCCATACCGACCAGGAAACCATTGAAACTGCTGGCACTGGCGATCACGAACAACGCCAGCCCGTACACGATCGACGCGGTCAGGACGAAGACCTTCCGCCGGCCCGTCCGGTCAGACAGCCTCCCGCCGATGATGGATGCGGCGACGGTGAAGGCGGACTGGGCGAGCGTGCCCAGAAATATCTGCTGCGGCACCTCGGCCTGGGCGCTGCCGATCTTGTCCAGCAGATAATAGGCCTGGTAGGACACCAGGAACGCGTAGGCCAGAACGAACATGAACCGGCTGGCGAAAGCCCAGGCGAAGTCCGGGTTCTGCCGTGGGCTTACGTAGAAGGTGCTGGCAAACTCCCGCAGCGACCAGGCCGGCTTCTCCGCCCTGGCAAGCCGGCGATCGTGCAGGGTGACCGCGAAAAGGAGAACGAAAAACCCGCCGATCGCGCACGGGCCCAAGAACATGGCGAGCAGGCTGCCGCTGAACAGCTTGACCAAGAACGTGCCGCACACCGACGCGACGGGCAAGCAAACACCCAGGACCCCGGAGACCAGGCCGCGCTGCACAGACGGGACCTGGTCCGGCAGTACCGCCACCATCGTGGCCAGCAGCGCGTTGAAGGACAACTGGGCCATACACCACCCGGCGAGGACAACTGGGATGCTGGGCGCCAGCGCGACTATGAGGATTCCAAGGGAACCGCCCACCAGGCCCGTGACCATCCACGGCCGGCGCATGCCCAGCCGCGACGTGGTCCGGTCGCTCATCCTGCCAAAGAACGGATTGCCCACCATGGCCAGCAGGGCACCGATCCCGGCAACAAGGGCCAGGCTGTTCGGCGCCTGCTCGATCCCGACCAGCGCATTCACCTTCAATGGCAAGGTGACCAGCAGGGGCGCGACGAACAGCAAGCTGGTGCTCATGTACGCCAGCGCATACCGCGAGATGAACCCCCACCCGACCCGGTCTGCCGCAGGTGACTCCGGCTCCAGCGCAGCCTTAGCTTCGGTCCCGTACTTCAATCCGTCCAGCGTCGCCCTGGGAGACAGATATCGGTGAGCGGCGGAAAGGCTAAACCCCAGCCTGAAAAGATCACGCATTACATTCCCCCAACACACCGTGGAGCCGGAACTGGCCGCGGCCCAGGTCGCCGGTGCCTCCGGAGCACGCGCACTCTGTGCCAGCCACTCCTCAGCAGGTCAAATGTAAGGGCCATCCCATGGCACAGTAAAGAAGGCGCCTCTCTGGTGATTACAGTCTCGGGGCGCCCATGAGCTCCCGCACGCCGAGAATCCAGATCTGCGCGTCGTCCCGTCGGCCCGCCACGCTCTAGTTCGCGACCAGATCGGCGGCATTGCGTGCGTTCTCTTCGGCCTTCCGTGTCGCTCAGCGTGATGCTGGAATGGTGGCGTGGACGTTCTGAGCAGCCGGATCCTGCTGCGCCCCAGCGACCTGAACCGCAGCCGCCGCTTCTACCGTGACCTGCTCGGCCTGGCCGTCTACCGGGAGTTCGGGCCGCCGGACGATCCCGGGCTGGTGTTCTTCCTCGGGCAGGGGCTACTCGAGGTCTCCGGGCACGCGCCCAGCCCGCCCGGGCGCTCGGTGATGATCTGGATCCAGGTCCGCGATGTTCACGCCGAGCACGCCCGGCTGGCCGCGGCCGGAGTCCCGATCGTGCGGGAGCCGGTAGCCGAGCCGTGGGGCCTGATCGAGATGCAGGTCGAGGACCCCGACGGCACCCGGATCGTCCTGGTCGAGGTTCCTGCTGATCATCCTCTCCGGCGTGACCCGCGACCGGCGTTACCACCGGGACGACGAATCGCATGCCGCGTAACAACGCGCTCCACCGAAATGCGCCGGTCCATCGCCCGCCCGGTATGCGGCATGACAGCGCGTTTTCTATACCGGGGGCGATGCATGAATATGCAGGTTCGTTGACCACTCGTTGGATCTAAACTGGATTGCTGGATCGCTGATACGGCAACTGGGCCTTGTTCTCTGCACATCTGCCACCTTATTTTGAGGCTACTCGGGCGTGGCTGTCGTGGCCACGGAGACGAGGATGTTCTGAGTGGCTGTTGCTTCGCGTGGGTTCGTCTACGAGTTGGCTATAGTGCGGCGACGGCCGGCTATCGCTGAGTGGGTGGGGTCATCGATGCCCGGGGGGCGCCGCCACCGCGGGTTTCGTCGCCGGGCGTCGTGGGCATCGCGCTGAGGGGTAGCCGGTGCCGCCGCCATCTGTGCGAGTTGCACGGTACCGATGCCGTGGGCTGGCGGCTCGCCGATTCGGCTGCTGGTGGGGGAGACTGCCGGTGTGGCTGGTGGCGTGCGCTTTCTGCGCTCAACGAAGGGGTACCGCATCGCGTACCGGACGCAGGGCAGCGGGCCTCCGTTGCTGGTGGTGCCTCCGTGGACGACGCATCTGGAGGCGGAGGCGGCGCTGTCGGGATACCGGGCGTTTCATGAGGCGCTGGGCAGGCACCACACGGTGGTGTTGTATGACCGCTGGGGCACGGGCCTGTCGGACCGGGATCGGACTGATTTCTCGCTTGCGGCCGACGTCGAGGTCCTGGCCGATGTTGCGGAGCACCTGAGGCTGAGGCGGTTCGCGCTGCTCGGCCCGTCCCATGGCGGGCTGGTCGCGGCGGCCTTCGCGCGCGGCGCGCCGGGGATGGTCTCGCATCTCGTCTTGTACGGCACCCGGGCTTCTGCGCTGACGCGGGGGGAGACGTGGGCTGCGCTGCGAGAACTCATTCTCGCCAACTGGCCGGTGGCGGCCCGGGCGATCGCGGCGGTGGCGTGCCGGGGGGCGGAGCCGGGAGACATCGACGTGTTCGCCGAGGTTCTCCAGGCGTCAGGCACGCCGGAGATGACCGTCGCGTTCCAGGACGCCGCCGGCCGCACCGACGTGTCCGGGCTCTTCGCCGGGATCCGGGTACCCACGGTGGTGCTGCACCGGCGCGGGGACTCGCTCGTCTCGGTCGAGGATGCGACGGCCATTGCCGGGCGCATCCCGGGCGCTCGCTTGGAAATTCTGGACGGCGAGGCGCATGTCTACTGCGTCGGTGATGTCGCGTCGCTCGCCGAGCGGATCACGGCGTTCACCGCCGGCGGCCACGGCTCGGCGTCCGCCCAGCTGAGCGCCCGGGAGGCCGAGGTCCTCGAGCTTGTCGCCGGCGGCTGCACCAACGCCGAGGCGGCGGAACGGCTCGTCCTGAGCGTGCGCACCGTCGAGCGGCATCTCCTGAACGCCTACACCAAGATGGGTGTCCGGGGCCGCAGCGAGGCGATCGCCAGATGGCTGAGCCGGGGCAGCGGCGGGAGGCCGTCTGCGTAGTCTCGCGTGCCGGCCGCTGCGAATGTGACGTTTCGGGGGGGAGCGCGGGGCGCAGGGTTGCGTAGCCGCCCCGATGCCGTGCACGTGACGATCCTTCTACGGTGCACCCATGGCTACTAACGCTGCTCGCGACATGGTGCTCGAGCTTGGCACCGCCCACGTGGCTGCCCGGGTGCTCCACGTTGTCTGCGACCTCGGCGTCGCCGATGCCCTCGATAGCGACCCTCGGAGCGCGTACGAACTGGCCGCAGACGTCGGTGCCGACGCCGACGCTCTGTCCCGGCTCCTCCGGCTGCTCGAGATGCACGGACTGTTCACTCGCGATGACGCCGGCCGGTGGCAGCACACGGAGGCCTCCCGCTGGCTGCGCGCCGATTATCCGACATCGCTGCGGAGCTATGCCCGCATGTCCGGGCTGCCGTTCAACTGGGGTTCCATCACCAATCTCAAGCACGCCATGGCCGCCGGCCAGCCCGGCATCTGCCGGCTCGATGCCAGCGGATGGTGTGCCTACCTGGAAGCCCACCCCGATGAGCAGGAAATCTTCCAGCAAGCCATGACGGCCAAGGCCCACGGCGACATCGCCGCGCTCCTGGCCACCTATGACTTCTCCCGCCACCGCCGCGTCGCCGACATCGGAGGCGGCCGCGGTCACCTCATCACAGCCGTCCTCAGCGCCCACCCGGCGGTGACCGGCGTCCTGTTTGAACTCCCGAAGGTGGCGTCGGGCATCCCGCCGGCCGGACGGCTTGAGGTCGTGGCCGGCGACTTCTTCACCGACCCGGTCCCCGCATGCGACGCCTACGTGCTGATGAACGTCGTGCACGACTGGGATGACAAGGACGCGACCGCCATCCTCACCGCAGTCGCCGAGGCCGGCCGCCCGGCACGAGCCACCGTCCTGGTGGTGGAGGCCGTCTTGCCTGAGGGTCCCCAGCCGCACCGGGCCAAGACGCTCGACGTGCTCATGCTCGCCATCACCGGCGGCCGCGAGCGGACCCTCAGCCAATACGACTCGCTCTTTGCGGGCGCCGGCCTCCACCAGGTGGCCATGACGCCCACGACGACCTCGTTCTCGGTCCTGGAGGCGCAGGCCCGATGACCGCCCAGCCTGCAGCAAGGCACGGACTCGTGGTGGTCGACATGCAGAACGCCTTCTGCCAGCCGGGCGGCGCCATCTACGTCCCCGAGGCCAGCGCCCAGCTGGCACTGACCGCCGCGGCGATCCAGATCGCGAGGGCCGCCGCCCTGCCGGTCATCTACACGGCAGTCGTCTGGGAAGACCCCGCCGACATCCCCGCCGGCCTACGGCGCAACAACCCGGACCTGCTCGACGAGTGGAATGCCCCGGGAAGCCTCGGCGCAGGCTGCTGGGGCGCCGGCATCGCCGAGCCCCTTGCGCCCAGGCACAGCGATCCCGTCTTGCGCAAGAAGGGATTCCACTGCCCGGGTCTCGCCGAGCTGACAGTGGCCCTCGGACTGTCTTCGGTGTTCTTGACAGGTACCACCGCCAACAACTGTGTCTACGCCGCAGCCCTCGCCCTGTTCGAGGCCGACCTCGAGGTCCTCGCCATCCAGGACTGTATCTCCAGCTTCAGCAACGAGATGAAAGAGCCCTGGCTGCACAACATCGCGCGGTTCCTCGGAGCCGTTATCAGCTTCGATGACTACAGCAAGGCCGCCCAGACCGACGGCGCAGGCAACGAAGCGTCCTGATCGCCGACCGCATCAAGCCGCCACAACTGCATCCTGCGAAACTACGGCCAGACCAACCGGACTACGAGTGAGCATGCCAGCCGGAACATAATATGCGCACATCCAACGCCCTCATTTCGGCAGAATAGGACGTCCGCCGCCCGTAGGTTATGCGTACGGGACGCACAGACCACCCGCTTCGGCGTGGTTCGGGATGGCCGTCGACACAACCAGGCTGCCGACCAATATGGCGGCGATGCGCGCCCATCGCCATGTACGAGCGACGCTTCGTGACCGCTGGCATCTTCCCGGGGGTGTCGCGGGGACGTCAGGACAGGCCGGCCCGCAGGGCGGTTACCCGGTTCACCGCGGCGTTGAACGTGGTCGGGTCGAGTTGCCCGCTGCCCAGGGCGCTGGCCAGCGCGGCGGTGGCGGCTTCGCCCTGGCTGACATCGCGGGCCGAGCACAAGATCAGGTCCATGCCGGCGCCGGCCGCGGTGACTGCGCGCTGGCCGGCCGTGCCGAACGCGCTCAGTGCTCCGGCTTCGAGGGCATCGGTGATGGTGACGCCGGTGAACGCGTTCCGGCCGCGCAGCTCCTGGCCGATGACGGCGGGCGACAGGCCGGCCGGCCGCTTGGCGTCCAGCGCCGGGTAGATCGCCCAGGACACCATGACGAGCTTGACCCCGGCACCGACGGCGGCCGGATAGGGCACCTCGTCGGTGGCGTGCAGCTTGGCCAGCGAGACGGTCAGGGTCACCGGCCCGCCGTCGGTGTTCTGGTTCTTGGCAGCCGAGCCCAGGCCGGGGAAGTGCTTGGCGGTAGCCGCCACCCCGGCCTGCTGCTGGGCGGTGATGAACGCCTGGCCGCATCCGGAGACCACGGCGGGATTGCTGCTGTAGGAGCGCTGGTACTGGTCGATGAAGTTGCCCGTCTTGTAGTAGACGTCCAGCACCGGCGCGAGATTGACGTTCATGCCCACGCCGGCCAGGTTCTGCCCGGCCCCGGTGCCGGCCGCGGCCGCGGCGGCCACCGGATCGGAGGACTGCCCGATCTGCTTCTCCGACAGCGACGGCTGGCCGGGCAGCCGGCGGACCAGCCCGCCTTCCTGGTCGGTCATCAGCAGCAGCGGCACCTGCACCGGGCTTTGCGCCTGCGCCTGCCGCAGCTGCGTGATCACCCCGGCGATCTGGGTTTGGCTGGAGATGTTCTCGCCGAAGAAGATGACCCCGGCCACCTGCCCGTTGCTGATGTCGGCGAACAGGCTCGCCGGCGGCGTCAGGCCGGGATAGGAGCCGATGACCCGCTGCCCGGCGAGCTGGGCGTTAGTCAGGCCGGCCGCAAGCCCTGCCCGGGCGTGCCGGGCGGGCGCGACCGCGGCCCGCGCGCCCGCCGCCGGGGCGGATACGCCGCCGACCAGCGCGATCCCGAAACCAGCGAGCGCCTGCCGGCGGCTCAATCCGCTGCGCGGCCGGCCGGCTGAGGCAGCACAAGACACCGACGTCTCCCTCCCTGTCCCGCGCCGAAGGCGCCAGAACACGACGGCGATTCCCTGGCCACTCTCTCCTGATTCGCAGCGGGCCGCAAGGACGTGTTCCGGCGCGATCTGCTCCCCGGCGAGCGCACCTGCCGCCAGGCGACCCGGGACGCCCAGGCTCCGGACGGCCGGGACGGATCGCATGATCACTCACATCGTCCGCTCCGCCATTCCCAGGCTCGCTGATCGCCGGCGATGCCCGGCAGCCACAAGGCCTGTTCCCAGGCGCATAATGTTCAGATCTGCGGGCGGTGCGGGTTATACCGTCAAGCGCCGGACTGCGTGCAGATCGGCGGGCCTGGAAGGCCGTGCAGCCGATGGGCGTAATGCGGACGATCCGGTCACCCGCGGCGGTGAAGGGCAGTCTCCCTGCCGGTTATGACGCGCGTACGCTGGTCCGGGAGACGGTTGCTCACGCGCGCAGAACGGCCAGTTCGGTGGCCCGCACACTGGCCGACATTACCGGATGTCTCGTTCTCGTTAGTCTCGCATCACTCTGCAGCCCGCACAGTAACCATCACGATCTACGCACGCGTGCTGTCCGTGAGGACCATAACCTCGCCCGGTTCCGGGAGATGGCCCGGTGATCGCGGCAGAACAGGCGCCTGCAGCAGGCGGGCTCGTGCCGCCTCACGGCCGGGATCGCAGCACGGCGACCTCGGGGAACTCCTCGGGTGAGCCGTAGCCGTGCTCGGCCAGCCAGCGGACGCTAGTCAGGCATCGCAACGACCACCATGCGCGGATGAGGTCGCGGTCGGCGTCGGTGCCGTAGCCGGCGACGACGTCGCCGAGGTGCTCCTGGTGCCCGAGCGTGAGGATGGCGAGGTCGAACAGCGCGTCGCCCGGGGCCGCCTCGGACCAGTCGACGACACCGGTGACCTCGTCACCGGCGACGAAGATGTGATCGGCCTGCAGGTCGCCGTGGATGAACACCGGTGTCCACGGCCGGAGCGCAGTCTCGGCGAGCTGGCGGTTGCGTGTGACCAGGCCGGCCGGAAGGACGCCGTTGGCGATGAGCCACTCGCATTCGCCGTCGAGGCGCGAGGCGAGCTCGTCAATGCCCGGGCCGGGCCATGGTGGCAGCGGCGCGTCGTGCAGCGTCCGGGTGGCGGCACCCGCCGCCGCCCACGCGGCCGGCGGCGCGGTCGACGGCTCGCCGAGGTGGCCCAGTGCCGTCCCCGGCAGGGCGGCGAGCGCGAGCACGGGCGGCTTGCGCCACAGGATCTCCGGGGTGGGGACCGGCGCCATCGCCATCGCCTCGACCTCGACGTCGGTGCGCCTCTGATCAGCGTCGATCTTCACGAACACGTCGCCGACGCGCAAGGTCGCGCGCTCGTTATGGGCGACGACGACCTCGACCTTCTCCACGTTGCCATCATCGCGGGGATGACGGCCGGCGTCACCGGGTTTACCGCGTGCGACTGCGCGGCTGACCGCGTCCCGCTGACCGGCGGCCTCGTGCCGCCACCGGCCGCAGGCGGGGCGGGCACAGCCTCGGTCCGCCGGGCCTCAGCCCGTGGATCGTGAAGTCCAGGCGGCATGTCGTCGCGGCCGGTGACCTCGACGCGACCAGACTGTCAGTCCGATGACGCCGAGCGAGCGCTGTCGCGCATGACCCGGCTGCGCTCAGGTCATCCGGTTGCACGCTGAACACACGTGGCCCATGCCCGGCGCGGCCGGATCGGCGAACGGGTGGCAGCGCTCGCTCGGGTACGAACCGGGATGCGCTGCGGCGCATAGGCATGCAACCTAGCCGACTCGCTCACATCGGCATCAGATCCGGATGTCGGTTCATGTCCGTAGCCATGCCCAGATCCGCTAGTTGGGTGCGGCACCTGTTGCCTGACCGGCCAGGATAGGTACCGCCCGGCGAGGCGCTGGGCCAGGCCGGCGAGCCGGGACAACGCCTTCCGGACCGCGTGAATCTCACGGTGCCGGGCACTGACCGGACGCCGCCCGCGCCCGCGACAGATGTCCTCGCCGCCCCGTCCCGCCGGGCTGCCCGGGATCGAGGGCCGAGGCGATCCGCTGCACTCGGCCCGCCGACATGATCACGGCACCACGCTGGCACTGACCACGCCTGACCATCCCGTTGCAAGGCCCTGGAGCCCTTCCGAGGGGGTCCCTGTCACCTGAGCGCCATCGAGGCCGTCCCGCGATCTCACGGGCTGCTCCGGCTATCCCCAGATCCCCGGCTGATAGCGCCTCTCAGAACAGGCCGTGGCCGGGCTCTCAGCACCCTGATGGCAGCCATTAGTCCCCACCGGCACCCACGGCACATTCGATTTTGTTCGAATTAAGCCGTCTAGCTGATCCCGTTACGGAATCGAACCGTAGACCTTCTCCTTACCAGGCAGGCCAACACCATCTGGCGGCGTCGCATTAAGTCGGATTACGGCAGTTCGGAGGTATACCGGTGTCCGGGCAAGTCGTGCTTGGTCTGCGGTTATCTGGAGCCGTTGTCACTTGGTCAGTCACTGGCCAGAGCCAGCGGGGGCGCGGCTTTCGACGACAGCTGTGGCTGCAAAGGCGCCGCCGGACGGCATGGTTACGAGCAGGTGTCTGGCCCGCGGCGTTTGGCCGGGGCGGGCCATGCCCTTGCTGGTGCGCAGGCGGCGTCGCCTTCGTCTTTCATACCGAAGATGGCGGTGAGCTCGTGGGAGGTGGCCAGCAGCTGTTCTTGGCCGTCGCGGGGCAGATCTGGCGACGAACCGCCCGGCGGCGAAGATCGCTGTCATTCGCTGCGGCCGAGCATCGCCAGGAACCGGGTCTGGGAGGTGGCGTCCTGCGGGACCGGCGGTTCGGAGGCGAGCGCGCCGGCGCGCCGGAAGAATTCAAGCTGCGGTTCGATGATCTGACGGCAGGCCTCCATGAGGCGGGCGTCGAGGGCTGTGCTCTGCCCGGTCGCGGTGGCCAGGTCCCAGCCATGGATGAACACGTCCACGAACCGGTGCCCGGCGTATACCGATCCTGGAACCGGCCCGTAGGAGACAGCGCAGGGCGCCTCGAGGGCTCCGCGGCGGAGGAAAGCGGCCGCGGCGGCTTCCGCGGATGCGGCGTATGACCGGGCAGGGTCGGCACCGAGCACGTCTCCGTTCAGGCGATCGCCCACGCTCTCGATGGTTGCCCCGGCGGCGAGCTCGGCCGCCCACAGGTTTCCTGAGACGACATGGCCGAGCAGGGCCCGCGCATCCCAGTCTTTGCAGGGTGTGCCGGCGTGCCAGCGACCGGGCGGGATGCCTGCCACGATGCGGCCGGTGACGTCCAGCGCCTGGGCGTGTAGTTCGGCGATGCCGCTCATGATGTTCCTCCCTGTGTTCTGGGCGGGGCAGCGGGGGTGCGGCTGGTCACCAGGAGTGCCGCGATCCGTTCGGCGATCATGACTGTGGGTATGTGGGTGTTGGCCGACGGGATGTCCGGCATCACAGACGCGTCCGCCACGGTCAGGCTGTCGATCCCGTGGACCGCGCCGTCGGCGTCCACAACCGAGCCGGAGCCGGGCGCCGGGCCCATGGCGCACGTGCCGACCGGGTGGTGATAGGTCCACGCTGCACGCCGGATCCATTCGCGCAGGCCGTCCCGGTCACCGTGGGCGACAGCCGGCCCAGGCGCCAGTTCGCCCCCGCCGGAGAGTCTGGCGACCACGCCAGCCGCGGCTGATTCCCGGATCCGTACCAGGCCAGCGGCCAGCCGGTCCAGGTCAGCAGGTTCACGGAAGTACCCCAGATCGATGCCGGGCGCAGCCGACGGGTCGGCCGACCGCAGCCGTACCGCCCCCCGTGACCGGGGCTTAAGCAACGCGACGGCGAGGAAGAATGTGCCCGGGCCGCCGTTGGCGAACGGGCCGCCCACGATGCACTGCAGGTCCGGCGGCCCGTCGGGGCCGGCGCCTTGGCTGCGCAGGGTCGCGGCCACCTGGAAGGCCGGGGCCGGGCGGACTTCCCGGTCATAGCCGAAATCAACCGAGACGGCAGGGTGATCGGCCAGGTTGGCGCCGACGCCGGGCAGGTCCGCGACGACGGGAATGCCGAGTTCACGAAGGTGCCCGGCGGGCCCGATACCCGACCGCATGAGCAGAGCAGGGCTGCCGTACGCGCCGGCGCATACGACGACCCGGCTGGCCCGGATCTCGCCGCCCGAAGCCAGCCGCACGCCGGCGGCATGGTCCCGCTCGATCAGGAGGCCGCTGATTTCGGTGTCACAGCGCACCGTCAGATTCGGCCGTGGCCGGCCGGCTGGCAGGTAGGCGAGCGCGGTGCTGATCCGCTCGCCATGGAGCGTGTTGACCGGCAGGGCGGCGACACCGACGGCACCAGGGGCGTTCGCGTCCCGCAGCCGTGCGCAGCCGGCTTCCTCGAGCGCTTCCAGTCCGGCCTGGGCCACGTCGGTGAGCTCGTCGTCGCGGTAGCGCCGGATCGGCAGCGGGCCGCCATCGCCGTGCCATGGTGCCCCGCCGAAGTCCGCGTCGCTCTCCAGTCTGGTGAAAAACGGCAGCACTTCGCCGAACGACCACCCGTCGTTACCGGCGTGTGCCCAGGCGTCGTAGTCCGCCGGATGGCCGCGCAGCGCGAACGTCGCGTTGGTCGAGGAACAGCCGCCCAGCAGCTTGCCCCGCGGCAGCGGCCGGGCCACGCCCGCGGCGTCCATCTCGGAGACATACCCCCAGTCATGCCGCGTGGTGGGTCGCCAGCCGTCCCGCACGTCGGCGGGCATCAGCGCCCGGTGGTCAGGCCCGGCTTCGAGCAGCAGCACCCGCCGGCGCCCGTCCTCGCTCAGCCGGGCGGCGACAACGCAGCCCGCCGCCCCGCCGCCGACCACGGCGACGTCGTATTCCGCCTTCTCGCCCATTGCGGCCTCCTTGTCGTCCGGCATCAATGCCGGACTGTCAGCCGCCAGCCTCCGCGAACTCCGTCTGCGGCACCGTCAACCAAACGTCAATGCCGGCTTGCCTGGCGCCAGGACACGCTCGGGGGGTCAGGATGCGGCCTCGGCGAGCGCGGTGAGGCGGCGCAGCGATTCGGAGATGACCTGGTACTGCCCGTCGAGCCGGTGCGCCTCGTGCTCGGGCAGGGTGACGTTCACGCTGACCGATGTGCCGGCGCCCGCCTCGGCGAGCTGCCAGACCACGTCGATGTCGGAAACCTGGCAGGAGATCGTCACCCGTTCGGCTGCCTCCTCGACGCGCAGCTTCTGCGGCATCGGGAAGTCTGGGTAGCCCGCCGGCCATTGCGTAAACTCACCGGGCGCGTCCTGGCGCACGATCTCGATGCCCGCCCACCATTCGGGGAACCGGGCCGGGTCGAACAGCAGCTTCCACACTTCCTCCACGGGCGCCCGGCAAAGAGCGCTCATGGCGAATCCGGGCATCGCGGCACCTCCGTGAGCTCGTCCAGCTCGGCCAGTTCGGCGGCGAGCCGCCGCAGTTCCCGGTCCGGCTCGACCAGGCCGACGATCGGCGGCCGGCCGAGGTCGACAAAATTGGCCACGAAGTCAGCGCCGGCGTCGTGCCGTATGTGGCGCCGCCAGCCCGCCGCTGCCTCCTCTAGACGGCGACGGGCCAGCGCCCGGTCGCCGCTGGCCAGGGCGATGAGACCCTGTACGCGGGCCATCCGCGGCACCAGCGCCCACGGCTGGTCGCCGCCGCGCACTGGCTCCAGGGCCGCCCGCCTCACCTCGGCGGCAGCCTCGTGCGGGCGACCGGATCGGGCCAGCGCCTCGGCGTAGGCCAGCCGCGCGGCCGGGCGGCTCACTTCCGCGCCCTCGGTCAGTGCCCGGTCGAGCAGTTGTGCCGCCGCCTGATGGCGCCCCGCCGCCAGCGAGATCAGCCCGGCGTCGTGGCGGGCCAGGGCCTCCGCCGCCGGGGAGTCCATCCGTTCGGCCGTAACGAGCTGGCCGGCGGCCAGGGCCAGCGCCTCTTCGTGGCGGCCGAGCCGGGACAGGACGAACGCCCGGGCGGCCAGGCACGGCAGCTCGATCACCGTCATTCCCCGGGTGGCCGCGACCGCGGCGTCCGCCGCCTGGAGCGCCCCGGTCAGGTCGCCAACCCCGCTGAGCGCGCACGCGGTATGGATCCAGATGCCGTAGGCGAGGTCCGGGCGGCGGGACCGCCGCGCGGCGGTCCCGCCGCGCTCGGCTACCGCTTCGCACTCGCCGAACCGGCCCAGCCGGATCAGCGACATCAGCTCGGCGTTGGCCATCTCCGCCAGGGTCGCGTCGTCGGGATCGGGTACCAGCGAGGTCACCTCGTCCAGCCGCGCGGCGGCGCGCGTCGGATCTCCGGCCACCGACTCGCCCCAGGCGGCGCCGAGCAGGATGTCCACCCGCAGCGAGCGCGGCGCGTCCGTGAGCAGCAGCTCCCAGGCCCGCTGGTAGGCGGCCAGCGACGCCCGTGGGTTGCACACGACCGTACGCAGTACCTTGCCCCGCCGGTTCCAGGCCAGCGGCTGCCGTTCCTGGGGAAGAAGCTCGAGGGCCGCCTGCCACTCGCGCTCGAAGTCGGCGTTCTGGCCAAGCCAGCCGTATGCCTCGGCCAGTTCCAGCCGGGGGTCCACCGCGTCCGGGTCACAGCGCACCGCCTCAGCCCAGAACCGCGCTGCCTCCGGCATGGCGCCTAGCGAACGGGCACGCCGCGCCGCCCGCTGCCACCGGGGCCCGGCCAGGTCGTCACGACCGCCACGGTGCAGATGGCCGGCTACCTCCGCGGCAACCTGGTCGGAGGATCGGGCGGCCGCCTCGATCGCCAGCGCCAGCTGTTCGTAGCGGCGGCCCTCCTCGCCTAGCCCAGCCCGGACGGCCTCGGCGAGCAGGGCATGCCGGAACCGCAGCCCGGTACGGTTCCGTGAGACCAGCCCGGTCTCAAGGACGGCTTCCTCGGCCGCGTCGCGGTCGGCCAGCGGAAGCGCGGCGAGCTCGGCCGCGGATAGCTCGCGGCCCGCTGCGGCTAGCGCCTCGATGAGATCACGGGCCGGGCGCGGCAGGGTCCCGGTGACCGCGCGGACCGCGGCCCGCAGGTTGTGCGGCGGGGCGCTGCGGCCTGCCGAGAGCGCCCGGGCGCTCTCGGTCGCCAGCAGCGGGTTGCCATCCGCGAGACGGACCACCTGCTCCACGGCATCGTCGGTCAGCTCGGCCACGCTGCGAGCTATCGCGGCCACCTCGACTGCCGTCAGCGGGCCCAGCTCAAGCTCGGCCACCTCGACACCACGGCCAGCCAGGTCCGCCAGCAGCGCGTCGGCGACTGGGCGATCTGGCCGGTCGCGCCGGGTCAGGACCAGCAACACCGGCCTGTTGGCTAGCCGCCGGCCGATGTGCGCACATAGCTGCATGCTGGCCGGATCGGCCCGGTGCACGTCCTCGGCGACCAGCAGGACGGGGCGCCCGGACGCGGCCCACTCCACCAGGCGCAGCACCGCGTCGAACAGCCGCAGCCGCTCCAGCTCCGGCGAGGCCACCGCAGGCGGCGGCGCGTCCTGCCCCAGCCGCGCGGCCAGATCGGGAGCCAGCCTGCCCAGTTCCGCAGGCCAGTCGGCCTGTCCGGGCGGGGCGGGTACCGTGCGGGCCAGCTGCGGTACCAGCTCCTGCCAGATGGCCAGCGGCGCCTCGCCGCCGACGTCGACCCCGGCGCCGACCGCGGTCCAGGCCCCGGCGTTGTCGGCGCGGCGGGCCAGCTCGGCGACCAGCCGGGTCTTGCCGATCCCGGCCTCCCCGGTGATCAGGACCACCCGCCCGTGCCCGGCCCGCGCCGCCGTCCAAGCGTCCGTCAGCGTGTGCAGCTCCGCGGACCGCCCGAACATCGGACGCGCCCGCGCCGGGCTGGCCGGGAGCGCAGCCTCGCCCGGGCCGCGCGCCTCGGCTATCGCGGCGCGCAGCAACGGGCCCGGCGGCACACCGAGCTCGGCGCGCAGCCGGCCGGCCATCTCCCGCGCGGTGATCATCGCGCCGGCCCGGTCACCGACCGCGGACAGCTGCCGGACGAGATCGGCGTGGGCCGCTTCGTCCAGCGGGTCAAGCTCGCAGCGCAGCCGCGACCAGCGCACTGCCCGGGCCGCGTCGCCGTCACGCTCGGCCGCGGCGGACCGGCCCGCCAGCGCTTCGGCCAGCTCCGCCCGCAGCTGCCGCCGCGCTGTCTCGGCCCAGTCCTCGGCGTACCCGGACAGCAGCTCGCTGCGGCACAGCCGGGCGGCGGCGAGCGCATCACCGGTGGCGGCGCGGCGCCGGTTATCGGCAAGATCCACCATGACCGCTTCAGGGCGCAGCCCGACCGCGGTACGAGACGCGACCAGCGCATCGTCCCCGGCCGCCTTGCGCAGCGCCCACACGGCGGTGCGCAGGCTCGCCCGCGCCGCGGGACCGGCGCTGCCCGGCCACAGCTGCGCCGCTATGGCCTCACGCTCACGCGGTCCCGGGCGCAGCGCGAGGAAGGCAAGCAGCCGGATGGCCGACGGCGGGAGCGAGAGCTGCTCGCCGTCGCGTTCCGCGGCCACGTTGCCCAGCAGCCGCACCTGGAGCATGTCCTTACTGTATATCCGGGGCGCGGGCTCCGGCCTTGGCCGTTTGACGCTGTGTTGACGGAGCCGAGGACGGCGCCTGCGGAGGCTGACGGCACCACCGACTCCACAGGAGGCCGTCATGACCATCGATCAGGACAAGCTGCAGGAATTCCTCGGGACGTTCGTCACCGATCTAGGTGCCGCGATCGCGGCCGGGAACGTGGTCGTCGGGCACCGGCTGGGGCTGTACCGCAGCCTGGCCGAGGCCCCGGCGACCGCGGAGCAGCTGGCGCAGCGCACCGGGACCGACCCCCGCTACGTCGCGGAATGGCTGCGCGGGCAGGCCGCGGGCGGGTACGTCCGTTACGACCCGGCCGACGAGCAGTTCTCGCTGACCGAGGAGCAGGCCTTCGCTCTGGCCAATCCGGACGGGCCCCTGTACCTGCCCGGGGCGTTCCTGCTCGTCCTGGGCGCGCTGCGGGCCGAATCGCAGATCACCGACGCGTTCCGCACCGGGGGCGGCATGGGCTGGCACGAGCACCACGAGGACGTCTTCGCCGGATGCGAGACGTTCTTCCGCCCGGGCTACATCGCCAACCTCACCACCAGCTGGATCCCGGCGCTCGACGGCGTGACGGAGAAGCTGTCCGCCGGCGGCCGGGTGGCTGACGTCGGCTGCGGCCACGGGGCCTCGAGTGTGCTGATCGCCCAGGAATACCCGAAGGCGAACGTCATGGGCTCGGACTACCACCAGGCGTCTGTCGACATCGCCCGCAAGCGGGCCGCCGAGGCCGGCCTCGCCGACCGTGCCCGCTTCGAGGCCGCGTCGGCGCAGACCTTCTCCGGGACCGGCTATGACCTCGTCGCGACCTTCGACTGCCTGCATGACATGGGCGACCCCGTCGGCGCGGCCCGGCACATCCGGCAGGCGCTCGACGCCGACGGCACCTGGCTGATCGTCGAGCCGCTGGCCAACGACACACTGGCCGCCAACCTCAACCCGGTGAGCCGGGTCTACTACTCGTTCTCCACGTTCCTGTGCGTGCCCAGCGCCCGCTCCCAACCCGGCGGGTACGTCCTCGGCGCCCAGGCCGGGGAGACGGCCATCCGCGAGGTGGCTGAGCAGGCCGGGTTCACCCGGTTCCGCCGGGCCGCCGAGACCCCGTTCAACGCCGTCTATGAGGCGCGCCCCTGATCACGCGCACCCGCGCCTGTCCGGCTGGGCGCTGGGGAGCGTGCCGCGAGTGCGAAGGGGCCCCTCCGCTGTGGCCGTGGATGCAGGTACTGGGTTCCGGGCTGGTCTTCACCAGCCACCTGGGCGCCGCCCTGGACGCGGCCAACGTCAGGAAGATGTTCAAGCGCATCTGCGCCGAGGCAGGGGTCGGCGGCGGATGGACCCCGCGCGAGCTGCGGACCACGTTCGTCAGCTTGATGAGCCACAGCGGCGTCGCCATCGAGGAGATCGCCCGGCTGGCCGGGCATGCCTCCACCCGCACCACCGAGATCGTCTACCGCCGCGAGCTGCGACCCGTCATCACCACCGGCGCTGAAATCATGGACAAGCTCTTCACCGGAACCTAGACCGGCGGCCATCCAGCCGATCCGGCAGGCCATCACGCAACGCACCAATTCGCCTGCCGACACCAGTTCAGATCGCCGATTTAGCGCGGCTGATATCTATGCCGCTCGCCGGCGTGGGCACGCTCAGATAAGCCGGTTATGTGTCGCGCGACCCTTGCCGCAGCGCTGGCAGTGGAGCATCAGCCTGCCTGGCTTCCTGAGCCGGTTACTGCCGGGCGTGGAAGTGGGCGGTCACGGTAGCTGGGGGAAGGGCGGAGCTGTAAACGGCCAGGTCGGCGACGCTGCCGGTGAGGAAATTACGGCCGCTCTGCAGCACCCCGGCCCGCAGGTCAGGTGCTGACGTGAGCCGCTGGCTGCCGCCGCGGCCGGCGCTCACCTGCACGCCGTCGAGGAATAGGGTGAGGGCGCCGGTCGACTCCTTCCGGGTGAATACCACGTGATGCCACTTGCCGTCGGCCAGGCCTTTGCGGGAATGGATCGAGGTGTCCGGGTTGCCGGTGCCCGCCCATACCTGGCCGGTGGCGTCCAGCGAGGTGCCGAAGTCGTCGACGGTGCCCGGGATTTCGCCGTCGAGCAGTCCGGCCGCTTGCCACCACTGGGTGACGTTCGTGCCGCGGCCGCCCCTGGAGCTGTACCAGAGCTCCAGGCTGAAGTCGTCGCTGATCAGCCGGGGCAGGAGTACGTACTGGTCGAGGCCGTTCAGGGCGGCGGCGGTTGCTGTCGGCTTGGCTCCGGGAGCTCCGAGTTCGGGGTGACCGATGTAGCTGCCGTGGTTGGCGCCGAAGACGTCGTAAGCGACCGTCCCCCCCGCCTCCGCCAGCGGCCAGTAGCCGGCCAGTGCGTGCGTGCCGAGAATGGCGTGATTGTACGGGCTACCCGGCAAGGCCGTATCGGGCGCTCCGCTTAGGTGAACCCAGCGGGCGGCCGACGGAACCCTGTTGTTGTCGGTGACGAAGAGCATGTACCAGCCTGGCGGGGCCAGGTTCGGTTCGGCCGGGACTGTGACCTGCACGGTGCCGGCGGCCTGGGCAGTGATGGGCAGGTCGACCAGCCGCTGGCTGGTGTTGAACGAGTGGGTAGTTGATCCAGGCCGGATCAGGCTGGCCCACTGCAGGTGGCCGGCGTCGGGGGAGGAGATGTTCACGGTCTGTCCGTAGCGCCACTCGCTCCCTACCGTGCTGATCACGGGACGAGGCCCTTTGAACAGGTAGGGCGGAGAGTAAATCTCGATCTTCATTTCCTCGTTAAGGTCGTTGTCCCACTCGACGTGCGTACCTTGCTTCGGGTTGCCGCCGGCCGTGACCACCCGGCCGTCAGGGAGCAGCAGGGCGACCGAGTGGTACATGCGTGTCACCGAGGCTGTCGCCAGCGTCCGCCACGTATCTGTCCCGGGGTCGTACACCTCGGCTTCATTGGTCGCCAGTGGCGCGGCCTCGTTCCTCCCGGAGCCGCCTGTGACCAGCACGGTCCGGTCCGGAAGCAGGGTCGCGTTCAGGTGCTTGCGGCCCTTAGCCAGCGCCGCACCCGGCCGGTACACCGGATGCGGCTGGGAGAAGTCGATGATGTCGACGTTCTTGATGGCGTCGCCGCCGCCCGGCGCACCTCCCATGATCATGACCCGTTGGGCCTGCGCGGGCGGGAGCAGGACGCTGGCGCACTGGTCGCGGGCGCTGACCTGGCTCAGACCGGGTAGTGGTGTCACGACCACCGGATCACGGGTCAGGTCAAGGCGCAGTGCGTCGGCCGGCCCGTCATCCATGTGGCCGCCGGCGTAGCAGATGGAACCGTCCGCGAGCAGATACAGGTGCGCGTACAGCGGCAATCCGCCGAACTGCTGCGGCGTCCTGGTGACCTGCCAGGCATTCGACCCGGGAAAGAATGTCTCGATGCTGGTGTTACGCCGCCCCGTCTCAGACAGCCCGGCCGTGGCCAGCACCCGGCCGTCGCCGAGGTTGATCAGGCTGGGATACCAGCGCCCGTGCTGCATCGGGCGACGTCCCGCCCACTGTTCGATGGCGGGATCAAACACCACGATGTCCGGCCGGCCGGCGAAACCCGCGCCGGGGTGCGCGAATACCAGGGTTCCTCCGGCTGACAGCAGCCTGCCGTCAGGGAGGAACGTCTCCCCGCCGCAGAAGAAGTCGAGCACCTTTCCGGCGCCATCATGAGGTGTAGCAGGATGAAAGAAGTTGGTGTCGTTACCCGGCGGCGGGCTGATCGCCGGGTCCCAGACCACGCTGACCCAGATCTTCCTGGCCACATTGCCGAAATCCGGCGACTGAAACCGCGGGAGACTATTACCGGAGCCGGCGGCGAACAGCACGTCGCCGCTGGGCAGCAACGCGGCGTGCACCGCAAGGACCTCAGAATGGAACGGCAGCACCTGCCACGCCCCCGCATCTGCGGGGCCCAGCGCGGCGGGCGCGGCGACGCCGGCGCCCGATCGCGCGTCAGCGGAATCAGCAGCATCAGTCATGATGGACCTCCGTAACATCCGCCAGCGCGGCGATCCTGCCGCGGTGAGCGTGCCAGGCGCCAGGGAACCCCGGAGTGCCCCGGCGATGCTGACACGGCACTCGCCGCGGCAGCCCATGTCACTTCCGGTGAGAACGGCCCAGTGACACGAGCTCGCGAAACCACCGGGTTCCGCTGCGATCCGCTGGAGCCGGAGTTGGCCGATCGGCCCGGGGAGACCGCACTAGTGGCTGTCATGGTGACCTCCTGCGCGCGGGAAGTCCGTGTCCTGAGTAAATCTCATAAGAGCGGAATCAGCCAGCAAGTCCGCTGATACAGCAGCCGGCGCCCAGCGCTCACCTTCTTCGCGCAGACGAGCCGTCCAAGCCGATCGGCGACGTGAACTGGCGCAGGAGTGATCGAAGCAAGGCTCGCCCTTTCAGGCCGTCCACCGCGGGACCGGACGCTTGCCTGGCCTGGTCACGGCCACATAAGAACTCGTCGGGGATGCCACCGCCGCTCCGCCCGGAGCGCGCAATATCTCCTCCACCGCGGTGGTGACCCGGCCCGAATCATAGAGAAGAGCCTGCTGCTGACCACGCCATCCTGCTGCAGCGGGCGGAGCAATGGCACCAAATCCAGCGGATGACCCTGCTCACACGGCCGGTGAACCGCCCGGCCGCGACCGCAGCCGGAGCCGCGACGCCAGCGAACGGCCACAGCGGGCAGGCTGACATACCCGCAAGCCCAGCGCCCGTACGCGGCGCGACCTATGCCAGCGGCGGCTGCGGCACGACGCCGCTGCTCAAGGGAGCCGCGCCGGGATAAGCATCGCCGGCGGATCCCCCGTCCATCCGGGATCGCGACGGCAAGTTTCCCGGCTTGTTTGACGCCGTGCTCCAAGACGCCGGGATCAAGGTCGTACTGAGCGGCGTCCAGATGCCGAGAATGAACTCGATCATGGAACGCTGGGTGCAGACCTGCCGGCACGAACTGCTGGACCGCACGCTCATCTGGAATCAGCGCCACCTCCTGCACGCGCTCCGGGAGTTCGAGCACTTCTACGACCAGCATCGGCCCCACCGGACACTGGCGGATGCCGCACCGCTATGCCCGCTACCCGAACCGATTACCGATCCTGAGCGGATCGCGCACCTCGATGTCCGCAGACGAGACCGGGCCGGCGGCATCCTCCACGAATACCGGCATGCCGTCTGACCAGCACGGATGAATAATCGGCACTCATAAGGTCTCCACCGCTCAGCCAGAGCCCAGACCAGCTCCGGATCGAGGTCGATCGCCCGGGTCAGGTCGGCGACCGCATCGTCGTAACGGCCGATAGCCTGATGGACCTGATCCCTGCTGCCGAGTGCCCATGCGTAATCAGGCTGGAGCTCGACGGCTCGAGTGAGGTCCGCAAGAGCATCGTCATAGCGGCCCAGCAACCGGTAGGTATCTCCGCGGCTGGCGGTAGCCTCAGGTGCTAGCCCGAGGAAGCCTGACCAGCCACCGGCAATCGTCCGGTCCCCATCGGCCGAATGCCGATCCCATCCTGGCCCTGTATGTGATCCTGGCCATCCGCTGGTGCCCGGCGGCTTTCCCGCCGGATCGTCATGTCCTAGTTGGCGTCGATCCAACCCCCGGCGAGGCTGCTGCCGGTCGGCGCGAGCCGGCCTGTGACCGGCTACTCAGGCTTCCGTGGTCGGCGGCGGATTCCCCCGGCCTGCCATCTTGGCTGGCGGTATCGTGGCTGGATCAGGCCAAGCGGGGAATCAGCTCTTGAGACTTCTTAGTAGCATTTCTTGATGTTCGGTGAGTGGTGGCGTGGCTGGTGAGCGGTAAGCCCGGGCCGCTGCCGCGGCGCCCATCGGTGACGGGCAGCGATCCGGCTGTGCGCGGAGAGCCCGCGAAAGGACGGGGAGGCGCCGATGATGCCCTGCGCCGCCTGGCGGAGTCAGACCTGATCGCCGTGGTGACCGCGACGGCGGACGGCGCGATCACCGACGCGAATAGCGCTTTCCTGGAGCTGACCGGTTACAGCCGGGCCGAGCTGGCGGCCGGAAGGATCGACTGGCAGGCGATGACGCCGCCTGAGTGGGAACCGTCGGATCAGGCTGCGCTGGCTGAGTTGTTCAAGACCGGAAGCTGCGCGCCGTTCCGCAAGGAGTACTGGCGCAAGGACGGCAGCCGGGTGCCGGTTGAGATCAGCGCGGTGCTGCAGAGCCCGGAACCGCTGCGGTGGGCGTGCTTCATCCGGGACGTGTCCGCGGAGCAGCAGGCGCAGGCGGCGGCGGAGCGGGGCGCCGTGCTGGCGTCGCTGGCGGCGGCGCTATCACATGCCGCCACGACCACCGAGGTGGCCGAGGCGCTGGGAGTCCAGCTGCGCCGTTCCACCGGAGCGAACCTGGCGACCATTATCGAGGTCGACCCGGCCCGGCCGGTGCTGCGGTTCATGGATCTGCGGGACATGCCAGAAGAGGTGGCCCGTCAGTGGGCCGAATTCGACACTAGCCTGGACAGCCCGGCGGTGCGGGCCTGGCGCGGCCGCGCTCCGGCCTTCTACCGCAGTCCGCCGGTGCTCGACGAGGAATTCCCGCACCTGGCCGCCGTCCGGGCCGCCGCGGGTGTTGGCTCATGCCTGGCGACCCCGCTGATCACCGGCCGCCAGGTCACCGGCGTACTCGCGATCGCCTGGCCTGAGCCCCATCGGCTCAGCGCGGCCGAGGAGTCGTTCCTGGCCGCGGTGGCGGGCTATGCCGGGCAGGCACTGGAACGAGCGCGGCTGTTCGACGCCGAGCGGGCGGCACGGCATCAGGCACTGACCGCGGCCCGGCAGGTCCAAGCCCTGCAGGAGGTCACGGCCGCGCTGGCCACGGCGGTGACCTCCGACCAGGTAGCCCGCGTCCTGACCGGCAAGGGAATAGGCTTGCTGGCCGCCTACGGCGTAGCGGCCATAGCGGACTGGGAAGGCGGTTACTTGCGCACGTGGACGACGGGCAATTTCCCCGCCGACATTACCCGGGACTACGTTCGCATTCCGCTCAGCCGCATGGACGACATCCCGGTGGGACGGACGGCGCGGACCGGGCAGAAGATCAAGCTCGGGTCACGAGCCGAGATCGCCGCCCAGTTCCCCCGAGCGTTCTTCACCCACGAGGCGACCGGGACATCGAGCCTGCTCACCGTCCCGGTCCGAGCAGGTGACCGCACCATCGGCGCGCTGAGTTTCGGGTTTGCGGCCGAGGGACTACCCGGCCAGGGCGTGGAGGCAACCGCCGAAACACTGGCCGATCTAGCCGGTCAGGCGCTGGAGCGGGCCCGGTTGTATGAAGCCGAATACGAGGTCTCGCACCGGCTGCAGCGCAGCTTGCTGCCGGTACTGCCCGCGCGGCTCGGTCCGGTGGCCATCGGTACGGCCTACCGTCCGGCCGAGATCGGCCGGGAAGTGGGCGGAGACTGGTACGACGTGTTCAAGCTCCCCGGCGGCAGGATCGGCTGCGTGATCGGCGACGTCGTCGGGCACGACCTCACCGCGGCCGTCGCGATGAGCCGCCTGCAGCTGCTGCTGCGGCATGCCGCCGCCAGCGGCGCCGGCCCCGCGGCCGCCCTGCAGGCGCTGGACACGGCGGACCCGGCGATCACCGGGACCGACATGGCGACCGTCGCCTACGCCGAATACGACCCAGACGCGCAGACCCTGACCTATGCGTGTGCAGGTCATCTGCCGCCACTGCTGCTGACCAGCCAGACCGGGGCCACCTACCTGACCGGCGGCCGGTCCCCCGCGATCGGGCTTGGCGGGCCCGCAGCGCAGGAAACCCTCGGAGTGCCAGCCGGTACCCGGCTCGTCTTGTACACCGACGGGCTCATCGAACGCCGGAACCAGTCTCTTGATGATGCCATGGACCATCTTGCCGCCACCGCCGCAGCGCTGCCCGCAGCTGATGCTCAGGCCTGGTGCGACACCTTGCTCGCCGCCTTGACCGGGGATGACACCCTGACCGACGACATTGCCGTAGCCTGCATCGACCTAAACGGACCAGTGAGTGCCACTGCCTGCCGTCCCTGACGCCCGCCTCCGGTGAACTGCCTGTGGGGTGCCAGAAGTCTGCATGGCCCTGTGAGCTGCCGTGACGGGCTGGGGTCAGGTGTGCGGCATGATGATGGTCCGTGTCCTTGCGCCTGCTGTATC
>JAJKHX010000139.1 GCA_021154785.1 Nocardiopsis sp.
CACCAACACCGATCCCAGGACGAAGCCGGGCACCCCGTGGTGGGCGGTCGCGGCGACCGCTGCGGTCGCGATCGCCTTCACCGCCTGGCAGATCGCCGAACACACCCAGCAGATCATCTACCTCCGCGACCCCGCCACCTATCTCCAGGTCGGGTACTGGATCGCGCACCACGGCTACCTGCCGATCCCCAACTCGGCGACCGCGTTCGGCGGCCCGCATCCGGGCCTGAGCTTCGCCAGCTCCAATTACTATCCGCGCGGCACCGGCATCGTCCCGCAGTTCATGACCGGCCTGCCGCTGGTCCTGGCGGCCGCGATCTGGATCGGCGGGATCCCGGCCGCGCTGGTGATCACGCCGGTCATCGGCGGCTGCGCCATCCTGAGTTTCGGCGGCCTGGCGGGCCGCCTGGCCGGCCCGCGGTGGGCGCCGGCCGCGGCGGCCGTGCTGGCGCTTAGCCTGCCGCAGCAGTACACCAGCCGCAGCACGTTCAGCGAGCCGCTGGCCGAGGTGCTGCTGTTCGGCGGCCTGTGCCTGCTGACCGACTCCTTCGCGCTCAAGAGCCCTGACGCGAAGAACCCAGACCCGCAGGCAAGGTACTCACTGAACCAGGACATGGTGCTAGCCGCGCTGGGCGGCCTGGCCCTGGGCCTGACCATCGTGGTCCGCATCGACGGGCTCAGCGACATTCTCCCGGCCGTCCCGTTCCTGGGCGTGCTGCTGGCCGCGCGGTCCCGGCGGGCGATCCCGTTCGGGCTCGCCCTCATCGCCGGCGTGGGCTACGGCCTCGCCGACGGCTACCTGAAGTCCCGCCCCTACCTGGACCTGGAGGCGCCGTCGCTGCGCCCCCTCGGCTACATCGTCGCGGCCACCCTGGGCGCCACCGTGATCCTGGTCGTCGTGACCGCCAGCCCGGCGGCCCGGCGAAAGCTCAGAGAAGCGAAGAACACGAAGATCGCCCGCTGGCTGCCCGCCGCGGCCGCCGTCCTCACCACCTTGATCTTCGTCGGCTTCGCGATCAGGCCGCTGGTGCAGACGGTGGCGGGGGAGACCATCCCGTCCTCGATCGCCTACGTGGCCGAGCTGCAGAAGCTGGCCGGCCTGCCCGTCGACGGCAAGCGGCAGTACTACGAGGACAGCCTGTACTGGGTGATCTGGTACCTCGGCGTGCCCGCCGTGCTGCTCGGCGCGCTGGGCCTGGCCGCCCTGGCCAAGCGCACCACCAAGGCCCTGATCCACTGGGACGACCTCGCCGGAGCCCAGGCCCGAGCCCAGGCCCGCGCCTGGGCGCTGCCGCTGATGATCGCGCTGTGGGTGATCGTGACCGTGCTGTACCGCCCGGCGGTCGCCCCGGACCAGCCGTGGGCCAGCCGCCGCCTGGTGCCGTTCGTGCTGCCGGGGCTGATCCTCGGCGCGATCTGGGCCGTCACCTGGCTGAAGGACCAGGCCGCCCAGCTGGGCCGGACGAGGACCACCGCGGCGGTCGTGGCCACCTGCGGGGCGGCCTCGCTGCTCATCCCGACCGCGCTGACCACCCTCGACCTCAGCTTCACCCAAGCTCATGGCGTGAGCGCCCACGGCATGGCGTTCCGCGCGATCGGCCGGGGCGAGCTCGACGCGGTGAACGACCTGTGCGGGACGATCGGCCCGGAGGCCTCGGTGGTCATCCTCGACCAGCTCACCGCCGACCGGTTCGCCCAGGTGATCCGGGGTATCTGCGGCGTGCCCGCGGCGGTGCTCACCAGCACCAGGACGCTCGGCCAGGTGGACAAGGGCATCGAGGCGGTCGGCCGCCGCCCGGTGCTGCTGGCCGAGAACGAAAACGAGCTGCCGTCCGGCGGCACGAAGCCGAAGGAAGTGGTCAACCTGCTGACCACCCAGGAGGCGCACAACCTGACCGCGCCGCCCACCCGCACCTGGCTCGTCCACTACACGGTATGGATGAGTGTCCCGGTGGAGGCCGGAGGCTAGTATCCTCGCCGCTCGTGAGCACCTTCGCCGGCGACCCCATCCAAAGCGGCAGCGAGCACCAGGCCCCGCACGTCTCGATTGTCCTGCCTTGTTACAACGAGGAAGAGCACGTCCTGCTCGAGGTCGAGCGGATCTGCACCGCCATGGACAAGAGCGGGATCAGCTACGAGCTGCTCGCCATCGACGACGGCTCGACCGACCAGACGCTGGCCCGGCTGCGCCGCGCCGAACCCGACTTCCCCCGCCTCAAGGTGGTGCCGTTCCGCCGCAACGGCGGCGCCGGCACGGTCCGCCGCATCGGCTCCCAGCAGGCCAAAGGCGACATCGTGGTCTGGACCGACGCCGACCTCACCTACCCGAACGAGCGCATCCCCGAGCTCGTCACCCTCCTCGACGAGGACCCGACCGTCGACCAGGTCGTCGGCGCCCGCACCAGCGAGGAGGGCACGCTCAAGTTCGCCCGCGTCCCGGCCAAGTGGTTCGTCCGCAAGCTAGCCGAACGCCTGACCAACGCCGACATCCCCGACCTGAACTCAGGGCTGCGGGCCTTCCGCCGCACCGTCGCGCAGCCCTACCTGAAGCTGCTGCCGCCCGGGTTCTCCTGCGTCACCACCATCACCCTGGCGTTCCTGTCCAACGGGCACGAGGTCCGCTACGTCCCGATCGAGTACGCCAAGCGCGCGGGCCGGTCCAAGTTCCACTTCTTCTCCGACGCCTACCGGTACGTGCTCCAGGTGCTGCGCATGGTCATGTACTTCAACCCGCTCAAGGTGCTGATGCCGCCGGCCCTGTTCCTGCTCGCCCTGGGCGCGGCCAAGGCCGTCTACGACCTGGTGGTGCATCCCCTGCACTTCGCCAACGACACGATCCTGATCTTCGTCACCGGGATGATCCTGGCCTCGATGGCGCTGCTGGCCGACCTGATCGTCCGCTCCCGCGGCGACACGTAAAGCGCATGAGGATCGCCCTCGTAGGCCCGGCCCACCCCTACAAGGGCGGCGGCGCCCGGCACACCACCGAGCTGGCCCACCGCCTGGCCGCCGCCGGCCACGACGTGATCATCGAGTCCTGGCGCGCTCAGTACCCGCAACGGCTCTACCCCGGCCAGCAGACCGTCGACGTCCCCGAGGGCGAGCCCTACCCGCGCACCCGCCGCCGCCTGGCCTGGTACCGCCCGGACGGCTGGCTCGCCGAGGGCCGCCGCCTCCGGACCGCCGACCTGGTCGTCTTCGTCCTGCTCACCCCGATCCAGGTCCCCGCCTACCTCGCCATCATGAGCACCCTGGGCCGCACCAAGACCGCCGTCATCTGCCACAACGTGCTCCCGCACGAGCGCCGCCCCGGCGACGTCGCCCTGGTCCGGGCGCTGCTCAGCCGCACCGGCGCGGTCATCACCCACTCCGCCGCCCAGGCCGCCCAGGCCAAGGACCTGGCCCCGGCCGCGACGGTGCGGACCGTAGCCATGCCCCCGCACCTGCCCGCCCCCGTCCGGCAAGTTCACAAGCAGGGGGCCGAACGAGTGGCGTCCCCCCCATCGCACACCCGCCTGCTCTTCTTCGGCATCGTCCGTCCTTACAAGGGCCTGGACATCCTGCTGCGTGCCCTGGCCCAGGCCCCGCCCCACGTCACCCTCACCGTCGCCGGCGAATTCTGGTCCGGCCGGACGCAGCTGGAAGAGCTGGTCGCGGAGCTCGGGCTGCGCGACCGGGTGACGCTGCGCCCCGGTTACGTGCCCGCCGACCAGCTCCCGGAATTGTTCGCCAGCGCGGACGCGCTGGTCATGCCGTACCGGGAGGCGACCGCGTCGCAGAACGCCCTGCTGGCGTTCGCGCACGGGGTCCCGGTCGTCACCACCACCGCCGGGGCGCTGGCCGAAGCGGTCCGCGACGGCGTGGACGGCCTGACCTGCGCGCCCGGGGACACCGGCGACCTGGCCCGGGCGCTGACCGAGATCAGCGATCCGCGGACGCTGAGCCGTCTCCGCGCTGGGGTACCGGCTGTGGATCCGGGGCCGGGATGGGCGGCGTACCTGCGGGTGCTGCTGGCCGCTTAGCGCGCGCCTTCCCGCGCGAGCCCAGGACCAGGCCGGTCCCGGCCCACGCCAGGTCCCCGATCGTCATCACCACCCGCGACGCGAGCGCCACCACCAGCGCCGAGGCGGACGGCAGGACCGGGGCGAGCACGGCGATCAGCGCGACCTCCCGCGGCCCGATGCCGCCCGGGAAGAAAATGATCAGGAAGCCGACCGCCCAGGCCAGCGCGTAGCCGCCGAGCGCCAGCGCAGCTGTCCGGCCCCCACCCACCTCCCCTCCCCCCTTCCTTGCGAAGTCGCTGATCAGGAACCAGGCGTGCGCGCCGTAAAAGAGCCAGCCCAGCGTGGTCCAGGCCAGCGCCCGGGCCATCGCGGCCGGGCGGACCGTCTCCTCCAGCGGCGGCCGGCGCAGCACTCGCAGAGCCAGGTTGAGGCCGGTCCCGATGACCCGCGGGTGCAGGCACGCCGCCGCCAGCGGCGTGACCGCCAGCACCCACCAGTAGTGCGCGGCCGCATGGGCCGAGGTGAGCGGCAGCATCACCCCGGCCGCGATCAGGCCCACCACCAGCGTGACCGCCATGGCGACCAGGCTGGCCGCGGTGCTCCGCCGCCGCGGCACGTCGTAGTCGCGGGCCAGCTCGACCTGCGCGGCCAGCGCCCACACCGCGCCCGGCACGTACTTGCCGAGCTGCCCGACGGACATCACCCGGATCGCGGCGGGCAGCGGCAGCGGCGAGCCGAGCCCGGCCAGCAGCGCCCGCCAGGCCAGCATCATGCAGCCCAGGCCGGCGATCGCGCAGGCCGCCGCGCCGGCCACGTCGTACCAGGCCAGCCGGGCCAGCGCGTCGTGCACCGCCTGCCACTGCGAGACCAGCCCGTACACGGCCAGCCCGGCCGCGGCCGCCAGCAGCGCGGCCCGCAGCCACGGGTTCCTGGTCAGCTCGCGCACGGATGTAGCGTACTCGCCCCGCCTGGCCGCCAGATCGGGAACTTGGCAGGATGTCTTCGCACAATGGCGATCCTGCCACTCGTCACCAGATTTTCCGGCTGGCAGGCTGATAGCTGTGAGTATGCAAGCAACCAAGCCCGTTCGGGGGAAAGAAAAGACAGAACTGGTGCGGCGGGCCGGCTTGGTCGCCTGGGTGTGCCTGGTGATCGTCTACTTCGTCTGGGGCAGCACGTACCTGGCCATCCGGATCGGCGTCGAGACGATGCCCCCGCTGCTCATGGCGGCCGCCCGGAACCTGATCGCCGGGATCATCCTGTTCCCGGTCGCGCTGCGGCGAGCGCGTCGCTGGCCGACCCGCGCCGAGTGGGCCGGCACCGCCGTCGTCGGTGTCCTGCTGCTGGTGGCCAACGGGGTGGTCGGCCTGGGGGAGAAGAGCGTGCCCTCCGGGATGGCCGCGCTGCTCGTCGCCACCGTGCCGCTGTGGCTCCTCGGCATCGACGCCGGGCTGAACCATGCCCGGCTGGGCCTGGCGCCGCTGGGCGGCCTGCTGCTCGGGCTGACCGGCGTGGCCCTGCTGTCCGGCCTGGGCGGCGGCCATGTCTCGGTGACCGGCGCGCTCACCATCCTGGGCGCGGCCTTCATGTGGGCGCTGGGCACGATCATGGCCCGGCGCGGCACCCTCCCGGCCAGCCCGGCCCTGGCCAGCGGCATGGAAATGCTGATCGGGGGCGCGGCGCTGCTGACCCTGTCCGGGACGACCGGGGAGTTCTCCTCGCTGCACCTCGGCCAGATATCGGCGCGCTCCTGGTGGGCGCTGGCCTACCTGACCGTGATCGGCTCGATCGTGGCGTTCTCCGCCTACGGCATCGCGGTCCGGACGCTGCCGACCGCCACCGTCGCGACCTACGCCTACGTCAACCCGGTGATCGCCGTCCTGCTCGGCGCGCTGATCCTGGGCGAGCACCTGACCACGTCGATGATCGCCGGAGGTGTCCTCATCGTCGGCGCCGTGGTACTTGTGGTACGCCGGAGCCCACCCTCCCACTGACGGAGCACACCGATGACCCTGGAGATCAAGCGGCTGCAGCTGGCCACCCTGCAGGGCCTCGACGGCTCGCGCTGGCCGGTGCACGGCTTCGTGGTCACCCATCCCGGGGGAGCGGTGCTGGTGGACACCGGCGTCGGCGGGCCGCAGGATGTCCTGGACGACTGGCGGGTGGTCAACCGCTCGGTCGCCGACGCGCTGGCCGAGCAGGACATGAGCCCGGCCGACATCGGCCTGGTGATCAACACCCACCTGCACTTCGACCACTGCGGCCAGAACGCCGTGTTCGGGCACGCGCCGTTCTACGTCCAGCGCGCCGAGCTGGACCGGATGCGGCGGGAGGCCAGCGAGCTGCACGACTGGTTCGGCTTCATGAACGCGCGGTTCGAGCTGGTGGACGGGGACGCCGAGATCCTTCCCGGCCTGTCCGTGGTCGCGACGCCGGGGCATACGGTCGGCCATCAGTGCGTCGTGGTGGACGGTTCCGACCTGCTGATCGGCGACGCGGCCTACACGCCCCGCCAGTACGCCGACCCGTCCGGCCCGCTCCCGGACGGCCAGGCCGATGACGTCGGTTCCTGGCGCGACTCGGTCCGGCGAATCCACGCGCTGGCGGCCGAACGGGTGCACTTCTGCCACCACACCGACATCGTGCACCGATAATCGGGCCATGAAGATCTTCGCAGCAGCCGGGGTCTACGCGGCGCCCTCCGACGGCAAGCCCAACGACTGGACCGAGCACCTGAGCGCGGCCGACCTCAGCCTGGGCACCTACTCCATCCCGGCGGGCGGCGCGGACGACCAGGGCCCGCATACCGAGGACGAGATCTACGTGGTCCAGTCGGGCCGGGCCACCCTGGTCACCGACTCGGGCACCGCGCCGGTCGGCCCCGGCAGCGTGATCTACGTCCCGGCCGGCGAGACCCACCGGTTCACCGAAGTCACCGAGAACCTGGCCCTGATCGTGGTGTTCGCCCCGCCCTACGGCTCCCGTTCTTAACGAGCCTGGACGGCGTCCGCCGACTCCTCGATCCCGCGCCGGGCCAGCTCGTCGGCGCGCTCGTTGCCCGGGTCGCCCGCGTGCCCTTTGACCCATCTCCAGTCGATGTCGTGCGGGCCCATCGCCGCCGTCAGCCGGCGCCACAGGTCGTCGTTCTTGACCGGCTTCCTGGCCGCGGTCAGCCAGCCGTTGCGCTGCCAGCCGTGAATCCACTTGGTGATCCCGTCGAGCAGGTACTTGCTGTCCGTGTACAAGGTCACCGTGGTCGGCCCCTTCAGCGCCTCGAGCGCCTGGATGGCCGCCATCAGCTCCATCCGGTTGTTCGTGGTCTGCGGGTCGCCGCCGTACAGGTCCTTCTCGTGGCCGCCGCTCTGGAGCACCGCGCCCCAGCCGCCCGGCCCCGGGTTGCCGCTGCACGCGCCGTCTGTGTAGATCACGACCTCGGTCATGCGGGAAGGCTACGCCCTGCCGGGCCCCGGTGACGCCACGATGCCCGGCGGGGCTCGCCGACGATTTGCTTTGGGCGCCAGGAGTTCATAAAGTAAAGGCACACCCGACGCGGGGTGGAGCAGTTCGGTAGCTCGCTGGGCTCATAACCCAGAGGTCGCGGGTTCAAATCCCGCCCCCGCTACTTATTTTCGCAGGTCAAGGCCCTTTCCTAGTCAGGAGAGGGCCTTTGGCGTATCGGGCGGTGTAGCAAAATTTGTAGCAGCAACATGGCTCCGCGCGGCCTGCCGGCGAGACGGGCGAGACGGAGTGGCACGGGATGAGACAGCCTGGACGTGGTGGACGTTGCCGCCCGCGATCTCTGGGCGCCTGGCCCAGAAGTATCGTCGGCGCACCGGCGTCCACGCTGGCCCGGCTCGAACGTGCACTCACGCCAGAATGAGAGTTGGCGGCGCTACTACGTACTGAGACCGTAAGGAAATACGGCCCGTACGCTGAGCCGCTCATATCTCCCTGCCGATTATTTCCGGCTATCACTCGGTCGGCATGCCGCTGCGTCCTCGCGCAGATGTTCCGGTTCTGCCGTTGCGCTATCAGCTAGGTGATGCATTGGATCCGGTGGCATGGGAAGTGCCGAGCTGGAGCCTGGCGAGGGCGGCCCCGGTGTCGAGCCAGATGGCCGGGCCGTCCGCCGCGGCGCTGATCAGGCTTGGTGTGCGCGCGACCGGGTGCGCGGTCAGGGTGCCCGGCAGCACGACGGATAGCCAGGAGCCGGTGATCCACAGGCGGCCCGCGGCGTCCATGATGAGGGCTGGAGCCGACAAGGCGCTGGATGCGAAGCTGGTGCGGATGCTCGCGGTGATCGTCCCGGTGGCCGGGTCCGCCCGCGCCAGCCCAGACGGGGTGAGCACCCAGGTGTCCTTCTGGCCGGAGGCGATCTGCGGGGTGTATCCGCCGCTGTGGACACGCAAGCTCCGCGCTGGCTTGAGCGAGTCCGGGTTGATCAGGGTGATCTGGCCGGCGTCGGCGCAGCCGATCCAGATGCCTTGCGGCCCGGGGAACGCGGCACAGGCCGGTCCCGCGCCCGGGATCGGGGCCGTCTTCACGATGACGTCGCGGGACGGGTCGATCTTGTACAGGTACTCGTGGCCACCGCCAGCGCCGGGTTCTTCGGTGATCATCCAGATGAAGCCGTTCCCGTAGGCGACGTCGGCGCCCAGTCCGCGGACTCCGAAGCGCTTGGTGATGGCGCCGCTGGCCGGGTCGATGCGCAGCAGCGGCCCGGAGAAGTCCAGGGCCCACAGCGACCCGGCGCCCGAGGTCATGGCGATCAGCTCGTCTTGCTGGCTGCCGGCCTGCAGCGTCCTGGTGACCCTCCTGGCGGCCAGGTCGACGGCGGCGATCTGGCTGGCGGACCAGTCCGAGATCCAGGCCGTGG
>JAJKHX010000140.1 GCA_021154785.1 Nocardiopsis sp.
TACGAGACCGAGACCGAGTACCTGCGCGTCTACGTGCGGCGGCTGCGGGCCAAGCTCGAAGCGGAGAAGAGCGCGCCGCTCATCCTCACCCAGCCGCGGGCTGGCTACCGGCTGGCCCCGGAATGAGCTAGGAAATGTTAACGATTACGGACTGATATTCGTCTCTTTCCGATAACGAATTCCTGTTTTCAAGTGGCCGAAATCCTTTATTTCAAGGCAAAGGCTCACCGGGTGAGGGCCGTCCGAGCTGGCCGTTAACGTTATCTTCACGACGTGACGCCAATGTTAATAGCACGTTTATTTTCGGCGTTCTAAAGTGCATATCGAGATGCATGGCCGCGACTTTCGCGCCCAGGGGAACATCCCCGCATGCCTGGATGCGGCCGACGGCCCTTCCATGACGGACACACGAGGTGGTTTACATGATTAAGACGGCTAGGAAGGGAGCTGTTGCAGCCTCAGCATCGCTGGCATTGTGCCTTGCCGCTGCGGCCTGCAGCTCGTCATCCTCGACATCAGCTCCCAGCGGCGGCTCCAGCTCCAGCAGCGCCAGCGCCTCATCGGGCGTCTCGGTGTCGATCTCGGTCGGCCAGTTCGACCGGAAGTTCACCGCCATGGCCGCGCTGAAGCCGCTGGCTGCGGCGGGCAAGGGCAACGTGGCCGTGCTCCTGCCCGACACCGTGACCTCGGCCCGGTACGTCCAGTTCGACGCGCCGTACCTGACCCAGGCGCTGACCGCCGCGGGCCTGACGTCCTCGCAGTTCACCGTGCAGAACGCGCAGGGCAGCGACGCTACCGAGCTGTCCGACGCGCAGACCGCCATCACCAAGGGCGCCACCGTCCTGATCATGGACCCGCTGGACGCCGGCGTCGGGGCGCAGATCGAGACCTACGCCAAGGCGCACGGCGCGGCCGTCGTCGACTACGACCGGCTGACCCTGGGCGGTAGCCGCCAGTACTACGTCAGCTTCAACAACGTCCAGGTCGGCAAGATCATCGGCCAGGGCTTCCAGGCCTGCGCCACCGACTGGAAGCTCAGCAAGCCGGACGTGCTGGTCATGAAGGGCGACCCGACCGACAACAACGCCACCCTGTTCGCGCAGGGCTACCTGGGCGTGCTCGACCCGCTGTTCTCGGCCGGCAGCTACGTGAAGGCCGGCGAGCCGGCCGGCACCTGGACCCCGTCGACCGCGCTGAGCGAGTTCCAGCAGAACTTCACCGCGCACAAGAACATCAACTCGGTCCTCGTCCCGAACGACGCCAACGCCGCGCCGATCATCCACTACCTGCAGACCAAGGGCGTCAAGGCCAAGACCTTCCCGGTCACCGGGCAGGACGCGACCACGATCGGCCTGCAGAACATCCTGGCCGGCTACCAGTGCGGCACCGCCTACAAGCCGATCTACCTGGAGGCGCAGGCCGCCGCGGCGCTGGCCATGTACCTGCGGGCCGGCAAGACCCCGCCGTCCACCCTGGTGAACGGCTCGACGCAGGACACCAAGGCCAACACCGCGGTGCCGTCGGTGCTGCTCACCCCCAAGTGGGTCACCACCGCCAACATTAACTCCACCGTGATCACGGACCAGTTCGTGAAGGCCTCGCAGCTGTGCGTCGGCCAGTACGCGGCGGCCTGCAAGGCGGCGGGGATATCGTAATGACCAGCATTAACTCCGAGGTGAGGAGGCGCGCCCGGTGACCACTCCGAGCGCGGACGACGCCCGGCCCGCTACCGCGGGCCGGGCGGCGGCTCCTGAGTCAGGGCCGTCCGACTCGCCCCCGGCCAGGGGCCAGAACGGCGATCAGCCGCTGCTGCGCCTGGTCGGCGTGGGTAAGAACTTCGGCCCGGTGCGCGCCCTCACCGACATCAACCTGGACGTTACCCTGGGCCAGGTGACGGCGCTGGTCGGTGACAACGGGGCGGGCAAGAGCACGCTGATCAAGACCATCGCCGGCATCTGGCCGCAGGACCACGGGGAGATCCTCTGGGAGGGCCGGCCGGTCCGGCTCCACTCCCCGAAGGACGCCGCCGGCCTCGGCATCGCCACCGTGTACCAGGATCTCGCGCTGGCCGACAACCTGGACATCGTGCAGAACATGTTCCTCGGCCGCGAGCCCGTCAAGCACTGGGCGCTGGACGAGACCACGATGGAGAAGGAGGCCAAGCGCACCCTGGCCGACCTGTCCGTGGTCACGGTCCGCTCGGTCCGGCAGCCGGTCGGCTCGCTGTCCGGAGGCCAGCGCCAGGCGGTCGCGGTAGCCCGGGCCGTGCTGCGGCAGGCCAGGCTGGTCGTTCTGGACGAGCCCACGGCCGCCCTGGGCGTCACCCAGACCCGCGTCGTACTCGACCTCATCCGCCGGTTGAAGAGCCAGAACATCGCGGTCATCGTCATCTCGCACAACCTGAACGACGTGATGGCCGTGGCCGACCGGGTGGCGGTGCTGCGCCTGGGCCAGCTCGTCTCGGTCGGGCCGCTGTCCCAGTACGACGCCCAGTCGATCGTCGAGCTGATGACCACGGGCACCTCCGGGCGTCGCGCCGCCGCCGGGTCCGAACCGTCGTCCCAGCAGCCAGCAGGGAGCTCCAGTGAGCACTGACGTCGAGCAGCCGTCCGAGGCCGACGAGGCCGCGGCCATCGCCGCCCCCGAGGTCATCGCGAATACTCTGGGCGAGTACGTCAAGATCTGGTGGACCCGGGTTCGCAGCGGGGAGAGCGGTGCCCTGCCGGTCATCCTGGGCCTGGTCGTCATCGTCGTCTACTTCCAGGCCCGCAGCTCGCTGTTCCTGTCCGCGGGCAACCTGGTCAACCTGATCGAGCAGGCGGCCTGGATCGTGACGCTGGGCATGGCCGAGGTGTTCGTGCTGCTGCTCGGCGAGATCGACCTGTCGATCGGCTACACCTCGGTGATCGGCTCGGTGTTCACCTGCTGGCTGCTGGTCCCGCCGGACCCGGCCCCGTGGCCGCTGGCCGTGCTGGTCGGCCTGGCCTTCCCTGCGGTCTTCGGCCTGATCGAGGGCGTGATCATTACCCGGCTCCGGCTGCCGTCCTTCGTGGTCACGCTGGCTGGACAGCTGGCCGGCCTGGGCCTGCTGCTGGCGATCATCAACATCGCCGCGCCCGGCTCCGGCGGGACCATCCGGCTGTACAGCAGTGTCCTGAACGACATCGAGAACGGCGCCATGAGCCCGCTGGCCGGCTGGATCGTGATGGCGGCCGCCGTGGCGCTGGGCGGCGCCCTGATGATCACCAGGGACAACCGCCGGCGGGCGGGCGGCCTGGCCGCCCCCCCGGCCAGCGTAACCTGGCTCAAGGTGGCCGCGATGGCCGTTGCGGGCGTGGTCGTCGTGCTGATCGGCAACACCAACCGCGGCGTCGGCCTCGTGGTGGTGAGCGGCGTGCCGTGGGTCATCCTGGTGGTCCTGGTCGTGCTCGTCGCCTGGAGCTTCCTGCTCGGCCGTACCCGCTTCGGCCGGTACGTCTACGCCATCGGCGGCAACGCCGAGGCGGCCCGGCGGGCCGGCATCAACCTGAGCCGGATCCGGGTCCTCGCGTTCGTGCTGGCCGGCCTGACCGCGGGCGTCATGGGCATCATCTACGCCTCCCAGCTCGGCTCGGTCTCCAGCAACGTGCCCGGCGGGCAGAACGTCCTGTTCGCCGTGGCCGCCGCGGTCATCGGCGGGACCAGCCTGTTCGGCGGCCGGGGCACGATGCTCGGCGCCGTCCTCGGCGGCCTTATCGTCGCGGTGATCTACAACGGCCTGCAGCTGCTCGGCCTCGGGGCGTCGCCGCAGTACATCTGGACCGCGGTCGTCCTGCTCGCGGCCGTCACCATCGACACGGTCGCCCGCCGCAGCCGGACCAGCGCGTAACCGGAAAGATACTTCAATCCGACCGGGGCCAGGGTGCATGCTCTGGCCCCGCGGGGCAGATAGTCTCCATGCGTCTCCCTGTTTTGTCGTCCGACGAGATGACCGAAGAACAACGGGATCTGTACCGTGAAATCCTGGGCGGCCCCCGCGGTCAGGGGCCACGCACGGTATTGCTCTCTAGCGGCGCGGCCGGCCTGGCCGGCCCGTTCAACGCGATGCTCTACGCGCCGCCCGTGGGTCATGCCCTGCAGGGACTCGGTGTCGCCATCAGGTTCCGCACCCAGCTGGCGCCCCGGATCAGGGAGCTGGCGATCCTGGTGGTGGCGCAGGCCTGGGACAGCGCCTACGAGCGGGAGTCGCACGAGCTGATCGGGCGGGACGCCGGGCTCACCGAGCCCGAGCTCGAGGCGCTGCGGGCCGGCACCGACCCCGGCTTCACGGTGAAGGAAGAGCAGGTGGCCTACTCTGTGGTGCGCGCGCTGACCAGCCCCGGCGCCGACCTCGACGACGAGCAGTACGACACCGCGGTCAACGTCCTCGGCCAGCAGGCCCTGGTCGAGCTGACCTCCCTGGTCGGCTACTACGCCACCCTGGCCCTGCAGCTTCGCGTCTTCCGCGTCCCCGCTCCCTAGGCCCCCGATACCAGCCGGATCGCCCTAGCGGCTAGGATGCCGCAGTGGTATCGGTTTTGTTCGCACTGCTGACGGCGCTGTTCAACGGGCTGGCGTCGGTCTTGCAGCGGATGGCCGCTTCGACCGCGCCGGCCGCCAAAGCGCTGCACCTGTCGCTGTTCGGGTACCTGATCAAGCACAAGGTGTGGCTGGCCGGCATCGCCATGGTCGTCGTCGCCTCGGTGTGCCAGGCGACCGCGCTGGCCACCGGCCCGGTGGCGCTGGTGCAGCCTATCTTCATCATCGAGCTGCCGTTCACCCTGCTGGTGGCGAGCAAGCTGGCGCACCGCAAGCTGCCGCGGATGACCTGGTACGCCGTCGGCCTGGTGACGGTCGCCCTCGGCCTCGGGCTGGCGGCGGCCGCGCCGTCCGGTGGCAGCGACCACGCCCCCATCCGGGTCTGGATACTGACGCTGATCGTCACCGGCGCTTTCCTCACGGTCCTCATCACCATCGGCGTGCGGGCCGGGGGCAACGCCCGCGCCGCGACGTTCGGCCTGGCCGCCGCCTGCGGCTACGCGCTGACCGCGACGCTGATGAAGAGCGCGGTATCCACCCTCGACCACCAGGGCTTCGTCGCGTTCCTCAGCACCTGGGAGCTGTACGGGACCGCGGTCGTCGGCGTCGGCGCGCTGTTCCTGCTGCAGAACGCCCTGCAGGCCGGCTCGCTGGTGGCCGTCCAGCCCCCGCTGACCCTGGGCGACGCGCTGATCAGCGCCTGCTACGGGGTGTTCGTCTTCGGCGAGGACGTGCAGACCGGCGGCTGGCTGCTCGCCGTCGAGGTCGTCGCCGTCATCGCCATCGCCATCGGCTGCGTCGAGCTGTCCCGCTCCCTGGCCATGGTCCACGTCCCCAAGTCCGCGGAGTTAGAGTTACCCCGTGACCCCGGCCCTGACCGGATCCCTGGCCGTCATCGGCCTGCTGGCCGGCTGGCCCCAGCGCGCGGCCATCGTCCGCCTGGCCGTTCCCCTCGCGCCATCGGCTCCCGAAGCCCCGGCCGCCAGCGTCCGGACCACACCGCCCGCGCTGGTCGTCGGCTGCGTGACCGCGGTCCTGCTCGGCGCGCTCGCGGTCCGCGTCCCGGCCGGGCTGGTCCTGGCGGCCGCCTGCTGGCTGTTCGCCTGCGCCGTCCCGCTAGCCTTCACCGACATCGCGGTCAGCCGCCTGCCCGACCCGCTCACCGCGGCCGCCTACGCGGGTACCGCGGTGCTGCTGCTACTGGCCGCCATAGCCGGAGATTCCGAGGCGCCCTGGTCCGCGCTGCTGCGGGCCGTGCTCGGCGGGCTCGCGCTGGCTGGCTTCTACCTGCTCCTGCTGGTCATCAGCCCGTCCGGGATGAGCCTGGGCGACGTCAAGCTGGCGGCGAGCCTGGGCACGCTGCTGGCCTGGTTCGGCTGGCCGGTGCTGATCGCGGGCGGCGCGGCCGGTTTCCTGCTCGGCGGCCTGGCCGGCATCGCGCTGCTGGTGAGCCGGCGGGCGGACCGCAAGCAGCTCATCCCGTTCGGCCCGTTCATGATCGCGGGCGCGATCCTGGCCGTCCTCACCTGGCCCGCCTAGGCTGCTTACTGCGGGCTAGCGGATGTAGACGGGCTCGCCGGGGACCCTGACCAGCTTGTGGAAGAAGGCGGCGATGTCCATCGGGATCCGGACGCAGCCGTGCGAGACCGGCGCCAGCGGCACGTCGGTGTCGCCGTGGATGGCGAACGCGGTGCCGATGAAGAACACCGGGTTGTACATCTCGCCGAGCGGCACGTGCACCCAGCCGCGCATGAACACGTTCGTGCGGAAGTTGCCGGTCGGGGTGATCGCCACCCCGCAGCCGCCGCCGGGGGAGCAGTAGGAGTAGTGACCGCCGGTCGACACGTGGCTGATCAGCTGCACCTTGTTGTTGCGCCACAGGACCAGCGTCTCGCGGGACAGGCTGACCTCGATCCGGTTGGCCCCGCCGTGCCGGACCAGCGGCCGCGGCGCCTTCGGGTGGGCCAGCCGCCATTTCATGGCCGCGGACACGTAGCTGTGCACCGGCAGCCCCTGCACCTCGTAGAACGCCCAGACGGCCTCGAGCGTGCTGGTGCCGAACTTCCCGTCGATCGAGCCCGGATAGTACTTCAGCGCGGCCAGCCGGCGCTGCAGCGCCTTGACGGAAGAGCCCTTCATGCCCGGCTGCAGCGCCTGAGTCGGCGCCGCGGGCGCCGCGGGCGCCGACCGGGCCACCGGTGCCGACCGGGCGGCCGGCGCCCCCGGAGCAGCCCAGGCCGCCGCAGGTGCGGCCACCCCGATGACCGGCACGAGCAGCAGGGACATCCACAGGCGTCGCATTCCCCGACCTCCGCAAGAGTTCCGGGGGCAGCA
>JAJKHX010000141.1 GCA_021154785.1 Nocardiopsis sp.
CGCGGGCTCGTTTGAGGGCGCTGTTGACAGATGGGACGGTCACCTCCAGCATGCCGGCCACCTCCCTGGCGTGGCATCCGAGGAAGTCGCGCAAGATGAGGACGGCAACCTGGCGGGGCGGAAGCACCTGCAGGGCGGCCACGAAGGCCAGCGAGATGGCTTCGCTCTGCTCGTAACGGGCCTCCGGCCCGAGCGGCCGGTCGACGGCGCCCTCGAGGAACGCGTCAGGAAACGGCTGCAGCCAGGCGGCCTCGTCGCGCGGGGTCGGCACGGGCGGTTCGAACTGCGACATATCCCACTCCCTGGCCGGGCGCCGGCTCGCCGCGCGGCGCGCGTTGAGGCACCGGTTGGTGGCGATCTTGTACAGCCAGGTGCGCAGCGACGCGCGTTCCTCAGTGAACCCGCCGATGCCTTGCCAGGCGGCCAGCATCGTCTCCTGAACGGCGTCCTCGGCGTCGGCGAAGGAGCCGAGCATCCGGTAGCAGTGCACCTGCAGCTCCCGCCGGTGCGACTCGGCCAGCTCCCGGAACGCCTCGCCATCCCCTGCCCGCGCCCGTGAGAGCAGATCGGCTGTCACCATCCTGCGCTCCTTCCTTTCGCACCACGTCGTACCTCCGCCCGGTATATACACCGCCCACGGCGCGAACTGGGCGGCTCGCCGGCGCCCAGTTTCCCAGTGCCGCGGTGTATGCACTACCGACCGTCCGCACGAACCGCCCACCGGATCGTGCCGCAGCAGCTGGAAACGACCCTGGAAGGCTGGCGATGGAATCAGGCGTGCACGGGAAGGCAGCCAGCCGCGGGAAGCAGCCGGGCAGGACGCTCGCTCGTGTGTTCGGCGGCTGGCGGACGGGCCTGTCGGGGCCTGTCATCGTTCTTCAGGCTGGGACCGCGGTCAACTACTTCGGCACTGGACTGGTCCTTCCCTTCGAGATCATCTACCTGCACCAGGCCCGCGGCTTCCCGGTGGCGACCGCGGGGCTGGTGCTGGCGGCGGTCATGGGCACGGCGGCGGTCGTAACGCCCCCTTCGGGTGCGCTGCTCGATCATTTCCGTGCCAAGCCGATCCTGATCACCGGCAATCTCGCGAGCGCACTGGGCTACGCAGGCTTCGCATTCGTCGACCGTCCCTGGCAAGCCTTCGTCTGCTCGGCCGCCGGCGGCGCCGGGTTCGGAGTCGCGAACACCGCGAACCAGGTTCTGAGCCTGACCCTGGTCTCAGCGGAGCAGCGCGCCTCCTCGATCGCGCTCCGCCGAGTCGCCGGCAACTTCGGTCTCGGCAGCGGCGCGACGGTTGCGGGCTTCATCATCGCTTCCGCCCATGACCTCCGCGCGTTCCAGGCGCTCTACCTTTTCGACGGCGCCACCTTCGCTGTCTTCGCGCTGGTTGTGCTCGTGGGGATCCCGAATCCCCGCCTCGCGAATGCTGCGCCGGCGAGCGACAGGGGAACAGGCTTCCGAGCAGTTGCTCACGATCGCCTCTTCCTCATCCTGATCGCCGCCAACATCGTGCTCGTAATGACCGGCGGCGCGCTGTTTTCCAACATCCTCCCGCCGTTCGCGAAGGCGCACACGCCTGCCGGGCCGGGCGAGATCGGCGTCGTCATCTTCATCAACACCTTCTTCATCGTCGTCGCGCAGATTCCAGCCGCACGGGTCGTCAAGCGGATGCGCCGCACACACGCTCTTGCCGCGACCAGCGCGCTATTTGCCATCGGCCTGCTCGCGGTCCTGCTCGCCACGCTAACGAGCTCGACGCTCACCGCTACCACCGTCTTGGCCGGGGTCGCGATCGTGATCGCGATCGGTGAGTGCGCGCAGTTCGTCGTGCTCGGCCCAATCGTCGCCGACCTCGCACCGCCGCATCTGCTCGGCCGCTACATGTCGCTCTACGGCCTCACCTTCATGGCAGGCGTGGCCCTCGGCCCCGCGGCCGGCGGCGTGCTGCTCGCAACCTCACCTGACGCCGTCTGGTGGGGCGGCGCCTTGGCGGTAGCACTGACCGGAGCCGGCTTGCTGCGGCTCGGCGACCGGATACCCGACCCGTTCTTGCGGGCGCAATGCCCTGTGCCGCAAGCCGTCAGCACGGCCGATATGGACCCCGCCAGCCACAGCCAGATGAATAGTTGAGGTGCCCCCGAGTTCCCGGCAGGGAGATCAATAAGACCTTCCCTGAAAAGGGGACGGGGAATGGCGAAAGGAAAGTATTACACTCCGGAATTCAAGGAACAGGCCGTGGAGATGGGCGGTCCGCCCGGACTGCACCTACGACCTGCTCCACGCCTTATAGGGCCAGTGCTTCCGGCTGGACGCCCATCCTGACCGGTCGCGGTCAGCATGGCCGCGCCGCGGACAGACGCCAGGTATGACCGCGGCCGGATCGAGGCCCGTCCCGCACGGGGCGCGTCGCCGCACCGGACTGCCTCACGCACATGTGCCACCACGTCCACGCGGCCGACCAGCGCGACCTGCATCTGGCGCTGCCGCAGACCAATGACCACAGCACCGTGCCCGGCCCTGTCATAGCATCGAGTCTCCTGCCGATAGCCGCAAAGATCTGCCGCAGATCAGTCTCACAATGCTCGCGACCAGGCGATACAATTCCAGGCCGCTAAAACTCGCCGCGAATTCGCCAGGAATAGCGAGCAACAGAAGATCATGTTAGACGCGTCTCCAACGAGCCAGATCGAAGAGGGTGTTTCCGTGCAGGCGGGTCCGTGCGCGTTCTCCCCGACTTCCGTTGTCGCTCAGCGTGACGCACGGCGCGGGCTCGCCGGGCAAGGCATCCTCCCGTGCCCTCGGCTGGATGATCCTGAGCTGGCGTCCCTTGCCGCCGCGCCAGTCGTGCTAAGGCCGGGGCCTGGCCAGAATACGGGCCAGGGACGCCGGCGGCGTCAGACGCGTCCCTGGCCGGGGTCACTTTCCCTTACCCGCTGCGCCGTGACCCGCGATCAGCTTCAACGCCGCGGTTGATGGATTCGCGCGGTATGCAGACGGTCAGACCCCGGCGACAGGGCAACCCCCGGGGAAGCCCCTGTCCGCGGCACCGGTAAGTGAATCGTGGGCGGGGAAGTGCGGTCGGCGCCCGCGGCGTGGCGGCGGCCCTAGGCTGTTGCTGGCTGCTTTGACGCTGGAGGTGGGGATGGATCGTCCGGGCGGGCTCGCGGCCATCGGGAATACGCCGGTGACCCGGCTGGCGCGCATGGCCGGTGACGGTGATGCCGAGGTCTGGGTGAAGATGGAGGCGGCCAACCCGACTGGATCGTATAAGGACCGGATGGCCCTGGCCATGATCGAGGCAGCTGAGGCCAGCGGGCGGCTGAGGCCGGGCCAGCTGGTCGTGGAGTACACCGGCGGGAGCACCAGCTCGTCCCTGGCGTTCGTCTGCGCGGTGAAGGGCTATCCGCTGCGGATCGTATCGTCCGATGCGTTCTCTGCGGAGAAGATCCGCACGATGCGGGCGTTCGGCGCCGAGGTCGAGCTGATACCGAGCCCGGAGGGCATCACGCCCGGCCTGATCCCGTCGATGATGCGCCGGGCAGCCGAGCTCACCGCGCAGACAGGCGCGTTCGCCACTGATCAGTTCAGCAACGCCGACATGGTCGATGGCTACCGCAAGCTGGGCGAGGAACTGCTCGGTCAGCTCCCCGGCCCGCCGCCGGTCGGCGCATTCGCCAGCTATGTCGGCACCGCGGGCTGCTTCCTGGGCGTCAGCCGCGCGCTGGCCGCCGCCCTGCCCGCACTGCACCGGGCCGTCGTCGAGCCGGCCGAGTCCGCCGTGCTGTCCGGCGGGCCGCCCGGCACCCATCACATCGAAGGCGGCGTCACCGGCCGGGCGCCCGCCGCAGCTCCATCGGGCCGACTACGACGAGGTCATTGCCATCCCCGAAGCCCAGGCGTTCGCCACGGCCCGCCACGCCGCCCGCGACGAAGGCATCTTCTCCGGACCCTCGACCGGCGCGAACCTTGCCGCCGCGCTCGGTATCGCCCGCCGGCTCGGCCCCGGCCACCGGGTAGTCACCCTGCAGGTCGACAGCGGCCTGAAATACCTCACCGGCCCGCTCTACCGCTAACCCGCCCGCCGATCCAGTTCCGGCGTCCCGTAAGGGCCATGCCGGCAAAGACCGGAGATGTACCTGCACACACCGCCAACCCAGCCCCGTGGCCCGGAACCCTCGGACATCCCTCAACGCGGAAGAAGAGCGCGTGCGCTGTGGGGTTTTTGCCTGTCTGCGCTCGACGCCGGAGTCCCGGGGCCGGGCCGCCTGGGCACGGCCAAGGAGGTGGCACTTGTCGCGCGGCAAGGCAGGCCGGTTGAGGCGGGGGTTGCGCTCGTGGGAGTCTCGAGCGTAGCGCCCTGCGGCGGGAGGAAAGCGTGATGGACCGGGTCGAGACGCACATCGGGACCGTTGCCTACCGCCGCGCCGGGGCGGGGCCTGCCCTGGTACTGCTGCACGGCGGCCTGAGCGACGGACGCTCCTGGACGCCCCAGCTGCAGAGCCTGGCCCATGACTATGACGTCGTCGCCTGGGACGCACCCGGCTGCGGTGGCTCCGCCGACCCCGCCGCGGATCTTTGCCTGGCCGACTACGCCGATGCGGTCGCCGCCCTCATCCGCGCGCTCGGGCCCGGACCGGTCCACCTCGCGGGGCACTCGTTCGGCGCAGGGCTGGCGATCGACGTCTACGGCCGCCACCGGCAGCTGGTCCGCTCCCTGGTACTCAGCGGTGCCTACGCCGGCTGGCGGGGGTCGTTGCCGCCTGCCGAGGTCGAAGCCCGCCTCAGCCGGGCGCTCGCCGAACTGGGCCGGCCGCCAGCGCAGTGGGCGGACTCCTACCTGGCCGGCCTTTTCGGCCACTGCGTTCCACGGGAGACCGTCCAGGCCGCCCGCGCCATGATGCTCGACGTCCGGCCCGCCGGGGCCCGGTCCATGCTGACCGCATTCGCCAGCGCCGACCTTCGCGCGGTGCTGCCGGCGATCGCCGTCCCGGCCCTGCTGATCTACGGCGCCCAGGACGTACGTGCGCCGCGGGAGGTCGCCGAGGCGCTGCACGCGGCGATCCCCGGCTCGCGGCTGATCCTGGTCCCAGCGGCGGGTCACGACGTCAACCTCGAGGCGCCGGAAGAGTACGACGCCGCCGTCCGCGCGTTCCTGCGGATGGTCGATGAGCCGGCCGGGGTCTAGAGCCGGCAGCAAGGCCGGGCGCCCCCGTGAGGGTTTCAGCTGAGTGCCGCCGAAAGCCCGTACCGCCCACCCGCCAACTCGTCCTCACATAGGATGAGGCGGCTTCGGCCACCTTACCATCGGGGTCGGTCTTCGGGTCCAAACGCCACTGCCTGGCCCATTTGC
>JAJKHX010000142.1 GCA_021154785.1 Nocardiopsis sp.
ACCACCCGGCGGCGATGCTCCGCCGTCGCAACGATCGCGGTGCCGTCGGCTCTGCTCATAGTGACCGCCTCGCCGCGCCCCAGAAATCCCCACCCTTACCCGGGCCCCTCACTGCCCAGGAAGAAGCACGCTACCTCCGCGGGTCTGTGGATTGCCATGTGCATAAAGCCGGTCGTCCTGTGGACGGGGCGGGGATAACGATCTACGCGCTGTGGACACGGTCACAGGCTCGCCCTAGCGGAGAAGGTCCCAGGGGCTGTGGAGAACAGTGCGGCCATGTGGACGACCAGGGCTGAGATTAGTTGGAAAACCACCGATGGCCGCCTTCCGGGCCGTTACCGGTCAGGGGCGTTCGCGGGCTTCCCAGCGGGCGACGGCCTCGACGGCGAGACCGCGGTGATGCGTCATCAGCTCGACGATCCCGTCCACGTCGCGTGCCTCGAACCGGCTGATCATCCGCTCATGGTCCCACTGCGCCTTCTCGGCGTCGACCAGGCCGGCGAAGGTATAGGGCGCGGCGGCATCCCAGAGATAGGTGAGGAAGCGAAGCAGCCGGTCGCTGCTGGCCCGGCGGAAGGCGATGAAATGAAACTGCCGATTAAGATGCAGGTATTCGCGCCGTTGCACGGAGTCGGCCGCCTTGCGCATCTGGCCGCACAGCCTGCGCATTTCCTCGATATCGTCACCGGTGAGCTCGGGGATGGCCATCATGAATGCCTCCCGCTCGAGTATCTCGCGCCAGTGGTAAATGTCGGCCAGGTCTTCGGACGACAAGGTGCGGACGAAGAAGCCGACCCGCGGCTTGTGCTCGAGGTACCCGGACGCAGCGAGCGAGGTCAGCGCCTCGCGCACGGGAATATGGGATACCCCCAAGTTGGCCGCGACCGCACTGGGCGAAAGCTTCGCACCCGGCTTCAGCTCGCCAGAAACAACCGACTGTTTGATTTGCTTCTCGATGTAGGACAGCAGGGCCTCCGGCTGAGCCTGACGACGCTCCTGCGAGAGAGGCACGGGTGCCTGCACCTCCCATACGGTCACGAATATATTATAGCCAGCTGACCCGGCGGATTCGATTACCACTGACTGCTCGGAGTATATGCGCCACGCCCGTCGCCCGGCGGCGCGACCACAGAAAATGCGATCTTATATTAAGGTAATTGACCTGGTCAATGTGACGCAGTAATGACCCGGCGGCGCGGCCTGGATACGGTCGCGATTGGCTATTGCCCGGCGCGGCGGCGCAGCGACCAGAGCTGGGCGCCTCGTTCGACTTCCAGGGCGGCGGGCCACGGGAGGCGGGGAGGGCCTAGTTCGGTCCGCAGGCTGGCGGTGGCCTTCCGGGCCAGTCGGGGGTCGCGGGCGGGGCGGCGGGCGAGCTCGGCGGCTCGCTCCTCGACCTGCTCCGACGGCAGGGCTTCCCAGGCCAGGCCGAGCTGTACCGCCCGCAGGCCGGAGATCTCCTCGCCGAAGATGCCCGCGGCGGCGGCCGCCTCGGCGCCCGCCCGGCCCGCCAGCAGCCCGAAGTGGCCGCCGCCGGGGTGCAGCCCGATCCGCAGGAAGCCGCTGATCAGCCGGGCGTCCTCAGCGACGATCCGCAGGTCGGTCGCGAGCGCCAGGTTGATCCCGGCCCCGACGGCGGCGCCGCGGACCGCGGCGATGCTGGGCACCTCAAGCTGCCCGACCCGGGTAAAGGCGCGGTAGATGCCGCCGAGAGACTCGTACCTGCTCTCCTCGACCGGGTCACGGCCGACGTCGTCCAGGTGGCCGCGCTCGGCCCCGGAACAGAACGTGCCACCCGCACCGCGGATGACGGCGGCCCCCACCGAGGGGTCGCGGTCGGCCTCGTCGCAGGCCGCGACGAACTGGGCCGCCAGCTCGTTGTTCAGGGCGTTCCTGGTCGCGGGGGCGTTCAGGGTAATGAACGCGACGCCTTCGCTGATCTCAAGGTCAATCATCGGCTTGGTCCCTCGGCTGGGTGGGGTCAGTACCTCGGTATCGATGTTCACCAGTGTCGCTGGCTGCGTCGACCCGGGACGCGGCAACCACCGCGACGGGACATCGCAGTTGTTCCGGCCAGTTGTTCGACCACCGCGCGGGCCGGATTGAAACGAACCAAGGCGCTGGGACGCACATTGGTCTGGTAATCGAGCATTAGCACATCGCCACGGAATAGCGCGGCGGTTTGCACGGATCACGGATAGTTGCGCGGACCGCGCCGGGACTGACCCGGGGAGAGCAATCTCAGGTTCATAACGAAGCATCGTCGCGGCGGAGCGGTCGTCCCGGGTGCGACCGAGCGTGACCAGCCACATGATCCCAATGGAAGCGGCATTCGGGTCTTTTACGTACTTTTTCTCTACATATAGCCATGCTCGCGGATCACCACTAGCATGCCCTTATACCGACTGTGGTGCACGTGCAGAAAGGTGCCCGTCGCCAGCTCCGGCAGCTGGTGAGTCGTCTGTCCCGGGGACGTGAGTTCCTGCTGGAACGCGAGTCTGTCCTGGGACCGGCGGACGGGTTCGCGTCCGCCGTAGGTGGCCATACCGGGAGGTGATGGCAGCCTGTCGGCAACTCAGGGAGCGGCTGGGCCAGGACGTCCGGGCCTGGTCGGCGGGCTACGCGGGAAAGGCTGTCGACGTGGTTGCGGAGCGGACGGGGACGCCGCCGCCTTCTTCCCCCGTGAAGCTGTCGGGAAGCATCCCGCCGCTCGCCGAGGCTTTCCACCAGCGCCCGGAAACCGGGCTTGACCTCAGGGCGGGCCTGTACCCGGGCGACACCGTGGTGCTGACCCACGCCGAGGACAACCCGGCCACGCCGGCGACGCAGGGCGGCACGGGCAAGACGCAGCTCGCGGTGGCGTTCACCCACGCACTGTGGACCGCCCGGACGGTGGAGGCGCTGGTCTGGGTGCCGGCGAGCAGCCGGGACGGGATCGTCACCGGCTTCGCCCAGGCAGCCGGCACGGTCGGCGCGGCGGCCCCGGGGCTGGGCGCCGAGGCCGCCGCGGGCCGCTTCGTCAACTGGCTGGCGCACACCCGCCGGCCGTGGGCGCTGATCCTGGACGACCTGGCCAGCCTGGACGACCTGACCGGCCTGTGGCCCGCGGGGCCGGCCGGGCAGGTCGTCATCACGACCAGGCTGCCGGAGGCGGTCTTCCGGACCGGACACGCGATGCCCGGGGATTATGAGGTGCCCGGGGGCTACGGGGCCTCCGGCGGTTATGGGGCGCCAGGCAGGCCGATGGCGGGCGGACTGGCCGCGGGCGGACTGCTGGCGGCGGGCGGGCCGCGGGTCGCGCCGGTGGGCGGGTTCAGCCGTCACGAGGTGCTGGCCTACCTGGGGGGACGGCTGACCGACTTCCCTGACCAGCGGGCCGAGGCGCTCGAGCTCGGCGCTGAGCTGGACGGGCTGCCGCTCGCACTGGCCCAGGCCGCCGCCGTGATGATCGTGAACCAGCTCAGCTGCCGGGAGTACCGCGGCCGTCTCGGCGAGCGGCGGGAGCACATGACCGCGATCCGGGTCGACGGCGTCTCGCCGACGGTGCTGGCTACCTGGTCGCTGGCCGTCGAGTGCGCGCACGACCTGCCGCCGGCCGGGGCGGCCTGGCCGGCCCTCGCGCTGGCCGCCATGCTGGACCCGAACGGGATACCCGGGGCCGTGCTGACCACGCCGGCCGCGTGCGGCTACGTGGCCGGGCGGCCGAGCGGCGGGGAGACGGCGGACCAGACCCTGGTCCGGGCGGCCATCACTAACCTGTCCCGGATCGGCCTGATCAGCATTGATCCGGCGGACGCGGTCCGGACCGTGCGGATGCACCCGAGCGTGCAGGCCGCGGTGCACGCCTACCTGCCGCCTGAGGACTTCGAGCAGGCCGTGCTGGCCGCGGCCGAGGCCCTGGTGCAGGGGTGGCCGGACGCCGACGGGGCGGCACCCGGCCAGGATCAGCTCGAACGGGCCGAACGGGCCCAGCTCGAGCAGGCGCTGCGGGACTGCGCGGCCGCGCTATGGGCGGCGGACAGCGCCCAGCCCCACCAGAGCATGCTGTGGCGGCCCGAAGCCCATCCGGTGCTGTTCCGCCGGGGGCTGAGCCTGGACGCCAGCGGCCTGACCGGGCCGGCCATCGCGCACTGGCAGGCCATGCTCGCCACCAGCACCCGGCTGCTCGGTGCGGGCGGGGGCGGGCACCCCGACGTGGTGATGGCGCGGGACCGGCTGGCCGTGGCGTACGAGTCGGCGGGCCGGTTCGGCGATGCCATCGCGGCGTTCTCCAGCGCGCTGTCCGACCGCGAGCGCAGCCAGGGACCCGAGCATCCCGACGCGCTCGCCGCCCGCGGGCAGCTCGCCCACGCCTACGCCAGCGCCGGCCGGCCGGCCGAGGCCGTCACGCTGTACGAGCAGATGGTGGCCGGTGCCAGCCGGCAGCTCGGCCCGGGCCATCCGGTCACGCTGGCCGCGCGGGCTCACCTGGCGGACGCGTACCAGGCCGCCGCCCGCGGCAAGGACGCCCTGACCGCGTACCAGCTGCTGCTGGCCGACACCGTGCGGCTACTCGGCGCGGGACACCCGGACGCGCTGGCCGCACGGGAACACCTCGCCGCCGCCTTCGGCCCCAACGGACAGCCCAAGGATGCCATCGAGCAGTACAAGCTGCTGGTCACGGCCACCGAGGCGGCGTCGGGCCGCGATCACCCGGACGCGATCGCGGCGCGCGCCAGCCTGGCGTCGGCGTACCGGCGCGGCGGGAAGCCGAAGGATGCGATCGCGCTCTGCCGGCGGGTGCTGGCCGACCGGGAGCGGACCTCCGGCGCCGATCACCCGGACGCGATCGCGGCGCGGGCCGGCCTGGCCGCGGCCTACCAGCAGGCCGGCCGGCTCGGCGACGCCATCCACCACCACGAGCAGGCGCTGGCCGACAGCGAGCGGATGCTCGGGCCCGGCGACGTGGAGACGATCACCGCCCGGTCCAGCCTGGCTACGGCGCACATCGTGGACGGGAGGCCGGCCGCCGCCGTCCCGCTGCTGCAGCGGGCGCTGGCAGACAGCGAGCGCTACCTCGGCCCCGATCACCCGCTGACCCAGGCCGTCCAGGACCAACTGGAGACGATAACCCGTGGCTGACCAGCATAAAGGACGAGATGCGGCTAAAACGGGATACAGCCGGCACGATCGCACTAGAATCGCACCACGCCGTCTCGATACGGAGAGCACATGGACAATTACAAATTTACGTAAAATTAACGCATAGTGTGCCTTATTTCCCCATATGGCTAGCGAGCGGCGGCGACGTATCATGCCAACAGCATCGGGCCGCGCGTTCCTTATGGACTGTGATCTGGATACTCTTCAGAATTCGAGGCACCGCAGGGGACGAGGGGCGAGAAAGGGCTGTCCGCCATGTCCACGCCGTACGCAGAATCCGTTACCGGTTCGGGTCCTGGTGTACTGCTGTCCGGGACCGTGCCGCCGCTCGCCGCTTCCTACTACCAGCGCGAGCTCACCGGACCGGGCCTGGACGCCATCCTGCGCCCCGGGGAGACCGCGGTGCTGGTCCACGGCGGCGAGACCGAGCTGGCACCGGCCGCCCAGGGCGGAACCGGCAAGACGCAGCTGGCGGTCGAGTTCGCCCACACGATGTGGAATACCGGCGCGGCGGAGGTCCTGGTCTGGGTGAACGCCGCTAGCCGGGACTCGGTCGTGACCGGCTTCGCGCAGGCGGCGAACCTGACCGACGCCAGCCCGCTGGACGAGAGCGCGGACGCGGCCGCGGCCCGGTTCGTGTCCTGGCTGGAGCGGACCAGGCAGCCGTGGGCCCTGATCCTCGACGACCTGGCCGAGCTGAGCGACCTGGACGGGCTGTGGCCGGGCGGCGTTTCCGGCCGGGTCCTGGTCACCACCCGGCTGCCGGCCGCGGCCTTCGACGGACCGGGATTCGCCGGCGTGCGGGTCATCGGGGTCAGCGGGCTGAACCGCCGCGAGGCGCTGGACTACCTCACTTCCCGGCTGTCGGATTACCCCGACCAGCGGATCGAGGCGCTGGACCTGGGCGAGGACCTGGAAGGGCTGCCGCTCGGGCTGGCCCAGGCCACCGCGGTGATGAAGGTGCGCGGGCAAGGCTGCCGGGAGTACCGCGCGCTGCTGGCCGAACGACGCCGGCACATGCCCACGGTTCCCGGCGTCTCCGCCGCCGTGCTGGCCACCTGGTCGCTGGCCGCGGAGTGCGCGCACGAGCTGCCGCCGGCCGGGCTGGCCTGGCCGACGCTGGTGCTGGCGGCGATGCTCGACGGCCACGGCGTGCCTGGCGCCGTACTGACCAGCCCGGCCGCCTGCGGCTACGTCACCGGCCGGCCAAGCCTCGATCGGGGCAGCGCGGCGAACGCGGCCGACCAGGTCACGGTGCGCGCGGCCATCAACAACCTGGCGCAGGCGGGCCTGGTCACCATCAACCCGGGCAGCTCCGCGCGTACCGTGCAGCTGCATGCCAGCGTGCAGGCCGCGGTCCGGGCGTACCTGCCGGCCGCCGACGTGGAGCAGGCCGTGCTGGCGGCCGCGGATGCGCTGGTGCAGGTCTGGGCGGAGCGAGACGACGGCCCGCTGCCCGGCCAGGGTGCCCAGCCGCTGGAACTCGACCTGGAGCAGGCGCTGCGGGACTGCGCGGCGAACCTGCGGGCCAGCGACGGGGTGCTGCTCTGGAAGCCGGAGGCTCACCCGCTGCTGTTCCGGGCCGGACTCTCGCTGGAGCAGAGCCGGCTGTCCGACGCGGCCATCACGTACTGGAAGTCCATGCTGGCGACCAGCACCGGGCTGCTCGGCGCGGATCACGCCAACGCCGTGGTAGCCCGGGACCGGCTGGCCGCCGCCTACGAGGCCGCCGGGATGTACGCGGACGCCATCGCGGTGTTCCAGACCGCGCTGGCCGAGCGGGAGCAGAACCAGGGACCTGAGCACGCCGAGACCATCGCGGCCCGGGCCCACCTGGCACACGCCTACGTCAGCGCCGGTCACCCCGCTGACGCGGTGGCCCTGTACGAGCGGACGGTGGAAGACTCCGCCCGGACGCTCGGCATCGGTCACCCGGTCACCCTGGACGCCCGGGCCAGCCTGGCCCAGGCCTACCGGGCGGCGGGTCAGCCGCGGCAGGCGCTGGGCGCGCAGGAGATCCTGCTGGCCGAGGCCGAGCGTCACCTCGGCGTCGGCCACCCCACCACGCTGGCCGCCCGGGCCGGACTGGCCGCCGCCTACGCGGCCGGCGGGCGGCCCCGGGACGCCATCACGCAGTACCAGCGGGCGCTAGCCGACCAGGAGCGGATGCACGGTCCCCACCACCCGGACACGATCGCGGCCCGGGCCAGCCTGGCCTCGGCGTTCCGCGCGGCCGGGAAGGCCAAGGACGCCATCGCGCAGTACCAGCAGGTGCTGGCCGACCGCGAGCGGACCGAGGGCGCCGACCACCCGGACACCATCGCGGCCCGGGCCAACCTGGCCTACGCCTACCGCAGCGCCGGACGGCTGCGCGAGGCGGTCCCGCTGTACGAGCGGACCCTCAACGACCGGCTGCGGGTCCAGGGCCCCGACCACCGCGACACCCTGACCGCGCGCTCCAACCTGGCCGCCGCCTTCCAGCAGGCGCGCCGGATGGCCGACGCGATCCCCCAGTACGAGCGGGCGGTGGCCGACAGCGAGCGGATGCTCGGACCCGGCGACCTGGAGACCCTGACCATCCGCTGCAACCTGGCCACCGCCTACTACACGGCCGGCCGGCTGGCCGATGTCGTCGCGGTCTTGCAGCGGGCCCTGTCCGACTGCGAGCGTTACCTCGGCCCCGATCACCAGATGACCCAGACCGTGCGCGAGAACCTCGACGCCGCTACCCAGGCTTGAGAAAGACAAGGGGGCCAAGGAAAGCTGAGGGGCTAAGGAAGGACGCCGGGGGGTAAGAGCACTCAAAACCCGCGGGAGGCACTATGGCAGCGCATACCTATGACTTCGTCATCGTGGGCGGCGGGTCCGCGGGCAGCGCCCTGGCCAACCGGCTGTCCGCCGACCCGGGCAGCCGGGTACTGGTGCTGGAGGCCGGCCGGCCGGACTACATCTGGGATCCGTTCATCCACATGCCGGCCGCGCTCACCATCCCCATCGGCAACCGCTTCTACGACTGGAAGTACGAGAGCGAGCCGGAGCCCCACATGAACGGGCGCCGGATCTACCACGCCCGGGGCAAGGTCCTGGGCGGGTCGAGCAGCATCAACGGCATGATCTTCCAGCGTGGCAACCCGCTGGACTACGAGCGCTGGGCGGCCGACCCCGGCATGGCCGAGTGGGACTACGCGCACTGCCTGCCGTACTTCAAGCGGATGGAGAACTGCCTGGCCGCGGACGCCGACGACCCGTTCCGGGGGCACACCGGGCCGCTGGTGCTCGAGCGCGGCCCGGCCGGCAACCCGCTGTTCGGCGCGTTCTTCGCCGCCGTCCAGCAGGCGGGCTACCAGCTCACCGACGACGTGAACGGCTACCGGCAGGAGGGCTTCGCTCCCTTCGACCGCAACGTCCACCGGGGCCGGCGGCTGTCCGCCGCCCGGGCCTACCTCTATCCGGTGATGAACCGGCCGAACCTGACCGTGGTCACCCGGGCGTACGGCACCAAGATCATCTTCGCGGGCGCCAAGGCGGTCGGCATCGAGTTCCGGCACGAGGGCAAGGCCAAGCGGGTACGGTCGGCCGAGCTGATCCTGTGCGGCGGGGCGATCAACACCCCCCAGCTGCTCCAGCTGTCCGGCGTGGGCAACGCCGCCGAACTCGGCGCGCTCGGCATCGCCCCGGTCGCCGACCTGCCCGGCGTGGGCGAGAACCTGCAGGACCACCTGGAGGTGTACGTCCAGTACGGCTCGAAGCTGCCGGTCTCGGTCGCGCCCGCGCTCAAGTGGCGCAACCGCCCCGTGGTGGGCGCCAAGTGGCTCTTCGGCCGGACCGGCCCCGGCGCCACCAACCACTTCGAGGGCGGCGGCTTCGCCCGCAGCAACGACGAGGTGATCTACCCGAACCTGATGTTCCACTTCCTGCCGATCGCGATCCGCTACGACGGCTCGCAGCCGGCCGGCGGCCACGGGTACCAGGTGCACATCGGCCCGATGTACTCCGATTCCCGCGGCACCTGCAAGATCACCTCGACCGACCCGGGCGTGCACCCAAGCTTGCGGTTCAACTACCTGTCCACGCCGACCGACCAGCGGGAATGGGTGGAGGCGATCGGTATCGCCCGGAAGATCCTGACCCAGCCGGCCTTCGACGAGTACAGCTCAGGCGAGCTGTCCCCCGGGCCTTCGGTGCAGACCGATGAGGAGATCCTGGCCTGGGTGGCCCGGGACGCGGAGACGGCGCTGCACCCGAGCTGCACGGCCAAGATGGGCACCGATCCGATGGCGGTGACCGACCCGGGCAGCCTGCGGGTGCACGGCCTGGCGGGCCTGCGGGTCGTCGACGCCTCGGTCATGCCCTATGTCACCAACGGCAACATCTATGCGCCGGTAATGATGACGGCGGAAAAGGCGGCCGATCTGATCCTGGGCAATACGCCGCTGCCGGCTGAGCCGGTTCCGTTCTTCCGCCGCGATCGCACGCAGGTCGAGGTGGGCGAGAGCCTGCCCCGTTCGGTGGATTAAAGATCTTTTATCCCTAACGAGGCTGGTTCGTGCCCTCTTGCCGAGCCAAGGCCCCACAACGTGGGATTCTTGTCCTGAAAACTAGACAGACCGGCTGTCCGTCACCATGATCGAACTGGCACGGGGCCTAGACGAGGAGCAACCTGGCATGACCACACCACATGAGGGTCGCGGCTTCGGGGCGAACGCCGCCAGCGACCCGTTGCCCGAGGCTACCGGGCTGGTGCGCGGCGCGTCGGAGGCGGGCTACCAGCTGAAGATCCTCGGCGGCCTCGGGGTCCGGGTCCTCTGCCCCGACTTCCCGCCCCGGCTGCGGGCCGGGCAGGACATCGACCTGGCGTGCCTGGGCAAGAGCCGGCGCAAGGTCGCCGATTACCTCACCAGCGCGGGCTGCGAGCCCGACAAGCGGTTCAACAACCTCAACGGTGACCGGCAGATGTACTTCACCGCCCCGTCCGGCCGCCCGATCGACGTCATGGTGGACCGCCTGTCGATGTGCCACACGCTGGACTTCAAGGCCTCGTTCGGCTCCACCTCGATGACCCTCGACCCGGCTGACCTGCTCCTGTCCAAGCTCCAGATCGTCGAGCTCAACGCCAAGGACGCGCACGACATCTTCCACCTGCTGTCCGGGCTGCGGGTCGGCCGGGACTCCGCCCGCCCGGCCATCGACCCCGACCGGTTCGGCGCGGTGCTCGCCGCCGACTGGGGCTGGTGGCGTACGGTAACGGGCAACCTGGCCAAGCTGCCCGACCTGCTCTCGGCCCAGCCCGGGCTGGCGCCGCCGTATCCGCGGTTCGACGCCCTGACGCAGGCCAAGCAGCTGCACGAGGTCGCGGAAACGGTGCCGAAGAGCCTGAAGTGGAAAACCCGGTCCCGGGTGGGCGACCGGGTGCGCTGGTACGAACTGCCCGAAGAAGTCGATCACTGATCTCGTTTGCACAAAGCGATAGGAAGGCGCCGCCGCGATGAAAGTCTTCTTCGCCACGGATATTCACGGCTCCGAGATCTGCTGGCGGAAATTCCTCAACTCCGCCGCCTTCTACAAGGCCGACATGGTGGTCCTCGGCGGGGACGTGACCGGCAAGGCCCTGATTCCCATCCTGGCCATGCCGGGCTACTGGGAGGTCACGTTCGGCGGCCAGCGGATGCGCCTGGAGACCCAGGCCGAGCTCGACGAGGTCCAGCGCAAGATCCGCGACCGCGGTTCCTACCCGTCGGTGATGGAACCGGATGAGCTCGACGCGCTGAACGAGGAGGACGGCTCGGTCGACCGCCGGTTCACCCTGGAGATGACCCGCGGGCTGGACCGCTGGCTGGACATGGCCGACGGCAAGCTGCGCGGCGGCGATATCCCGTGCATCCTCAACGGCGGCAACGACGACATCTGGGAGATCGACGACATCATCGATCAGTCCCCGTGCGTCAGCTTCGCCGAGTCCAAGGTGATCGACATCGGCGGCTTCTACCTGGCCTCGATGGGCTGGACCAACCCCACGCCGTGGAACACCTTCCGCGAGGCGCCCGAGGACGTGCTGACCACCAAGATCGATCAGGTCGTGTCGCAGATTCCCGACATGGGCCGGGCGGTGTTCAACTTCCACGCCCCGCCCTACGGCACCGGCCTGGACGAGGCCCCGGCCCTGGACGACAACATGCGGCCGATCCACGGCGGCGCGGTCATGAAGCCGGTCGGCTCGAAGGCGGTCAGGGAAGCGATTCTCAAGTACGCGCCCGCGCTGTCCGTGCACGGCCATATCCACGAGAGCCGGGGGGTGGCCAAGCTCGGCCGGACGCTGGCCATGAACCCGGGCAGTTCGTACACCGACGGCGTGCTGCAGGGCGCGGTTCTCGACCTGAACGAGAAGAAGGGAAAGGTCGGGAAGTACATTCTCGTGAACGGCTGACGACGACAGCGGAGTTTGAACTGTCAACTTCGCAAACGGCATCGCCCGGGGTTCCTTCTATACCCTATATTGCCGCTAGTTAAACATTGCTCCTTGATATAACCCCCCTTAGCCATACCTAACGGATAAAACCTGACAAATTAGGATACCGGAGGAGACTTATGACGGCAGGAGCGCTCGGGGAAGAGAGACCGACTCTCTTCCTCCGCAAGGCGACTGGCCTCGTTCGCGGCTGGTCGGTCCGGGACTCGACGATCTACGCCACCCTGTCCACCAACGTGGTCACGCTGGGCATGGTCGAGTGGGCTTACCAGTCCACCTTCCCCGGTGGATCCCTGCTCACCTCGATCCTGATCTCCGGTGTCTGGGTCTCGTTCCTGGTCATCGCCTATGCCGGCCTGGTCGTCACGATCCCGCGGGCGGGCGGCGACTACGTATGGCAGAGCCGCATCCTGGGTAGCGGGATCGGCTTCGTGCTGGCCGCCACCGGGTGGTGGTTCATCTTGTGGCTGTGGGCGCCGATCTACGGCTCGGTGCTGGCCGAGGAGTTCTTCCAGCCCATCCTCGCCACCCTCGGCCATCCCAGCCAGGCCGCCTGGTTCGCCTCGCACAACGGCATCTTCGTGGTCACGCTGATCACGATCGCGCTGGCGGGCCTGCTGGTCTCGGTGGGCATGGCCGGCTACGCCCGGGTGCAGAAGTACTGCTTCATCGGCGGCATGATCGGCTTCGCGGTCATCGTGATCTTGCTGCTCTTCTACAGCAAGGCCAGCTTCATCTCCTCCTTCAACAGCGCGACGAGCCGGATCTTCGGCACGAACCACCTCTACCAGGCCACCAATGCGGACGCGGTCAAGAACGTCGGCTACACCGCGCCCGGGTTCGGCTTCGGCGGCTCGTTCCGGGACAGCATGCTGCTCGTGCCGCTGATGATGTTCTACCTGCTGTGGCCGAACTGGGGCACCACCCTGTACGGCGAGATCCGCGGCGCCAGCGACTTCAAGCGCGTGTTCACCGGCATGTTCGCGGGCCTGTGGACCACCGTGCTGCTGTCGGTGGTGTTCCTGATGCTGTTCGCCAAGACGTTCGGCTGGAACTTCTACATGAACGTCAACGCGGTATGGTACGCGGCCGGCAAGACGGCGCTGCCCATCTTCCCGTACCCGGTGCTGATGGCCTCCTGGCTGATCCACAACAGCGCGTTCCAGGTCATCTTGCTGCTGCTGATGAGCCTGTGGTTCTTCGGCTGGGTCGGCACCCTGTTCCTGTCCTCGACCCGGGTCATCTTCGCCGCCGCCTTCGACCGGGTGCTCCCGGACGCGGCCGCGCAGGTCTCGGAGAAGCGCCGGGTGCCGGTCGCCTCGCTGGTGCTGATGCTGCTCCCGGCCGTCGGGCTGGCCGCGCTGTACGCGTACAACTCGACGTTCCACACCTACACGCTGGACGCGACGCTGGTCATCGCGGTGACCTACCTGGGCAGCGCGATCGCGGTGGTCGTCCTGCCGTGGCGCAAGCCGGACCTGTGGGCCGCCTCCCCGGCCAGCAAGTTCAAGCTGTTCGGGGTGCCGATCGTGCCGGTGGCGGGCGTGATCACGGTCGCGCTGCTCGTGTACAACCTGTACGAGTGGCTGACCAACGACGCGTACTTCGTCAACAACAAGGGCTCGCTGATCTACATGGGCGCGATGTACGTGCTCGCCATCGTGATCTTCGTGGGCGCGCGCATCATCCGCAGGCGCCAGGGCATCGACCTCAGCCTGATCAACAAGGAGATCCCGGTCGAGTAGGTTCGTCGCGTTCGTCGCGGAGGGCTCTGGCACCATGGCGGCCAGGGCCTTTCGCGCTTTCTATGAGGAGCCGGTTGCAGATGACGAGCGAGCTGGCCGGGCGGACGTTCCTGGTGACCGGGGCTAATACCGGGATCGGGCGGGCCACCGCGGAAGGGCTGGCCGGACGGGGCGGGCGCGTCTACGTGGCGTGCCGCTCGCCGGAAAAGGGCGCGACCGCCGTGGCCGGGATCAAGGCCGCGACCGGGAATTCGGCGGTGTCGTTCCTGCCGCTGGACCTGGCTGACCTGGACTCGGTGCGGGCCTGCGCCGCTGCGTTCCTCGCCCGCGGGGAGCCGCTGCACGTGCTGGTGAACAACGCCGGGGTGGTCCGGACGCGCGGGCTGACCAGGCAGGGGTTCGAGCTGATGTTCGGCGTCAACCACCTCGGGCACTTCGTGCTGACGAACGCGCTGCTCGGCTGCCTGGAGGCCAGCGCCCCAGCCCGGGTCGTGACGGTGTCCAGCGACTCCCATTACCGAGCCCGCGGGATCGACTGGGACGCGCTGCGCCGCCCCGAGCGCGGCATCACCGGGCTGGGCGGGTACTCGGTATCGAAGCTGTGCAACGTGCTGTTCAGTTCGGAGTTGGGGCGCCGGACGGCGGGCACCGGGGTCACCACCTACGCGCTGCACCCGGGGGTGGTGGCGTCGGACATCTGGCGGCGGGTGCCGTGGCCGGTCCGGCCGCTGATCGAGCGGCGCATGCTGACCGTTTCGCAGGGTGCGGAGACGTCGCTGTACTGCGCGACGTCTCCGGAGGTGGCGGCGGACAGCGGGCGCTTCTACGACAAGTGCGCCGAGCGCGAGCCGAGCTCCCTGGCGACTCCGGCGCTGGCCGCCGAGCTATGGAAGCGCAGCGAGGAATGGGCGGCTGCGTCGGCCCCGACCGCATGAGCTCTTGACCCTGTACTCCGTGATCTTTAACCGGTTCGGTGCTCCGTGATCTTTTAACCGGCTCGATGCTCCATCGATCCGGTTCTGGGCGGCTCGATGCTCCATTGATCCGGTTACTGGCCGGCGTCGCCGACCGGTGACGAGTGACCGGTGGGGCGAGTGGGACTGACGGGGCGCATGTCCTGACGGGATGTATGTCAGGGAGCGGGGTGTATGTCAGGGAGCGGGGTGGAGGGGCGGCGGGGTCCAGGAGGCGATCGGTTCTAGCTGGCGGAGCATCAGGCCGGGGCCGAGGCGGCCGGCCAGGCTGACGCCGGCGTTCCGCAGGGCGATGGCGGGACGAGACGTCAGGCCGGACAGGCGCATCGCCCGGTAGGAGTCCCGGACCACCTGCTGGGTCCGGCGCAGCCGGGCGGCGGTGTAGGCGGCGAGGTCCGGGGTGGTTCCCGGTCCGGCCACGCTGGCCAGCACGACCGCGTCCTCGATGGCCTGGCAGGCACCCTGCCCGAGGTGCGGGGTCATCGCGTGGGCGGCGTCCCCGAGGATCGCGACCCGGCCATGATGGTAGGCCGGCAGCGGATCGGCCATCCAGCAGACGTCGTCGTGCAGCACCTGCTCCAGGGAAACCGAGCCGATCAGGCCGGGGATCGGGTCGTGCCAGCCGCCGAACCTGCGCTTGAGCT
>JAJKHX010000143.1 GCA_021154785.1 Nocardiopsis sp.
ACGGCCAGCCCAAGACGCTGGATGAGATCGGCAAGGTGTACGGCGTGACCCGCGAGCGGATCCGCCAGATCGAGTCCAAGACCATGTCCAAGCTCCGGCACACGTCCCGGTCCGACCTCCTGCGCGACTACCTGGACTGATCCCGGCGGCGGTTTCTCCCGCCGAACACAGAGACCAGGCGCGGGTCGCCGAAGGAGGTCACGCGCACGATGCCCGCGCGGGCGACGGTGAGCACCACGACGCCGTAAGGCTGGTAGCCGCCCTGCTCGTCGCGGACGTATTCCACGGCCGCGGGCTGGCCGTTAGCGCGGGTGGGGAGCATGCGCCAGGTACCGGGGGAGCCGAGGACGCGGTCGCGGAGGAAGGGCACGCAGGTTCTGACGCCGGCGAACCAGGTACGCATCGGGGTCGCCTCCAGGACGGCGTCGCGCACCAGGAGCCGCTCGAGGGCGGCGGCGTCCGCGTTCTCGAATGCCGCGATGTACTGGTCGAGGAGGGCGCGGGCCGGTGGCGCCGTCGGCTCGATGATCTGCTCGGCGGCCGGCGCCAGTTCCTCCATCCGCGCGCGGGCGCGCTGGAGCGCGCTCTTGACCGAAACCGTCGTGGTCCCGAGCATGACCGCGACCTCGGCGGCCGGAAATTCCAGCACGTCCCGCAGGACCAGAACGGCGCGCTGCCGGGGCGGTAGGTACTGCATGCTGGCGATCAGGGCCAGCCGCAGCCCGGCGCGCGCGGCGACGATGGCCGCCGGGTCAGCCGTGTCGCTCATCACCATGGTGTCCGGTACCGGGTCCAGCCAGGTGATTTCCGGATCGGCAGGCTCCGGGTACACACCGGGATCCGGCTCGGGAGCGCCGAGGCCAGACGGCAGCATCCGGCGGGCGGGCTTGGCCAGCGCGGTCAGGCAGGCGTTGGTGGCGATCCGGTACAGCCAGGTCCGCATCGATGACCGGCCCTCGAACCCTTCGTAGGAGCGCCAGGCGCGCAGGTAGGTCTCCTGGACCAGATCCTCCGCGTCGGGCACCGAGCCGAGCAGGCGGTAGCAGTGCGCGAACAACTCCCGCCTGAACGGCTCGGCGTACTCGGCGAATGCCGCGCTATCCGGCACCGATCACACCAGCCGGCCCAGGAAGGCGGCGAGCTGATCAGCCGGCCCCGCCCCGGCGGGCGCCGGTGCCGCGGGACCGAATGGAGCCTGCCCGTCCGGACCGCGGAACGCGTCGGTGACTGCGACCCGGGCGTGGGCGAGCAGCCGGTCCGCGAGTCCGGGGTCCAGGTCGGCGGGGCACCCGATGGCGCGGGCTAGATCCCAGCCATGGGCGAACTGATCCATCGCCGCCATATCCCGCACGACGGTGCCGGGGAACTCTCCGAACGGGAGCCGGACCATCGAGTCCAGCACCCCCTCGGCCGCGAACGCCGTGACGGCGATCCGGACGCCCTCCTCATAGGCGCCGACGAAATCCCGGGCCGCGTAGTCGACGTCCGCGGGCTCGTCGTGGCCGGCCCCGGCCGCTTCCGGGGTCACGGCGGCCGCCCACCAGTGGGCGGTGCCGATGAAATGGTTGACCAGCGCGCGGACGTCCCAGGAGACGCACGGCGTCGCCGCGGTCAGGTCACGGGGCTGGACCTTCACCAAGACGCCCAGGGTGCTCTGCATGGCCTGGTTCAGCGGGCAATCCATTGTTTCCATCCTCTCATCGGTCACCTGCCTTCACTCAGGCAGACTCGGCGGGAGGAGCAAAGGAACCGCTCGCCGGACCAGGTCGCTGCGACGGCCGTCAGCATGGGAACCGGATGTTTGCCGGATGCGCCGCTGCCTGTCGATACTGGTCACATGCTGGAGCTACGGCCGAATTGCGAGTGCTGCGACCGGGACCTCGACGCGGCGTCCGCCGACGTGCTTATCTGCACCTACGAATGCACCTGGTGCCGCGACTGCGCGGAGAACATCCTGCACGGTATCTGCCCGAACTGCGGCGGCGAGCTCGTGCGGCGCCCTATCCGCCCGGCCCATCTGCTCACGGTCGACCCGCCATCGACCAAGAGGGTCGTCCGGCCAGGATGCGCCCCAGCGCCGGCCCGCTGACAGGCTCGATCGGGCCGGCCGGCCGATCAAGCCGGCCGGCGGTCAGCGTCCGGGACCGGGGTGGCGTCGGGGACGGGCTGGAACTGCTGCGGCTGGCCGGGCCGGGTGAGCGGTCCGCTGCGGAACAGCGTGACGGCGACGATCGCGCCACCGGTCAAGATGGCGGCCGACCACCAGAAGACGGTGCTGTAGCCGTGGATCAGCGCTTGCCCTGCCACCTGCGGGCTGGGACGGCCGTGGGCGGATAGATAGCTGGCCACGGCACTGGCGAAGATCGTGTTGAGCAGCGAGGTGCCGATCGACCCGCCGAGCTGCTGCCCGGTGTTGACGGTGGCGGCGGCGACGCCCGCGTCCTGGGGCGGCACGCCGAACGTTCCGGTGTTGAAGACGGGCGCGAACACCAGGCCCAGCCCCAGGCCCATCATCAGCAGCGACGGCAGCACGTCGGCCGCATAGCTGGAGTGCACGCCGATCCGGGTCAGCAGGGCCAGGCCGGCCGCCGCCAGGATCATCCCGGGCGGGGCCAGCGGCCGGGGCCCGAAGCGGGGCATCAGCATGATGTTGCTGCTGATCGAGGCCGTCATGATGCCGGCCACCATCGGCAGGAACGCCAGCCCGGTGACCACCGGCGAGAATCCCAGGGTCTGCTGCAGGTAATAGGTGAGGAACAAGAAGATGCCGAACATGCCCGCCGACGCGATCAGCATGGTCAGGTAGGCACCGCCCCGGTTCCGGTCGGTCACCACCCTGGGCGGCAGCAGCGGCTGCGGCGCGCGAGCCTGCCGGAAGCCGAACAGGACCAGCAGCACCACCCCGGCCGCCAGGAAGCCCCAGGTCGAAGGCGTGTGCCAGCTGTGCAGGCCGGCGTTGGAGAAACCGTAGACGATACAGAACATGCCGGCCGAGACCAGCGCCGCCCCGGGCAGGTCCATCTTCGGGCGGCCCTGCGCGGGGTGAGGGGGCAGCAGGATCGCCGCGCCCGTGGCGGCCAGGCCGGCGAAGAACAGGTTCACGTACAGGCACCAGCGCCAGGACAGGTACTCGGTCAGCACCCCGCCCAGCAGCAGCCCCACCGCGCCGCCCGCCCCGGCCACGGCGCCGTACACGCCGAACGCCCGGCCGCGCTCGGCCGGGTCGCTGAACGTCACGGCCAGCAGCGACAGCGCCGCCGGCGCGAGCAGCGCGCCGAACGCGCCCTGGCAGGCCCGCGCCGCTACCAGCATGCCGAAGTTCAGCGCGGCACCGCCCACCGCGGACGCGGCCGCGAAGCCGATCAGGCCGGCCAGGAACGTCACCTTGCGACCCAGCAGGTCAGACAGCTTGCCGCCGAGCAGCAGCAGGCTGCCGAACGCCAGCGCGTACGCGGTGACCACCCACTGCCGGTCCACGATGGTGAAATGCAGGGACCGCTGCGCCGACGGCAGCGCGATGTTCATGATCGTCGCATCCAGGACGATCATCAGCTGGGCGAGCGCGATGACCCCCAGGACCAGCCACCGCCTGGGGTCGGGCGCCGCGGTGCCGTCCGGCCCGCCCGGTGCCCGCCTGACCTGTCCGCCGTCTGCCATGTGCCCCTGCCCGTCCTGATCCGGAGCTGATACCTCCGTTTCCGAGCGTAACACGACCCCGGGGCGCCCGCCGAGGCAAGCCGGCCCGTAGCGGGGTACCGGCCGCCGCCAGCCACCGGTGGCCAAGCGTCATCGCCAGGCGAATACGGGCTGCTCGAAATGGGCCACCCGGGTGGTCAGGCCGTGCAGTGCCACCTGGCAGAACTGGTGGATGATGGCGCCGGTCGGGGCGTACACATGGTCGTCAAGCAGCGCCAGCCGCAGGACCGGCGCGGGCGATTCCGGGATGCGCAGGAGCTCGGGCGGGCGGTCGAAGCCGGCCAGCGGGATCACGTGGATCCGGGCCACCTCCGAGGACTGCCTGACCAGCGTGCCGACCGGGCCGCCCCACACCACCACCGGTGTGATGAGGAAGCCGGACCGGGTGGCGTAGTCATCGAGGATGCCCAGGACATCGCCGGCCTCGGCCGCCACGCCGGTTTCCTCGTGCAGTTCCCGCAGCGCCGCTTCGGCGGCGGACTCGCCGGGCTCGCGGCTCCCGCCGGGCAGCGCCCACTGCCCGGCGTGGTTCCGCAGGCCTGCTGCCCGCCTGGTGAGCAGTAGGCAAGGTACGTCCTGCTGCTCCAGGACGCACACCGCCACCGAAGCGGCGCGCAGGCCGGGTCGGGTGATGCCGATGCGCCGGAAAGCAGCCAGGTTAGCGGCGACAGCGGCCCGGTTCGCTGCCGGACCGGTCGCCTGGATTCGCGGGTCATATTCCATCTGAAGTCTGCCACCATGGTGGCACATCCGGGCCGTACAGCCGATCCCGCTCCAGCACGACCCGGCATTACCGGCACCCCAGCGCTGGAAGAGGGCATGATCTAGGGAATGCGGGAGCTGGTAACCGATATGACCGATCCGCGGCTGGCGGACTACGCCCGGCTGACGGACATGGAACTGCGCATTCACCTGGAGTCCGCGCAGGGGCTGTTCATCGCGGAGGGCACGAAGGTGATCAGCCGGGCGGTGGCGGCCGGCTACCCGGTCCGCTCGATGCTGCTGGCCGAGCGCAGGCTCGGCGACCTGGAAGCCCTCCCCGCCGCCGGCGCCCCCGTCTACGTCGTCCCGGACGAGACCGCCGAACGCCTCACCGGCTACCGGGTCCACCGCGGGGCACTGGCCTCCCTGCACCGCAAGCCGCTCCCGGAGGTCCCGGCGCTGGCCGCGGCAGCCGGGAAGGTCATCGTGCTCGAGGACCTGGTCGACCACGCCAACGTCGGTGCCATCTTCCGGTGCGCGGCCGCGCTCGGCGTGGACGCCGTCTTCCTGTCGCCGCGGTGCGCCGACCCGCTCTACCGGCGGGCGGTGAAGGTCTCCATGGGCGCGGTGTTCGCCATCCCCTACGCCCGGATGACCGGATGGTACGACGGCCTGGCGGACCTGCGAAAGGCCGGTTTCCGGCTGCTCGCGCTGACGCCGGACGCCACCGCCGCGCCGCTGACCGCGGCGGCGGCCGGCGGCCGGATCGCGCTCATGCTCGGCACCGAGGGCGACGGGCTGTCGTCGCGCTGGCTGCACAAGGCCGACCAGGCCGTCCGGATCCCGATGCATCCGGGCGCCCGGGCGGCCGGGGTGGACTCGCTCAACGTGGTGGCCGCCGCCGCGATCGCGTGTCATGTGCTGGCAGGCGGGGACGAGACTCGTTCGGCCGAAGGACCTTGATTTTTCTGGCCGGCCCGCGAGGCGCTGGTCGCCGGGCGCGAAATGACCCGCGATATCACGCTTGCCCTCTTCCAGGCTTTCTGGGCGTTTGCCTAGCCTTTTCCTACCTCACGTACATAACGTGAGCTCATGGAGCGCGGGCCTGCTGGCGGCGATGGCGCTGGATCCCGTGCGTCCGGCGCCCGGGCCTCGCAGCGCTGGCTCGTCGCCGGGACCGTGGCCGCGGCCATCCTGCTCGGCGTGATCGCCGTGCTCGCGACCCGCCTCGCGGCCGCCTCCCCCGCGGCCAAGGCGGCGGCCGCGTCACCCACGCCCTCCCCGGCCGCCAGCGCGAGCCTGACCGTGCCGGGCATCTACCGGCGGGTCGCGCCGTCCGTGGTGACCATCCAGGCCGGTCACGAACTCGGGACCGGCGTCATCGTGGCCGACAGCGGCCTGATCCTGACCGCGAATCACGTCGTCGCCGGCGGCGGCGTCATCACCGTCACCTTCGCCGACGGCACCACGACGAGCGCGACGGTGGCCGGCGCCAGCCCGAAGCTGGACATCGCCGAGCTCATCCCGGCGAAACTGCCCCAGGTCGTCGTGCCCGCCACCGTGGGCGGGGCGGCCGGCGTGGGCACGTCCGTGGTCGCCATCGGCAACCCGCTGGGCCTGACCGACAGCGTCTCCACCGGGGTGGTCTCCGGCCTGAACCGGACCGCGGACACCAGCAACGGCAAGTTCTCCGGGCTTATCCAGTTCGACGCGTCGGTGAACCCCGGCAGTTCGGGCGGCCCCCTGCTCGACACGCACGGGCTGGTCGTCGGCATCGTTCTCTCGATCGCCACCCCCGACGGCGCGGACGCGTTCGCCGGCATCGGGTTCGCCGAGCCCATCGGCGCCGCGCTCGGCGGCGCCAGCGGCAAGGGATCAGGAAAGGGACCCCAGATATGAGGACAGGGCTATGACCGACGCCACGCCCGCCGCCAACCCGCTGCAGCCGGTGCTGTTCGAGGTCAAGCGCATCATCGTCGGCCAGGACGTCCTGCTCGAGCGGATGGCGGTCGCGCTGCTGTCCGGCGGGCACCTGCTGGTGGAGGGCGTTCCCGGGCTGGCCAAGACGCTGGCGGTCAAGTCGCTGGCGGCGGCGACCGGCGGCCAGTTCCAGCGCATCCAGTTCACGCCCGACCTGGTGCCGGCCGACCTGACCGGCACCCGGGTCTATCACCAGCACAGCGGGGAGTTCCAGACCCAGCTCGGCCCGGTCTTCACCAACCTGCTGCTGGCCGACGAGATCAACCGCGCGCCCGCCAAGGTGCAGAGCGCCCTGCTCGAGGTGATGCAGGAGCATCAGGTCACCATCGGCCGCGAGACCTACCCGGTGCCCGAGCCGTTCCTGGTCATGGCGACCCAGAACCCGATCGAGTCCGAGGGCACCTACCCGCTGCCCGAGGCGCAGGTCGACCGGTTCATGATGAAGGTCGTCGTCGGTTACCCCAGTGCCACCGAGGAGCACGCGATCGTCGACCGCGCGCTGCGCCCGGCCGAAACGGTCCGCGCGATGCTCAGCCCGGCCGACCTGATCGCCATGCAGGAGCGGGCCCGGGAGATCTACGTAGACACCGCCGTCGTCGACTACGCCGTGCGGCTGGTGACCGCGACCCGGCAGACATCGAGCGCGGGCCTCGCCGACCTGAAGCGGTACGTCAGCTACGGGGCCAGCCCGCGCGCCTCGATCGCCCTGGTCACCGGCGCCCGGTCGCTCGCGTTCCTGTACGGCCGCGACTACGTGCTGCCGGACGACGTCCGGGAGATCGCCCTCGACGTCATGCGGCACCGCATCGTGCTGTCCTACGAGGCGCTCGCCGACGACGTTACCTCCGACGCGATCATCACCAAGGTGCTCGGCGCGGTGACCGAGCCCGACGTCGTGCTGAGCGGCCGCTGACCATGCGCGGTACTCCGGAACGTCTCCTGGCCCGCCTGGAATGGCGGGTCATCCACCGCCTCGACGGGCGCCTGGCGGGCGGCGACTACCGGACCGCGCACCGGGGGAGCGGGACCGACCTCGTCGGCCTGCGCGAATACACCGAGGGCGACGACGCGCGGCATATCGACTGGAACGTCACCGCCCGGCTGAACGAGCCGCAGCTCCGCGTGTTCACCGAAGACCGCGAGCTCACCGCGTGGCTGGCGCTCGACCGCTCGGCGTCGATGACGGTGGGGCCGCCGGGGCGCGGCAAGGACGACGTGCTCGGTGAGCTGGCCCTGGTGCTCGCCCGGCTGTTCGGCCGGGGCGGCAACCGCGTCGGCGCGCTGTTCTACGACACCGGGCCAAACAACACCGGGCCAAACAACACCGGGGCGGTGCGCGTCGTGCCCCCCGGCACCGGCCGCCGGCACGCGCTCCGCATCGCCGCCGAGCTGGCCAGGAACACCAGGACCGCCGAGCTGGCCAGGAACACCAGGACCGCCGGCCGGCCGGGCAGCACGACCGACCTGGCGGCGATGCTCGACGCGGTGGCCAAACTAGCCAGGCGCCGCGCCCTCATCGTCGTCATCTCCGACTTCATCGGCGACGGCGACTGGGGACGGTCGCTGCTGCGCCTGGTGCCACGCCACGAGGTGGTCGCCCTGCGCGTCACCGACACCGCCGACGACGAACTGCCCGACGTCGGCCTGGTCGTCGTCGAAGACGCCGAGACCGGCGAGCAGCTCGTCATCGACTCCTCCGACCCGCTGCTGCGCGCCCGGCTCCGCGCGGGCGTGGACGAACGCGACGCCCGGCTAGCGGCCGGCATGCGCCGGGCCGGGGTGCCGGTCCACCGCATCGGCACCGACGCCGACCTGGCCCGGGCGCTCATCGAGGTCGTCGAGCACACCCGGCGCAGGCGCGCGTGAAGTTCGCCGATCCCGTTCTCCTGGCCGTCGGCCTGCTGGTCGCCGCCGGCCTGGCCGGGGCCGCGATCGTCACCGGCCGGCGGCGGGCCGCGGCCCTGGCCGCGGCCGGGGTGGCGGGCGGCCGGGCCAGGAACGGCGGCGTGTGGTTCACCATCGGCGGCCTCGCCGTCCTCGCGATCGCGGTGGCCGGGCCGGCGGCGACCGTGCCGGTGTCCCGGGCCGCCGGCACCGTCATCCTCGCCATGGACGTTTCCGGCAGCATGGCCGCCGCCGACGTGGCGCCCAGCCGCCTGGGGGCCGCGAAGCAGGCCGCCCTGTCGTTCATCAGCGCCCAGCCGGGCACGGTGGACATCGGCATCGTCGCGTTCGAGGAAGGCGGCCTCGAGGCCGCCCTGCCCACCGCCGATCACGCCACCGCCTCGGCCGCGGTCCGCCGGCTGAAGACCGGCGGCGGTACCTCACTGGGCGACGCCATTCTCGCCTCGCTCTCCGCGATCACGCACAAGGCGGTCGCCCTGCGCCGCGATGGCAGCGCGCCGAACATCGGCTACTGGCCGTCGGCCACGATCGTGCTGCTCTCCGATGGTCAGGACGGAGCCGAACCCGGCACCGGCCCCCAGGCCGCCACCACGGCGGCCGCCGCCGCGGCCGGGAAGGCCGGCGTGCACATCGACACGGTCGGGGTCGGCACCGCCGCGGGCACCACCGTCCGGGCCGGCGGCTTTCACCTGTTCACCGCGCTCGACGCGGCCGTCCTGAAGTCGATCTCGCAGGCCACCGGCGGCACCTACCATCCCGCTTCGGACGCGAGCGAGCTCAACGGGATCGCCGCGTCCATCAACCTGCGGCTCACCGTCACCCACGAGCCGCTGCCGCTGGCCGGCGCGTTCATCGCCCTGGCCCTGGCGCTGCTCGCCGCGGGGGCCGTGCTCACCGTCGTCCGGACGGGCCGGGTGATCTGAATGTCCTTGTCCTGGCCGTGGGCGCTGCTCGCGCTCCTCGTCATCCCGCTGGTGTTCGCGCAGCTGTGGCTGAGCAGGCGCCGGCGCCGGCGTTCGGTGGTCCGGGTCACCTCGCTCGCGCTCGTCCAGACCGCCGTGCCGGGCCGCTCGCGCTGGCGGCGGCGCCTGCCCGTCGTGCTGCTGACGCTCGGCTTCGCCGTGCTCGCGGTCGGTGCCGCCCGCCCGCAGGCGACCGTGCCGGTCCCGTCGTCGTCGGCGACGATCATGCTGGCCCTGGACGTCTCCGGCTCGATGTGCTCCACCGACGTGAAGCCGAACCGGATTACCGCCGCCGAGCAGGCCACCAGCGCCTTCATCAAGTCCCAGACGGGCGGCCCGCGGATCGGCCTGGTCGCCTTCGCGGGCACCGCCGCCGTCCTCGTCCCCCCGATGGCGGACGCCAGGCAGCAGCTCAGCGCGATCGGCGGTCTCACCACCTCGTTCGGCACCGCGATCGGCGAGGGCATCTTGACCTCGCTGGACGCCATCGCCCAGGTCGACCCGGCGGTCGCGCCGACCGGCGCGAACGTCACCCGGCGGGCTGGCGCCGGCTACGCCAACGACGTGATCGTCGTGCTCACCGACGGCTCGAACAACCGGGGCATCGACCCGCAGACCGCGGCCAAGGATGCCGCGGCCCGGGGCGTCCGCGTTTTCACCATCGGCTACGGCACCGACAATCCGGCGCCGCTGGCGTGCAGCTCGGACCAGTTCGGCGGGTTCAGCGGCGGCTCCTTCGGGGGAGGCGGGTTCGGCGGCGGCCGCGGCGGCATCGGCGGCAACCCGTTCGACGCCGACTTCAACGCGCTCATGCGGATCTCCAAGACCACCGGCGGCTCGTTCTACCGCGCGCAGGACGCCGACCAGCTCAGCCGGGCGCTGGCCAAGCTGCCTGCCGCCTTCACCATCGTCCGCCGGCCCATCGACCTGGCCTCCTGGTTCGCCGTCGGCGGCGGCCTGCTCGTCGCCGCCGCGGTCGGCCTGTCGCTGTGGTGGAACCGCAGCAGGCGCGCGCCCGTCCCCGCCCCCGGGACCGCCCCCGGGACCGCCGCAAACTGAGACGCCAGCCTTATAGTCGTCGCGCTATGAACAAAACGACACTAAAAATGGCTAAGCAATCAGGGAGGGGTCACTGATGACGGAGACGGCAGCGGGCGATTCCGGTCCGGTCTTCCGGCTGGTCTATCGCAGTCACAGCCGGATCGGGACGGCCGAGCGCAAGCGCCAGCTGGGCGAGATCTTCAGCGTGGCCCGCTCGTCCAACAAGAAGCTGGGCGTCACCGGGGCCTTGCTGATCGACGAGGACCAGTTCGTCCAGACCCTGGAGGGCCCGGAACCGGTGGTCCGCGACCTGTACGCGAAGATCAGCCAGGACCGGCGGCACGAGCACGTCGAGCTGCTGGAGAGCGGGGATGTCGCCGGGCGGGTGTTCGGCAAGTGGGCGATGGCGAAGATGGCCGCCGAGGGTGAGCCGGACATCCCGCTGCTGAACAACGTCGACAAGGGCGGTATCAGCCCGGCGCAGCCCCGGCCCGCCACCCAGGCGCAGGAAGCCGTCCTGGACCTCATGCGCCAGTCACTGCGCCGCGCCGGAGCCGCCGCCTCCGACTAAAAGACCTATCCACCGAACGGGTGGGTGTCACGCCCTGGCATCGTCCCTCACCAGCCCCGACAATGAGCTCATGGTGGCAGCTGCCCGCCCCGCGGGACGGTGGGAGCCCGTCGACCTGGGCGTGCACCCGGCGGCGGGACCGGGTCGGTCCGTGCCTGCGTACATCCGGCGGCCGCACGACGAGCTGCTGCGCACGATGCTGGACCCGGAGGTGGCCGGCAGCCGGCTGATCGTGGTCCGCGGCGACGCGTGCACGGGCAAGTCCCGCGCCGCCTACGAGGCGGTCGCGGCCCGGCTCGGCGACTGGTCGCTGGAGTACCCGCCGGACGCCGCCGCTGAGCGGCCTGGCCGAACTGCTGGAGGGCGACGGCCACATGGTCATCACGACCATGTGGCCTGGGGACGGGGACGCCTACGTGACGGCGGCGGGTGCCCGGCGCGGCGCCCGCGATCCGCTCCGGGTGGCCGGCCGGCTGATCGCCGGGCTGGACGAGCTCGCCCTCATGGCCGGCCCCGATCCCGCCCGCGGCGGGATCATCGACGTCCCGACCCGGTTCACCGCCGACGCGGGCATATCCGGGCTGGAAGAAGACCGGGCCAGCTACCGGTTCGGCCGCGAGCCGGACGGTTCCCGGCGCCGCCATGGCACTGGATGGTTCCGCTGCCCCCAGCGCCAATTCGACCTCGCCGCGCGCCCGGTCCGGCTCGTCCGTGATCCCGGCCGCCACGATCGGCACCCTTAAGAAGGCAGTCGAACTGCTCCGCTCCGAGGGCCTGGTCCGCACCGTCATCGGCCGCGGGATCTTCGTCTCCCGCCCGGGCGGGTAGCTACGCCCGGGCAGCACGGCTCGCCGCCGTCTCCTCCCGTCGATGATTTCTCCGCTCAGGATGAGTGCATCGTCACGGGACCAGCAGCTCGTATTGCACCTGCGTCCGGCGCCGCAGCCGGCTCAGGAAACGCCGCCGGACCGGGTACCGGCGGGCCAGTTGCACGGCGACCTGGCTAGCCTCCTCCCCGGCCAGGAGCCGGACCGCCGCGTACCGCGGCTGCCCGTAGCTGACCATGCCCAGCGCGTCGCACGCCGTCACCTGCACGCTGCCGTCGAACCGGAGCCGCTTGACCGTGCCCGACCGGCTCCCGGCCCCGAAGTAGGCCCGGTTACCCTCGACGATCCCCTGCACGCGGGCCGACACGGGCGCGCCCTTCGGCCTCGATGTGGTCAGGAGGAAGTATCGGCCTTGCGCTAGGGGAGCGAAGTAACCGGCGTCGGCGGCTTCTTCCCGGTAACGGCGATCGGTCGCGGTCGAGCGGTCGGGCATGTCTTCTCCTGTATCTCAGGTGTCCGTCGCGTCCAGGCCGGGGTGACCAGCCAGCGCAGGTGCTCCCGGCCATCGAGCCGGTCCAGCCGGCGGATCAGCGGGGGCAGGGCCGGTGACTGGCTCTCGTGGGCGGCCACGGCGACCTTCTGGATGGCCCGGGCGGTGCCGGCGTCGGGACCCAGGTCAATCGCCCAGGCCCCGGCGACGTGGCCGGGCGGCCCAGTGCGCGCCAGGACCGGCACCCCTGCCCGCTGGGCGGCCATGCACGCGGCCGCCGCCACGGCCGCGTCGTCCACGGCCGCGTCGTCCATGACCGCGTCGTCCATTGCCGTGCCGTCGTCATCCGCATCGCCCGCGGCCGGGTCGATGACCAGCACCAGGTCCGCCGCGTGCTGGCGGATAGCCCGGCCGATCCGGTTGCGGAGCTCGGCTTCCGGCTGCCTGCCCAGGTCGCCGTCGGGATAGCTAGCCACCGTGACCTGGGAGATGCCCAGGACGCTGGCCGCCAGCTGCAGTTCCCAGGGCCGGACCGCTTCCAGCCGGGCACTCCAGGTGGAGTTCACGGTCGAGGCCTCGCCGCGGGTCAGGCACAGCAGCGCGAGATCAGCCCCGGTCCGGCGGAAGGCGTACAGCAGGCCGCCAAGCTCCGCCGACTCCTGGCCCGGCCGGGCCAGCACGACCAGGACGCTACCTGCCCGGGGCAGCCACCCGGCCGGGAGGTCCGCGGGCTCGGCCGCGACGGCGATGGGGCTCATCAGGCGTTCCTCGTCTCGTTGGGCCGGAAAGGCGCCAGCCGCTCGGCGCGTACGCCGAAGCGGCTAACTCCCTTTGACCATCGCCGTGCCAGGTGGAGCCGCAGCGCAGTGCCTATGGAGACGAGATGGACATGCACCGCTGAGGCAGCGGCTGGCGTGGAGGTCCACCAGCGATCTCGCCAGTGCAGGCCGACGGCGCCGCCGCCGTCAGGACCGGCTCGATGGAACATTCATCCGCCTCCCGGCGGATCGATGGAACATCGAGCCGGTCCCGGCCGCGCTTGTCATGAGGTATTCGAGGCTTACGAGGCCTATGTGACTGGAAGTACCGCACTCGCCCGGAACCCACCGGGGAAAGCCGCGGCCGCCTCCGCCGGTGAGGATCGCTAGGCCGCGGCGCGGTAGCCGAGGCTGAGCACGATGGGAACCGCTCCGAATGGCCGCCGGAACCGGGTGCCGGGCTTGTCCGGCGCGTGCGGGTCGTCGATGTCGGGCCAGCGCATCTTCAGGTGCTGGGCGGTCAGGCCCGCGACCGAGTACGGGAACTCCATGGCCGAGATGTCGTGCGCCTGGAGCAGGCCGCCCCAGCGGAACGCGGCGAACACGTTGGCCAGCTCCCGGACCGAGAGGGGACGCCGCCGCGCCAGGTCGATCAGGTAGACCGCGCCGGCCAGCTCGGCCAGGTCGCTGGCGCACTGCCCCAGCGCCGCCGACCGGGTCCGGAAGACCGTGCCGTCGAGGTTCACGGTGCCGAGCTTCTCCCCGTGCACCGGTGAGTAGCGCGCCTGCGCCTGGCACTGCATCCAGTCGCAGGCGGCCAGCACCTCCCAGGGGATCCCGATCCGGTCGGCCACGTCCTGGTACAGCGGCTCGGCCCGGGCCAGCGGCCACTTAGCCGTCCCCACGAAGTCGGCGGTCACCGTGTGCGGGATCCGGGGAACATACCGGCGCGTGCCCAGCAGCGGCCCCCGCGGCGCGATCCGCGGCCCCGGCCGCCGCCTCGGCTCGGCCTCCCGTTCCCGCTCTGCCCGCTGCCCCGGTTCGGCTCTGCGCCGCGGCTCGACTCGCTGCTCCCGCCGCGCGCGCGTCCGCACCGCGCCGGCGGTCAGTGCGGCGGCCACCCCCGGGATGCTCACCGGAACGGCCGAGCCCCCGTGACCATCCGAGGCCTCGCGACTACCCGAACCCCAGGGGGTACCCGAAAACCCGGCCAGGCCCGGCACCGCTGCCTGCTGATCCGCCGTCTGAGGCGCCGCCGCGGCCGCCGCCGCGCCGGCCGGTGCCGCCGCGTCGTACTGGTACAGGTGGTAGAGGCGCATCAGCGCGATCAGGTGGGAGCCGTACTCCGGATCGGTGGCGTAGACGCCGGTCAGGGCGGTCGCGAACGCGTCCGGCTGATGGCGGTTGGCCATCGCGCGCTGGTAGGCCGGACCGGTGGCCAGCAGCTCGCTGTGGTCCTCGATGCTCTCCGCGATGTTGTGGTACGCCCGGAACCGGGCGTTGATGGTGACCCAGGCGCCGTTCTCGTACTCGCGCGTCGGCATCGTGACGTGGCCGGCCGGCCCGGTCCCCTTGATCCCGAACAGGTTGTGATCCGCCGTCGCGAGCTCGCTCTGCCCCCAGCCCGATTCGTCGATGGCCTGGGCGATCGTCACCGCGGCCGGGATTCCGTACCGCTGCTGGGCGGCCGTCGCCGCCGGGGCTATCCGGCTGATGAACGCCTGCTGGGCGGCGGTGCCCGGCACCGTGGCCGAAGGCGGGTCGTGCCTGCGGTACGCCGGTGCCCTAGCCCCGGCGGCCGCGTGCACCGCCCCGGGGACCGCTGCCCATCCTTCTTCCTGCCCCGCCGCCCCGGCCGGTACGGCGGCCACCCCCGGCACCTGCGCCGCGCTCTGCCCGGCCTGCGCGCTGGTTCCGGCGGGCTCCTCGTGGCTGGCCGTGCTGACCAGGCCGCCGTTGTCGACGAAGCCGAGCACGCCCGCAGCGCCGAACGGGGCCGGGAACGTGTGCGCGTTCACCGTCAGGTCCGGCAGCGAGTCGGCGCCGATCGTGGACAGCGCGCCGCCGGCAGCGCGGGTCACCACCTCGACGTGCCCGTCGAACAGCACCCAGTCTCCCGGCTGGGGCCGGTACCCGTCGCCGAGCGGGTGCCAGCGGTGCTGGGCCTGCGCGTCCTGCACCATCGAGGTCACGTCCAGCGACGCCGGGTTGGGCTGGACGCGGACGTCGGCCCACGGCTGCAGCGGCCACGGATAGGTGCCCCCGCCGGTGACCCAGCTCTGCTGGCCCGCCGCCTTGGCGCCCAGGGCCAGCGTCAGGCTGGCGAAGGCCGCGCATGACGGTCCGTGGTCGGCGCCGTCGGTACTGGCCGATCGCCAGATCAGCGCCTCCATCTCGGCCGGCGTCCTGGTCCGCGCCATCCGCAGGTAGACCCGGGCCACCTTGACGATCGCCGCTCGCAGCGCGCCGTCGCTGGTCATGCTGGTGCCTGCCGTGCTGGTGCCTGCCGTACTCGAGCCGGCCGCGCTGGCATCCGGCTGCTCCGCGGCCAGCAGGTGCGGCGGCATGCTGACCGGCGACGTCACGTCGGCGACGGTGCCGTGGGCGAAGGTGAATCCGGTCACCGCGCCGCAGGTACTGAGGCTGACCAGCGCGGTGGCCTGCTGCCAGGTCGGTTTGCGCTTGCTGATGGTGCGCGTGGTGTCCCCCCTTCCCCGGCTCGGCCGACGTCTCTACTGTCCGTGCGGCAGGGTCTTGAGGATGGCTTGCACCTGCGGATCGCCGGGGTTACCGGCGTTCTGGAACAGCACGCTCGCGTTCTGCGCGGCCACCGCGCTCGCGCCCGGCATCCACTTCTTGTACACGTCGGCGACGAGGGCGGCCTGGCCCTGCTGGCTGGTCACCGGGCTGGCGCACAGGCTGGGGAAGCCGGCGTGCGAGACGATGGCCGACGACCCGGTGTACCGGGCACAGTTCTCCGGCTTGCCCTCCAGACCCGGCTGGACGGTGGGGTTGCCGTTGGTGCCGGTTAGCGTGGCCCCGCCGATGATGTTGTTGATGGCCCGCGCGGCCACCTCCAGGCTGTCGACCGGGCTGAGCGGGTCGTAGGGATGGTGGAGGTTCAGCGACCACGCGATCTCCCCGCCCTGCGTCGGCGTAATGGGCTCGAGCCCTTTCCGGCCGCTCTTGGCGTCGGCGTAGCCGGGATCGTTGCCGCTCGTCAGCAGCGAGAAAACCCAGAGAATCTGGCTGGTGTCCTTGGCGCAGGCGAAATTGACCTGGCTCGGTTCCGATGCGACGTTCGGGTTCTGGCAGGCGGTGGTGATCTCGGTCCGGACCGTAGCCACGCTGGCCGGCCACGACGGGCCCGCCCTCAAGATGATCATCGCGCCGATGCCGAGGACGGCGAGGCCGGCCGCCGACCCCACGGCGATCGTGCGCCGGTGACGCCAGCGCCCGCGCCGGCCCGTCTTCGGCCGGGCGGCCTTCGGCTTGGCCGCCGGCCGCCGTACCGTTCGCGGCTTGGCCGTCTGCCGTCCCCGGTCGATCAGTTCCTGGGTCCGGTCGGCGGCCTCGAGCCACTCGTCCCCGATGACCGGCCGGGTGTATCCGGCCGGCCGGCCGGACCGCGACGGGCCCGCCGGGGTCCGGCCATGATCGCGTCCGGGGGCCGGGTTTCCCGTGGCGCGCAGGAACTCGCGGTGCCGGGGGGCGGTCCGGCCGCGGAAGGCCGGGGCGGGCCCCGGCTCCAGTTCGCCGGCCTCCCAGTCGGGCTCAGGCTCGTCGGCCTCCCAGCTGATCCCATGCTCGGCGAATTCCGGCTGGTAATCGGCCTCGGCTAGGTCGGGCTCAGGTTCCCGGCGATACCCGGGCCCGGCGACGCCACGCTCCCGTGTGCGGCGCCGCGCGGGATCGGTGACCGAACGGGTCCGTGCCGCCCGCCAATCGGAGATGTCTTTCTCCAGGTCGAGCACCCTGAGTTCTATTTCAGAGAATCTGTCGTCACTATCTTCGATAATATTTTCGAATCGCTCGTTCGTCGTTATCACCCCTGATCCATGACCCGAACGGGGGGACTCCAAGCCGGCGCCGACGCGAGGCGGGGGCGGCCGTGCCCGGCCTGGCGGGCCCGGCGACGGCTTGGCTTATGTGTTCGACCCGTGCCTATTATTAGAACACAGATACGATCTGCTCCGCCAGTGTAACCGGCCCGGTTCTGACCGCAGCTCGGCTTTGAGGACCTTGCCGGTGGCGTTGCGCGGGAGCGCGCCGACGACGTGGATGTCACGCGGCACCTTGAACGCCGCCAGCCGGTCCCGGGCCCAGGCCCGGATCTCGCCCGGCTCCGGGCGGGCGCCGGCCGCCAGCACCACCCAGGCGGCGCCGCTCTCACCCCAGCGCTGGTCGGGTACGCCGACGACGGCGACCTCGGCCACCGCGGGGTGGTGGTAGAGCACCTCTTCCACCTCGGCCGGATACACGTTCTCGCCGCCGCTGATGTACATGTCCTTGATCCGGTCGACGATGCGGACGTGGCCGTCGGCGCCCATCACGGCGACGTCCCCGGTGTGCAGCCAGCCGTCCACGATGGCCTGGGCCGTCGCGTCGGGCCGCCGCCAGTATCCCGGCGTGACGCTGGCCCCGGCGATCCGCAGCTCACCCGGCTCGCCCGGGGCGCAGACCCGGTCGCCGTCCGTGATCCGGCAGCGCAGGTGCCACATCGGCACGCCGACGTCGCCGGGCCCGGGCACCGCACCCGGCGGGCTCATCGTCACGGTCGAGCCCGCCTCGCTGATCCCGTAGATGGTGCGCAGCGCCACCCCGCGTCGCCCCCACGATTCGACCAGCGCGGCCGGCACCGGCGACCCGCCCACCCCGGCCAGGAAGTCCGGGAACCTGGCCGCGGCGAAGCCGGGCAGCGCCTGCATGAACTGGTAGTGGGCCGGGACGCCGCAGAAGTGCGTGACCGGGTCGTCCGGCCGGGTCAGCAGCTCCAGCGCCAGTCCGGGGTCGTAGGACGGCATGATCAGCACGGTGCCGCCGGCGAACAGGACCGGGTTGGCGAACAAGTTCAGCCCGGCCACGTGCCAGACCGGCAGCGCGGTCAGGCACACGGACGCGGCGGTCACCTCGCCGCTGACGCCGCTGGCCAGCATGGTGGCCTGCGAGCCGGCGTGCGTGACCACGACCCCCTTGGGCCGACCGGTGGTCCCCGAGGTGTAGATGATCACCCATGGGTCGTCGCCGTCCACCAGGACCGGCTCGGCGGCGTCGCTGCCCGCCAGTGCCTGCTCGTACCCGTCCTCCCAGGACAGGGCCGGTACGCCGGCCGCGATGCCCCGCGTGACCAGGGCGTCCTCCCCGACCAGGACGGTGGGCTCGGCGTCGCCGGCCAGCACGCCGAGCTCGGCGTCGGACAGCCGGATGTTGAGCGGGACGAAGATCGCCCCGAGCCGGGCGCACGCGTACATGACCTCGAAGGCCCGGAAGCAGCCGCGGGACAGCATCACCACCCGGTCGCCCCGGCCGACGCCGAACGAGCGCCGCAGCATCCCGGCCACGCACCCGATCCGCTCGTCGAGGTCCGCGTAGCTCAGCCGGTGGCCCTTGCCCAGGTCGTGCAGCGCGACCTTATCTGGGCGGACCCGGGCGTGATAGGAGATCCACGAACCACCGAACGCCGTCACGTGATCTAGTAACGGGCACCGGGACCGTCCTGGTCAAGCCAGCGCCTCGATGGGTTCGGGCATGACCCTCCCGGTACCGGGGCACGACGCCGTCTTCGTTCGGCACTTACCTTGTCGCCGGCCGGGGCCGGTGTCAACTAGCGGGCTGGCGTCAGCTGGCCCGGGCCTGCCGGCCCGGGTGGCCGCGGGGCCGCTTGAACGCGACGATCCGGCCCTTCTCGAAGATCTCACCGCCCCAGACGCCGCACGGCTCGCCGCGCTCGACCGCGCCGGCCAGGCACGACCGCCGCAGCGGGCACGCCTCGCAGCAGGCCTTGGCTAGCTCCAGGTCGGCTGGCTGATCCGAGAACCACAACTGCGTGTTGTCGCTGCATGGCAACGGATCGCCCAGGTCAGCCGCTCGCCGAGCCAAAGTGGCCAGGGAATAGCTCGTCATGTCGCTTCACCCCCGTGAAACGGATCCCGTCTCCGGATTTCCCCGTCAAAAATCCGGACACGTATATTTTGCACCCATACCCGGCCGGATGGCATCACCCGTACGGCTGATATTCCCTCTGTGAGCGATCAGACACGTAATGTCGTGAACGGGCCTAGGCGCTGAGCGCGGCGTCGCCCGGCCGCCCGGCACAGGCCCGGGCGATTTCCGTCAGGGAAAGGCCGAGCGCGTCGGCCAGCGCGGCCACGGTGAAGAAGGCCGGGGTGGCGATGCGGCCGGTCTCGATCTTGCGCAGCGTTTCCGCGGGAACGCCGGAGACGGCGGCGATCTCGGCCATGCTGCGCGGCCCGCGGGCCTCGCGCAGCAGCATGCCCAGCCGGTGTCCCCGCTCGTGCTCCAGGCGGGTGAGGGGAGGACGGACCATACCGTGATAGTAATACCGGTATAGTTATCCCGCAAAGGCCGGGAAAGGATAGAGGTGCGACCGGTGGTCGAGATCAAGACAGCAGGCGAGATCCAGGCGATGCGCGCCGCCGGCCAGGTGGTCGCGCGGATCCTCGCCGCCGTCCAGGACCAGGCCAAGGCCGGGATGCGGACATCCGAACTGGACGAGATCGCCCGGGATGTGCTGGCCGCCGCGGGCGCCTACTCGCCGTTCCTCAACTACCACCCCCGGTTCGCCCCGGTACCGTATCCCGGGGTCATCTGCACCTCGGTGAACGACGCCGCGCTGCACGGCATCCCCGGCCGGAAGAAACTGGCCGACGGCGACCTGGTCAGCGTGGACAGCGGGGCGGTGCTCGACGGCTGGACGGGCGACGCCGCGGTCTCCTTCACGATCGGGACGCTGAAGCCGGCCGACGAGAGGCTGATCGACGTCACCCGGGACGCGTTGCGGGCGGGCATCGCCGCGGCCGTCCCCGGCGCCCGGCTCGGCGATATCTCGGCTGCCATCGGCGCCGTCGGGCGCCAGGGGGGCTACGGGATCTGCACCGATTTCGGCGGCCACGGCGTCGGCCGGACCATGCACGAGGACCCGCACGTCCCGAACGAGGGACCAGCCGGGCGGGGCCTGCGGCTCGTCCCCGGGCTGGTCCTCGCGATCGAGCCGTGGTTCCTGGCCGGCGGCCGGGACATCTACCGGATCGACCGCGACGGCTGGACCATCCGCAGCGGCGACGGCAGCCGCGCCGCCCACGTCGAGCACACGGTCGCGATCACCGAGGACGGCCCCCAGATCCTGACCGCCCTCTGACCGCAAAGCCTCTTGACTTTGATACCGATGGTATTTCAATATCATTGGTATGAGCCCTCGCCTGTCGCGCGCCGAGCAGAACGACCGCAACCGCGCCCTGCTGCTGGCCGCGGCGCGCCGGGTCTTCCTGGCCCGCGGTTACTACGCCGCCACCCTGGAGCAGATCGCCGACGAGGCAGGCTTCTCCAAAGGGGTGGTGTACTCGCGCTTCGCCAGCAAGGCTGACATGTTCCTGGCCCTGCTCGAGGAGCGGATCGCCGAGCGGGCCGCGCAGAACGCCGACCTGGCCGGGCGGCTGGCCGGCACCGGCGACTTCACCGCCATCATCGACGTGGCCCAGCATGCCGACCGGGCCGCGCCGGGCTGGCGGCTGCTGGTCACCGAGTTCCGGGTGCACGCCGCCCGGGACCCCGAGCTCAACCGCCGGTACGCGGCTCTGCACGCGCGGACAGTGGACCGGCTGGCGGCGATCCTCGCCGCGATCAGCGTGGGCGGGGCCGACGCACTCGCGTTCCCGGCCCGGCAGCTGGCCGAGCTCATCCTCGCCCTCGAGGTCGGCATCGCGCTGGAGCAACTGGCCAACCCGGACGCCCTGGGCGGCCCGGGACTGCCGGTTTTCAGCCGCCTGGGTGACTGGCTCACCGCGCCCCTCGTGCCTGTCCCGGAGGAAAGATGACCACCGCCATGATGACCGACCTCGAGCTGATGCGGACCCGCGTCTCCAGTGCTATCGGGCATCATCTGCCCGGCCACGTCGAGCGCCTCGACTGGGATGCCGGGCGGCTCGCCGCCTACCAGCGGGACCGGCTGCGGGCCGTGCTGGCCCGGGCCATCGCGCGCTCGCCGTTCCACGCCGCACGGCTGCGCGGTGTCGACCCGGACCGGTTCGAGCTCGCCGACCTGGCCCGGCTGCCGGTGATGACCAAGGCCGAGATGATGGCGGACTTCGACGCCGTGCCGACCGACCGGCGGCTGACCCGGGACCTGCTGGAGCGGCACCTGGCCCGGTCCGTCACCGACCCGTCGCTGCTGCTGGGCGGCTACATCGGCCTGGTGTCCGGTGGCACCACCGGGCAGCGCGGCCTGTTCGTGCAAGCCGTCGGCGAGTACGCCCAGTTCGTCGCCTCGGTCATGCGCCGGGCCATCGCGGCGGCCCAAGCCGGGCCGGGCGGGCTGCCGCCGGAAGGGCTGGTGATCGGGATCGTCGGCGCCGGCACCGCGGTTCATTCCAGCGGGCTCGCCGCCGCGACCGCGACCCGCCCGCCGGTTCGCATGGTGCCCGCGCCGGCCAGCCTGCCGGTCGCCGAGATCGTCGCCCGGCTCAACGCCGCGCAGCCGCCGGCCCTGCTCGCCTACGCGACCAAGCTACCCGAGCTGGTCCGGGAGCAGCAGGCCGGGCGGCTCCGGCTGAACCTGCGTTCGGTCACCTCGATGTCGGAGGCCATCGCCCCGGCGGAACGGGCCGCCGTGACCGAGTCCTTCGGCGTTCCGGTGATCGACATGTTCGTTTCCACCGAGGGCCTGGTGGGCCACAGCGAGCCCGGCGGCACCGTGCTCACGTTCGCCAGCGACACCTGCCTCGCCGAGTGCGTCGACGACCAGGACCAGCCGGTCCCGGACGGCGTGCCCTCGGCCAAGGTGCTGGTGACCAACCTGCACAACCTGACCCAGCCGCTGATCCGCTACGAGCTGACGGACCGCTTCACCCCGGCCGGGACCAGTGCAGGCGGTGCCCTGCGCGCCAGCGTCGAGGGCCGAACGGATGACATGTTCCGCTATCCCGACGCCAGCGTGCACCCGTTCGTGCTCGGCGCCCCGCTGCTCCACGACGGCGCCGTCCGTGAATACCAGATCCGCCAGACCGAACGCGGTGCCGATATCGCCGCGGTCATTGACGGCGACTTCGACCCGGCCGCGGTGATGGCCGCCGTCGAACGGAGCCTGCGTGAAGCGGGCCTGGCCGGCCCGCAGGTCCGGCTACGCCGAGTCGTGAAGCTAGATCGCGATCCCATGACCAGCAAGATCAGGCGGTTCGTGCCGCTGCCAGCCCCGCGGCTCGCAGAACCAGCGGCGCCACCTGGTCCTGCGGGTGATCAGCGGCGGGCCGCCCGGTAGGCGTCGCCCGCACCGGCCGCGTGCCCGGCGAAGTCCACCGCCCCCAGGTAGACGAACGACACCCGGGGAGCACGCGTCGTGTCCGCGGCCAGGATCGCCCCGGCCCGTTCGGTAATTGTCTTGTCGGCCTCGTCCCAGACGGCCAGGCTGGCCGCGTCGGCCTGATCCCAGGTCAGATCGTCGTCCGCTACGGGGATGAACTCCCGCGTGCTGGCCTCGGCGAACAGCGGGCCGCCGTCTACGGCCAGCGCCAGCGGCGGCCACCCGCTGACCGCGAGCAGGGTGGGCAGCCCGGCCTGCCCGAGCCGCCAGATGGCGGGCGTCGCATCCGGCCCCAGGTAGTCGAACCGGACCCCGTCCACCCCGATGACCAGCACGTGCCCACTGGTATTCACGCCGGCAGTTTCGTCCCGCTGAGCCGGGCGCAGCCGGTCCCGGTGGCCGCCGGCCCGGCTGGAGTTCCTGGCGTGCAGCACGACCTCATGGCCCCCTGGCCGGCCAGCAGCCGCCCCGCCATCAGCCCGAGCCCGTCGCTCGAGCCCGTGATGAATACGCGTGCCACCAGACCAGGCTCCCTTCGGCGTCTCCGCGTAGGCTCTAACCGGAAGGGAACACGATGTCATCCTCGCCGGAGTCACCGCACCTGGACAACCGCCATCGGAACACGCTGCGCCAGATCTTCGAGCATCCCGTCAGCCACAACATCGAGTGGCACGCAGTGACCTCGCTGCTGGCGGCGATCGGCACCGTCGACGTTCATCACGACGGCAAGGTCACCGTCGCGGTCGGCTCCGAGCGCCAGGTCTTCGATCCGCCCGAGGGCAAGGACATCGACGCCCAGATGGTCGTCGACCTCCGCCACATGCTCACCGCAGCCGGCTACGTCCCCTCCTGACTCCCCGCGTGCCATCAACCCGGTTGTCGCCGGCTGATTCGGCGCGGTGGACGGCGCGCATGGCGGCGGAGAACAGCCACGGCTGGCCGAACGTCAGCCGAGCGGCCCGGAGCCCCGCGGCGGCCGCTGCCTCGCTCAGCGGCCCGCCCGGCCGGCCGTACATCCGCCGGGCCCAGCCCGGCAGGGTCGAGAAGCCAGGGCGGCGACCGGTCGCATTCCCAGCTTCAGCACGTGGTTGCCGTCGGGTACCGGAGGACGGATGATCACGCGCAGCGCTTGTCGCGCGTCCTCACCCGCGTACAGCCTCGGCCGGATTTCTTCGTAGTACGCGTCGAGCTCGGCCATCGAGGCCGGCGCCAAGCCCCGGTCGATGCCGATGAGCTCCGCGCTGGCGCGCTGCTCGGCCACGAAGGCGTCCAGATCTGCGGCGGAGAACGGCAGCCGGCCGCGCCGCGCTACGTCGGCGCAGGAGGCGACCTCGCCGCAGTGCACCCACAGCAGCAGCTCGGGTTCGTCGACCCGGTAGCGGGTGCCGTCGGGGTCGGTTCCGGTCAGCGCCTCGTGGATCCTGCGCACGCGGCGGCCGGCGTCTTCGGCCTCGGCCGTCGTGCCGAACGTGCGCGTCTCGATGAACTTCCTGGTCCGCCTCAGCCTGACCCAGCCGTCCACCGGTTGCGTGATGCCGGGGGCGTTCTGCAGCGTGCCGCGGATCACCCGCGGGTGCAGCGCCTGCAGGTACAGCGCGCGCAGGGCCGCCACCCACATGATCGGGCTGCTCATGATCCGCCAGGTCACCGACCCGGGACCGAACAAGCCGTCGTCGTCCCGGGCGGGATCATCCGGGCTGGTGAACGCGTAGCGCACGAAGGGCATCCTTCAGGCTGGCCGCCAGCGCTGTAACCGTGCTGAAGCGGCGCTAGAACGTCCAAGCTCAGGGCGCCGGGTCGCGCCGCACCTGCACCCGGGATCGTACGGCAGGGGACCAGGCCACCGGCGCCTCCCGGCGCAGCCGCTCGAACTCGCCGTATGGCACCGCGCGAGACCACATGTCAAGATCGGTTAGATCCACTTTGCCCTGATCGGCAGTACGGGGCATACTCATATAGTTTGGCACCAAACGAATATCTCCGCAACGGCACCGGAAGGCGGACCGCGATGCGAGTGCTCGTCATCAGGCACCACGACGTAGACACGGCCGGCTTCATCGCCGACGCGTTCGAGGCCCGCGGCGCCGAGATCACCATGCACCTGTTCCCGGACGAGGGCCCGCTGCCCACGTTCGACGGGGTGGATTACATCGTGCTGATGGGCTCGGTCAGCTCGGTCAACGACGCCGATCCCTGGATCGCCGCCGAGCTGGACTGGCTGCGCGCGGCTGACCGGGCCGGCCTGCCCGTGTTCGGCATCTGCTTCGGCGCCCAGCTCATCTGCGCCGCGCTGGGCGGCCGGGTCGAGGCCATGGAGCGCAAGGAGATCGGCTGGTTCACCGTCTCCTCGGACGACGAGGACGCGGTCCCGGCCGGACCCTGGCTGGAGTTCCACGGCGACCGCTGCCTGCCGCCGGCCGGGGCCACCGTGCTGGCCCGCAATGACCTGGCCGTGCAGGCGTTCCGCGTCGGCCGCCACTTCGCCGTCCAGTTCCACCCGGAGGTGGACGGCCCCCAGCTCAAGCGCTGGCTGGACTCGATGGGCACCGCCGAGCTCGACAGCATCGGCCTCGACCCCGACCAGTTCCTGGCCGACACCATCCGCGAGGAACCCGCCGCCAAGGCCCGCGCCGCCCGCCTGGTCACCGCCGCTCTGGCCCCGGGTAGCCAAACCTAGAGAGCTGGCATCGCGCCGATAATTGCCAGACTCGAGCTCGACCGCGAAACGGGCAACGCCAGTAGCCGCGCCCTAAATCGGGTAGCGAGTGGGCTCGGTGATGTAGGTCCGCCCGGACGGCGTGGTCCACCGGAATGTCCCGTCGGGAAGCTGGTCCACCTTCCACTTCGGGTGCTGCTTGAGCCGATGATCATGCCGGCACTTCGGGCCGGCGTTGCACAGGCAGGTCCGGCCGCCCGCTTCGTACGGGATGTTGTGCTCGAAGTCGCAGCTCGCCGCGGGCCTGCGGCAGACCGGACTCGTGCAGGTAGCGTGCCAGACCTGGGCCAGGTGCCGGAGCTTTATCCCCGGGTCGTGCCCGGCGGCCTGGAACCGGTGATCACAATGTTCGGTACTGAGTGGGTGAAGGTCGATGATCAGGTCCGGTCCGTCTCCGGGGGTGCGCAGCCGCCAGGTGCCGTACCCGCCCGGCGGCCCGTCCCGCCCCGCGGCGGTGAAGCTGAACCCCTCCGGCCCGTCCCGCGTCCCGCCCGGCCCTCCCGGTTTCTCCCGTTTCCCGCGGCCCTTGGGCACGGCCCGGCCGCATCCGTGCGCTACCGCGTGTCCCTGCGTGTCGGTGATCGTCACGCACCAGGTCGTCTTCGGGTTCCGGGCCGCCGCCCCGGCGAGGTCCCGGGCCAGCCACGGGTCGACCGGCCCGATGCCGCCCAGTTCCCCGGGCCGGTCCGCCAGCCCGGTCAGCGTCACCAGCGGGACCGTCAAGGTCCCGCGCACCGCGAACCCGGCCGGCCCCGCCACGGCCCCCGGGCCGCTGCTGCCGTCACCGTTGCCAGCCTCACCCGGCGCGGCCGGCTGGGAGTCCTGGCCCGGCAGCGGCCGGGAGTCCTGCCCCAGCAGCAGGTCCAGGTACGCCCGCGCCCGCAGCTCATCCATCGAACCCTCAAGACCTGCCCCGCGCAGCTCGCGCGCCCACGCGGAGATCCGCTGATCAGCGGCCAGCACCTCGGCCGGCGGCAGTTCCCGGCCCATCAGCGCCGCGTTCCCGCTGTCCTCCGCCCACCGCTGCACCCGCGCGTCCTTCCGCGCGGCCTCCCGCCGGTCGCGGGCCTTCTCCGGAGCGACATCCATCACCGCCTGGACGATCGCGTGCCGCAGACCGCCCGGGGTTAGCCGCCCGGCGCGGCCCAGCACCAGCTGCTCCGCCGCCCGGGCCTCGCCGGGGTCCAGCGGGGCGGTCGCATAAATGATGATCTTCACCCGGGACTCCCGCAGGCGACCCGCCCGGAACAGCGCCATCGTGCCGGGCAGCTTGACCGTCAGGTCATGAGCCCGGCTCATCAGGTCCTCGGCCGCGCCCCGGTGCTCCGCCAGCAGCATCCGCAGCTCATCGACCGCGAACTCATCCCACATCTGCGGCATCCCCGACCGCTCATCGGTCGCGGCGTCCGGGCCGGCCCGCCGCCGGATGAACTCCGCCACCGCCGCATGCTGCCGGGCACAGGCGTACGCCTCCACCCGGCCCCACGCCGCGATCACCCCGTCGAGCTCGTTGTCCGAGACACCCGCGTACCGTTCATCGTCTCCTGCCGCGTTCCCGGCGAAGAACGCCAGCGACATGCCCCCGGGCAGCGCATCCAGCGGATTCCCGGCCGCGAACCCGGACGCCGCACCCGCCCACTCCCCGGGCTCCGGGTCAGGCTCTCCGTCCTCGTCATCGAAGGCAGGCGGCTCGTCACCGGGCGTGGTGGCATCACACCACGCCTCCCACTCCGCCGCCGACATCCAGTCGGGAGCGGGAAGAGGGTCGCCGGGCTCTGAGGCGGGATCCGCGTGAGCCGGTCCTGAAGGCATGACACCTCCCTCGTCCGGGAGAATTTTCCATCGAACACTATACCGAAGAATACCCTACATGGCGACTGAATAAGCCTGCTATGACGGCGTGTCGCGACGAGCCGCGTGCCATTTCGCCCCTCGCCCGTCCACCCCCATCCCCGAACTCGTCCCGCTCCCGAGCCAGCCCCGCTCCTGAGCCAGCCCCGCTCCCAAGCCCGCCCGCCCCGCTCCGCCCCCGAGTCCCACTGTCCCGCGGCTCAAGCTCCTATCGGACTCGGTATGCCACCGAGTACCGTCTTCGGTACCCAGTGCGCCACAGACTCCGGCGCCCCGCGCCCGGATGCTCGCAGACCCCGCAACTGGGTGCCGTTGGCTACAGAGTGCCACCAAGGACTAGACAAATCGCTACAGCTGCGGACACGAGGTGACCCGACAAGGTAGCTGACCGTTACGATTTCGGCTTATGTCTTCCGAACTCGGTACCTGGCTGCGCCAGCAGCGCGAGGACCGCGGCTGGACCAGGACCGAGCTGGCCCGCCAGCTCATCAAGGCCGCTAGGACCAGGGGCGACACGTCCGTGCCCAGCGCCGACAACATCAGCCACAACATCTACCGCTGGGAACGCGGGGCCGTGACCCCGGCGGAGCGCTATCAGCTGTACTACTGCGGCGCGTTCGGGATCCCGTTCAGCCAGTTCGGGACCGCGTCCAGCCAATTCGGTACCGCGCCGCCGGGCATGGTCGACACTGGCCCTGGGGCGGCCGCCGTCGCCGCCTACCGTGAACTCCCGTCATCTGATCCGGCCGCGCCCGACCCGGGCACGTCCGCGATCCGGCGGGAGGTGCTGATGGCCGCGCACGAAGGCAGCGAGCATGCCGAACGGGCCGAGCAGCGCGGTATCGGCGAGGCCACCCTGGAGCAGTTCCGCGCCGACGTGACCCAGCTGTCCGCGCAGTACCTGACGGGTGAGCCGGTCACGCTGTTCACCGAGATGCGCCGGGTCAGGAACCGGATCGCCGAGGCGCTCGAGCGGCGGCAGTGGCCGCGCGACGCGGCCGAGCTCTACCTGCTGGCGGGCGGCCTCAGCGCGTTAATGGCCGCGGCGGCCACCAACCTCGGCTACCCGCAGGCGGCCGAGGAACTGGTCCGGGCCGGCTGGGCCTACGCCACCATCATCGATCACCGGCCGCTGATGGCGCGGCTGCGGCTGTGCGCGGCCTACGCCGCCTACTGGAACGGGCACCCGGAACAGACCGCGGACCTGGCCCGCAGCGGCCTGGACTACCTCCCCGACGGACCGAACGCGGCTCAGCTGCACCTGATCGCCGGGCTGGCCCGGGCCCGCCGCGGCGACCCGGCGGGCGCGCGGCAGGCGATCGCGGCCGCGCACGACGCCCGCGACCGCGATCACCATGACGAACTGCTCGAGATCGGGGGCGAGTTCGGCTTCTCGCGGGCCACCCAGGCCTACTACGCCGGCTTCGTCCTGACGCAGGCCCGGGTGGGTGAGGCGGCCGCCGAACTGGAGGGCGCCATCCTTCTCTACGCGGCCGGGCCGGGACCGGGCGAGCAGCACAGCCGCCGGTGCCGGATGCTGGCGCACACCGACCTGGCCGTGGTGCGGCTCCGGGCGGGCGCGCTCGATGCCGCCGTCGCCGCCCTGGAACCCGTGCTGGCGCTGCCGCCGGGGGAGCGCACGGCGGTGCAGGGCCAGCGGCTGTCGGTGATCCGGGCCGAGCTCGGCCACCCGGTCTACCTCGGCTCGCTCCAGGCCCGCCGGCTGGACGAGCAGGCAGCCGCGTTCGTCCCCGCTGATCTCGGGCGTTTGCCTGGTGAGGAGGAGTAGGACAGGGCGGCCCGCGGCCGCCAGCCCGAGGCTCAGCCGCTGATGCCGGTCTTGCCGTAGACGGCGGTCATGGTGGCCTGCATGACCGCGAACGACCGGTCGCTGCCGTCGGCGAACGCCTCGCCCCGGCAGACCACCAGCGTGCGGCCCGCCCGCACCACCTCGCCGGTGATCGTGAATCGCTCCCCGGCCGCGGGCGCCATCAGGTTGACCGTGAAGCTCACGGTGAGCACGGCGGCGTCCGCCGGCATCACGCTGAAGGCCGCGTACCCGCACGCGGTGTCCAGCACCGCGGTCACCGCGCCCGCGTGCAGGAACCCGTGCTGCTGGGTGAGTCGCTCGTCGTGTCCCAGCGACATCACGACCTTGCCCCGCTGGACCGCGGTGACCTCGACGCCAAGCGTGGTCATCATGGCCTGGCGATCGAAGCTGGCCCGCACCCGGGCCAGCATGTCCTTGTGAGATTCGACAGCTGATTCGGTCACCCGCCGATTGTCACACCGGGCACCCGCAACGCCCGCAGCGCCCGGGCGGGACGGGTGAGGTACCGCTGCCACAGCCGCGACACCCCGGCCGCCAGCTGCCCGGCCTGCTCGTCGGCCCGCCGCCGCTCGCTCGCCGTCATGATCCGCTCCGCGTGGTACTGCCGGCTCATGTCGTACATCATCATCGTCCTCACGCCCTCGCTTACCGGACTGGTCACCCAGACGACGAACGCCCCCGCCCCGGATGGACACCCGCGAGGCCGGGAATTGCCCCGGATAAGCCCCCTCTGGCCTGCGCTAGCGCCAGATGAGAAGATGTCTCTCATGGATGGTCAGCCGAACGACCCCCGCCAGCAGCTCAACGCGGCCTGGCAGGCCGCTGCGGCGGCGCTGGGGGAATGGCGCAAGCAGGTGGCTACGGCCACCTCGGACGTCGTGGACAAGCTCGAGCCCGCGGTCCGCGCCGCGGCGGACGCCGCCCGCTCCGCGGTCACCGGGGAATGGCGCGCCTGCCGGTGCTCGTGCACCACCGCCCATCCCGACGACCGGGGTGTCTGCGACGGCAAGGCCGTGCTGACTCGCCGGATAGCGTCGGCCGACGTCGGGCTGTGCGCGCCGTGCGCCGTGGCCCAGGGCGTCGCCGAGTTCCCCCGCGGCTAGCTACTCAAGGTTCCGGGGACGTGGATAACGACGTCATCCGGGACGTGACCGTGCGCTCCGTCGTGGTGCCGCTGGCCACCAAGGTGGGGGACTTCGCCCGCTGGCCGCTGCTGCTCATCGACGTGACCACCGAGCAGGGCATCACCGGACGGCTACCCGCGCCGCTAGCCGCCCGTGCCCTGACCGTCGGCCGCTGCTGGCGGCAGGTCGTCCTCCACGGTCCGGATGATCTTACGGAGCAGTGACGCGAGCTGGTCCTTCTCGCGCGGGGTGAGGCTGGCGCTGACCAGGGTCTCGCCCCGGTTGAAGGCGGGGAACAGCCGCTCGATCACGTCCTGGCCGCGGGGCTCGAGGGAGACGAGCACCAGCCGGCCGTCCTCCTCGTGGCCGCGGCGGCGGGCCAGGCCGCGCTTCTCCAGGGTCTTCAGCACCCCGGTCAGCGTGCCCTTGGTCACCCCCGCCTCGGCGGCCAGGTGCCTGGTCTGCTGGTCACCCCAGATCCACAGCACGAACAGCACGGTGAACGCCGCCCAGGACAGGTCCTCCGCCGAGAGTACCTGCTGCTCCAGCTGGTTGCGGACGGCGTTGGCGGCCCGGTAGATGTTCGACACCGCCGCCATCGCGGCGAAGTCGAGCTCCTGCTCGCCAACGCGGGCGCGGACGTCGCGCTCGGCCTGGACCAGGTCCTGGGCGTTTCCGGCGAAGCGGCGGGGCATGGGAAAGATCGTAAGGGCAGCTGCCTCACGTTCGGGCCGGGGGCCGGATGCCCCGGAACTCCCAGTCGCCGCCGAGCGCGGTGGACAGCACCTCCTCGCTCGCGGTCGGCTGGGCGCCGAACTCCGCCGGGACGCCGGCCGGGCCGTCCACGATGTAGTTCTTCAGCCGGCCGAGCCCCTCCACTTCGACCTCCACCACGTCGCCCGGCTGGACCGGCCGCGAGTTGGCCGGGGTCCCGGACAGCAGCACGTCCCCGGGCAGCAAGGTGATCGTGCGGGCGATGTCGGCCACCAGGTAGTGCATGTCCCACTGCATCTCGTCGGTCGAGCCGTCCTGCGCCAGCGTGCCGTTGACGTAGGTGCGCAGCCGCTGCCCGCGGAAATCCCAGCCGGTGACCAGGCCCGGCCCGAGCGGCGCCATCGTGTCCGCGCCCTTGACCCGCAGCATCGACCCGGCATCGGTGTCACGGAAGTCGTGCAGGCCGAAGTCGTTCCCGATCGTGTAGCCGGCGATGTACTCCCCGGCCTGCTCCGGGGTGATGCCCCGGCAGGGGCGGCCGATGACGATGGCGACCTCGCCCTCGTAGTTCAGGTACCGGCAGCCGGCCGGCCGGACCACCGCGCCGCAGTGGGCGGCCAGCGCGGAGACCGGCTTGTGGAAGTAGGTGGGTGCGGCGGGCAGCCGGACCCCGAACTCCTCGACCCGGCTGCGGTGGTTCAGGTGCACCGCGACGATCTTGGTCGGCGAGCACGGCGGCAGGTGCACCGCTTCGCCGGCTGCCACCCGGCGCCCGTCCCCGGCCACCAGTTCGTCCCCGTCCCGCACCACCTGGACGCTGGCCCCGTCGAGCAGGATCCGGCGGTATTCGGTCATGTCCATCCCCCAGTCGGCCGGTCGAACCAGATGCGGATCTGCCCGGTGCCGACCGAGTTCTCGTACTCGCTGCACGCCCGGCCCGGCGCGGTCACCGCTTCCCCGCCCAGGCTAGCGATCATCATCAGGTAGGGCCGAACCTGGCCTCGGGCCGGTGGTCCTGATGTGGGCCGGGTCGCTGGCCCCGGTCTCAGCCGTGGCCCGCCGCCCGGAGGGCCTCCCAGATCCGCCGCGGCGACGCGGGCATGTCGATGTGCCGGACGCCGAGGTGCGCCAGCGCGTCGACGATGGCGCTCTGCACGGCCGGGGTGGAGCCGATCGTGCCGGCCTCCCCGATCCCCTTGGCCCCGAGCGGGTTGTAGGTGGTCGGCGTCTCCATCTCGGCCAGCTCGAAGGCCGGCACCTCGGTCGCCGTCACGATCGCGTAGTCCGCGAAGCTCGAGGTCAGCGGGTTGCCGTCGGCGTCGTAGACGACCTCCTCCAGCAGCGCCTGGGCCACGCCCTGGGCGATGCCGCCGTGCCGCTGGCCCTCGGCCAGCAGCGGGTTCATCACGGTGCCGGCGTCGTCGACGGTGACCACCCGGCGCAGCACCGCCTTGCCGGTCTCGGTGTCCACCTCGGCCACGGCCACGTGCGCCCCGAACGGGAAGGTGGCGCCGGGCGCGGTAAAGATCGCGCGCACCAGCAGCCGCTCATGCGTCGCCAGCTGGGCCAGCGGCACCGTGATGTCCGGGTCACCCGCCACCGCGAACGCGCTCCGCGCGACGTCGAAGACCAGGTCGGCCGGGCTGGCCTCGAGCTCGTCGGCGGCCCGCTCCCGGGCCACGTCGAGCAGCTCGCGGGAGGCCTGCTGGACCGCGGCGCCGCCCTGCTGCAGGCTGCGGGAGCCGCCGGTGCCGCCGCCTTCCGGGATCAGGTCGGTGTCGCCCCACTTCAGCGTGATCTTGTCGATCGGGATGCCGAGCTCGTCGCTGGCCAGCATGGCCCACACGGTCTGATGTCCCTGGCCGTGCGGCGAGGTCCCGGTCAAGATCGTCGCGCTGCCGTCGGGGTGGACCTCGACGGTGGCGTTTTCGCTGGGGTTGCCCGCCTCGCCGCCCGCCCCGGTGATCTCCACGTAGCAGGACACGCCGATGCCGAGCTGGACCGGGTCGCCGCCCGCCCGCCGCCGGGCCTGCTCGGCCCGCAGGTCGGCGTAGCCCGCCGCGGCCAGCGCCTTGTCCAGCGCGGTGACGTAGTCGCCGCTGTCGTAGACGGCGCCGAACGCGGTGGTGTGCGGCTCGGTGAAGGCGGGCAGCAGGTTCTTACGGCGTACCTCGGCCGGGTCCACGCCGGTCTCGGCCGCGAACAGGTCCATGGCCCGCTCGATCGCGGCGGTGGCCTCCGGCCGCCCGGCGCCGCGGTAGGCGCCGACCGGGGTGGTGTTCGTCACCACCGAGGTGGCCACGGCCTCGGCGCGGGGGATGGCGTACGGGCCCGGCGCCATCAAGATGGTCAGGAAGGGCAGGAACGCGCCGAACCTCGGGTAGGCCCCGGAATCCTGCAGGATCTCGATCCGGTAGGCGGCGACCGTGCCGTCCCGGCTGCCGCCGATGGTGATCTTCTGGGTCTGCGCCCGGCCGTGGGTCATGCCGACCAGGTTCTCATTGCGGGTCTCGGTCCAGCGGGCGGGCCGCCCGAGTTGCTTAGCGACCCAGCAGACCACCGTGTGTTCCGGGTCGGCGCCGAACTTGGCGCCGAACGCGCCGCCCACGTCCGGGGTGATGATCCGCAGCTCGGACTGTTCGATGCCGAGCATGGCGGCCAGCGCCCCCCGGGTGCCCTGCGCGCCCTGGTTCGGGATCCAGGCG
>JAJKHX010000144.1 GCA_021154785.1 Nocardiopsis sp.
CCCGGCCGACCGCCTGCTACTCAGTCCCGAGGCAGAGGAGCAGCTTTACCGCTTGACCCAGGAGGCCCTGAACAACGTCGTCAAGCACGCCCGGACGGTGGCCGCCTCGGTGGCCGTCACCGCCGACTCCTCAGAGGTTACCGTGGTCATCCACGATGACGGGATCGGCTTCGATCCCGCCCTCGGCCGGCCCGGGCATATGGGCCTGGCCTCCATGCGGGAACGGGTCACCCGCCTAGGCGGCCGCCTGGATGTCGTCAGCGCTCCCGGCCGCGGCACGACCATCACCGCCACCGTCCCCGCCGGCGTGCCGCCTGACCAGGAAGGCGCAACGTGAGCGCACCGACCCCCAACGGCCCCATCCGCGTGCTCGTCGCCGACGACCACCGGGTCGTCCGTCAAGGCCTGCGAACCTTCCTGGCCACCACCGGCGACATCCGCGTGGTCGGCGAGGCCAGTGACGGCAGCGAGACCCTGACCCGGCTGCACGCCCTGGGCGACCGCGGCGAGGCGCCCGATGTCGTGCTCATGGACCTGCTGATGAGCCCGATGGACGGGATCGAGGCTACCAGGCAGATCCGCGCCCGCTACCCCCAGGTGCAAGTCGTGGCGCTCACCTCCTTCGTTGAGGAGGAGAAGGCGCACGCCGCGCTAGATGCCGGAGCGTCGGGGTTCCTGCTCAAAGACGCCGACGCCGACGAGGTGGCAGCCGCCATCCGCGCCGCCCACCGCGGCGAGGTGCACCTGGACCCCGCCATCGCCGGCCGCCTCGTCCAGGCGCTGCGCACGCCGAGCACACCGCGGCCCGGGCCCGAGCTGACCGGGCGAGAACACCAAGTGCTCCGGCTGGTCGCCGCCGGCAAAGCCAACAAGGACATCGCCGCCGAGCTCAACATCAGCGAGCGCACCGCCCGTACCCACGTCAGCAGCATCCTCACTAAGCTGCGCCTGACCTCCCGCACCCAGGCGGCGCTATGGGCGGTCCGCGAGGGCCTCGGCCCAGCCGCGCAATAGCTCGGCCAGCCGCCGGGCAGCAGGTCAAATGACTTAGACGGGAGAGTCACACCGCCCATGCCCGGAGGCATCCCTAGAGGTGTTCAATCGGGGACATGAGCCGCCGGTCACCGACTATTGCTGTCGTCGGTGACCACTATCGAGTCGGACGGGCCCTCGTCGCCTACCTGTCCAGCGACGGATCCGCAGCTGCCCAGGTCATCGGCCCCTACACCTACCACGCCGATCAAGAACAGTTCCGGCACGCGCAAGCCATACTGCGCGACCTCGATAGCTGTGACCCGGCAGCCGCCTTCCACCTGATGGAGCTAGTTGCCGCCGCGCGCACATACCCGTACTTGCCATCAGCGCCAGCGCGGCCATCCGAACCAAGGCCCTTACCCGGGGGGCAGCAGCATGCGCCGACAAGTCAGCGGCGGCACTTGAAGAACTGGTCCGTCAACTTGCCGACCTCACCTCTGGCAACCGGAACGAGACTGGCTGATGGGCGCGACATCTTCACCGTCGCATGCCATGGGGCTCCTATAGGGGCCATCTCACAGAGCGTCACCGGCTCCTGGCTCTGGGGCCGCCAGGCTGACGCCGAGGGCCCAGCTCCGTCTTCGGGGAACTGGCCTACGTCATTTGCCGCATCCATCCCGCGTCAGATGACCGCCATGAAGCCCGGTCGAAGCGCCAATGCGCCCGCCTCGGCCAGCGCCAATCATGGGGCATACCGGACCGCACAAAATGGGGAGGGTCCAGATGCGGGAGGTGCTCGACGGAGGGACGGTTCAACCGAGGGAGGGATTGACCATGCGCTCGACGATTCGTAACGTGGCCACGACGACCGCAACGGTCCTGGTCTCCGCTTCGATGGCGCCGCCCGCCGCCCAGGCCCAGGCCCAGGCCCAGGTGATAGGCTGCGTGGTTCAGCCTCAACCCCCTCAGGGAGCCTGCTACGAGCCGGTGTGGGTGAACGGGCGGCAGATCATCATGACCTTCCCCCAAGCAGGTGTCCCGGTCCACAAGGTGCCAAGCGCCAAACAGCAACCCTTCTACGTGCTCGCGCCCCAGACAGGCACGGCTCAGGGTCAGACGCCGGGGTTCTTCCACGACCACGTGATCGCAACGGCGCCTGGCGAGGGTGGCTTCACGCCGTTCCTGCACGGCTACTTCGTGATCTGCAGTCCGGAAGGCATCTCGACGGGTGGCACCGCCGGCCCGAGCAGCTAGCCCGGGCAACCTAAAACGACCGGCCAACTCCGCAGGAGGAAGGGACAGGATGGCTACCGCCACCACCACCGTAAGCGATGGACGTCACGCGTATCGACCGCAGGCGATCGGCCGGGTCTTCGGCTGGTTCTTCCTCGCCACGATCTTGACCTCTGTTCCGGCGTACTTCGTCGGCTACCACCAGATGCTGAATAACCCCGGCCTCATCACCGGAGCAGGGGCCAACCCCGCCCCGGGCATCGCAACCGGCGCGGCGCTAGAGGTCTTCCTCATCATCTCCAACATCGCCACCGCGGTGGTGGCGTACCCGGTCCTGAAGCGCGAGAGCGAGATGGGGGCGATCAGCTACGTGGCGGCCCGTCTCGTCGAGGCCATGTTCATCGCGATCGGGATCGTCAGCGCCCTCGCGTTCGTGCTGATGCGACAGGAAGCCACGGCCGCTTCTAATCCTGTTCTCGGGCATGTATTCGTTTCGGTCTACTACCGGGCATTCCTCGTCGGGCCCGGGTTCTTCGCGGGTCTCGCGAATGGAGTGATCCTGGGCTACCTCATGTACCGATCCGAGTTGGTGCCGCGAGGTATGACGTGGCTGGGTCTCATCGGAGGACCGCTCGTCATGATCACGGGCGTCTTGGTCATGTACAACGCGATCGCGCGCGGCGGCGCCATTCAATCCATCGCGACGCTGCCCGAGGCCCTCTGGGAGCTATCGCTCAGCATCTACTGCATCGTGAAGGGGTTCAGGCTTACTTCCCCGGTCCTCGGTCCGGACGGGGTGACGACGCGGCCGGAGTCCGACAGCGCGGTCCGGCACAAGCGATAGCAACCCGACCCGTGATCGCTACGCGCGAGCCCCACCGGGCTGGGGTAGAGGCGGCAGCACCGGCCCGCGCGACCGGTCAAGGCGTGTGAACTGCGGAAATGACGAGGGCCGTCAGCCGGAATGGAGCCGCAGGCCCGGGCCGCGAGCTCTACATCCGGTAAATGCAAGAAGACCCAGGGCCGGTCAAAGACTCGGCGGTGGGCGTTAAAAGCTGCCCAGACGGGGGTACGCGGGACATGTACCGTCAGTCCTGTCACAACACCATGGGGACCAGCGCATGGGTGAAGCCTGTTGGTTGCAGGATCAGCTTGCCGGTGATGTCCGTGGGCGCCGCCTGGCAGCATGGCCCCTGGTCCGGCTACCGGACTCGTCGTGGTCGGGCGGGCTATGCGCGCGAGTCGTTCGTTGAGGGAATCGGCCGTCTCCGCCCGCCTGCAAGCCGCCGTCGAGGCACAAGTCGCGGCGGGCGCGCCGGGCGCGCTAGCGCGGATCGAGGCGTCCCGCGTGGGCCTGAGCTGGGGTGGCTCGGCCGGATATCTCGCCCGGGGGAAGAGCCGTGCGCTTCGGCCGGACGACGCCTTCCGCGCGGCGAGCGTCACCAAGAGCATGACCGCAGCAGTGGCCCTCAGCCTCGCCTACCAGGGGCGCCTGGCACTCGACGAGCCACTCACCAGCCAGCTGGTCCCCGAACTGCTGCACCGCTGGCGTGCCCTCGATGCACTTCCGCGCACCACGCCGCGCCAGCTGCTCGCGCACACCTCGGGCCTGCCCAACTACTTCACCGACGAGGCGTTCGCCACGCGGCTGCGCCAGGAGCCGGACCGCGCCTGGCGCCCGGCCGAGCTGGTGGACCATGCGGCCGCATACGGAACGCCGCGCTTCCTCCCGGCCAGGGCTTCGAGTACTGCGACACCGGCTACGTGGTGGCCGGGATCCTGGTGGAGCAGGCGACCGGCCGACCGCTCCACGAGGTGTACCGCGAGCTCATCTTCGACCCGCTCGGGATGGACACCACCTGGCTGGAAGGTCACGAACCCGCGCGGACACCGGACGCGGCACACCACTACTCGGGCGAACTCGATTGGACGACGATCTCCCCGACGATCGACTGGGCCGGCGGCGGCCTCGTTACCACAACGCCTGACCTGACCCGCTTCGTGCGTGCGCTGTGGTCAGAACGGATCGTCGGCTCCCGCGCGCTTGACGAACTGACACGGTGGACGCCGGCAGCGTCGTTTCCGCCCGGCCACGCACTGCGCTACGAGCGCTACGGACTAGGGACGGGGACCAACACGGTGGAGGGAGTCGAGTTGCTGGGGCACACTGGCTTTATCGGGGCCTTCGCGTTCCACGCGCCCGAGTACGACGCCGTGCTGGCCGGTACCCATAACGCCTCGCACGTCGATCGCTGGCCGCTGGTGGCTGCGCTCTGCCGGGAGCTGCGCCAGGCAGCCTGATCAGGATCGTCGATGACCAACCGATGACTTGAACCCACCCGGCTGTTCCGCCCATACCCCGATGACGCCATGACCCCAGCCGCGGCAACCATCCGAAGGAAAGATCTCGCCCCACGACGCCCGCGGAGCACTCTGGTACCAGGGGCGCTGAGCCATCAGCGCGGGCCGCGCGCCAGATCAGGCAAATCTGTGCGTGGGTAGTGCCCGGTGGGACGGGCAATCTCATTAGAAACGCCTGGAGCCCTCGCGGACTGACACGATTGTGGCCAGCCGGCTGCCATGATCGGCCTTGCTCAGGTCACGCCTGCCAGGCAACTGAACATACTCCCATCGTCGACGGATGACTTGCCTTCACGCCCGGCGCCGGCGGACCTCCTCACCGCGGAAGGGCGGCCCCGGTTGAGTCCTTCATCGGTTCACACACGTGATCTGGGCCGCTAGGAAGGCTGCGTCGTTCCCGACCCAGCCGAGCAGCGCGGAGCCCCGGGTGTGCTGCCAGGTGCGGCCGAGCATGTACAGGCCAGGCGACCTCGTCACGCCGCGTGTGTGCAAGATGCGTCCCTTGTCGTTCTTGGCCTCCTGGACGTCGATCCACGAGTGATCCGCCGCGAAACCGGTCGCCCACACCACGGCGTCGAACTCGGCGGTGCTGCCGTCGGCAAAGGTCACCATCCGTCCGGCCGCGCTGGCCGCTCGCGCCCGGAGATGGATGCCGTGACGCCGGGCGAGCCGCCGCGGCCCGGGCCCGATCACCTGGTCTCGCCCGGCCAGGCGTCTTCCCAGCCGTGAGTCCGCGGTCACCCGGTCCAGCCGCAGCGCGGTCGCCCATATCCAGATGTCGCGGCCCAGCGGCCGTTGCGGGATGGCCGGGATCCGCCGGCCGACTGACAGCTCCACCCGGTGGGTCGCTGACAGTTCCCGGGCGATCTGGCAGCCGGAGTTCGCAGCGCCGACCACCAGGACGCTTCCCGGCGGGACCATCTGCGGGTGCCGGTAACCGGCGCTGTGGACCTGGTACACGCCGGGGTCCAGCCCGTCGGCGATCGGCGGGATGAACGGCTCCTGGAAGGGCCCGGTGGCGACCACGACCTGCCTGGCCACCAGCACCTCGCCGCCCGCTTTGGCCACGTAAGTGCCGTTGCCCCTGGTGAGCGACGTCACGTTCGTGCTGGGACGGACCGGCAGCTCGAACTTGGCCGCGTAGGCCTGCAGGTAGTCCGCGACGTCGTCCTTGCCCGGATAGGCATCTGGCGCGGCGGGGAAGGGCAGGCCCGGCAGGTTGTCATACCGGCCCGAGGTGAACAGCCGCAGAGAATCCCACCGCGAGCGCCACACGTGACCGATCTCCGCCCCGGCGTCCACGACGCGGAAGCGCAGACCTCGCTGGGCGAGGTGGTGGCCCATCGCCAGTCCGGCCTGGCCGCCGCCGA
>JAJKHX010000145.1 GCA_021154785.1 Nocardiopsis sp.
CAGTAGCCGGGCACCACCATCGGCCCGCTGGTGACGAACTCGCCGACCTCTCCGGGCGGCAGCTCCTGGCCGTCGTCGCCGACGATGCGCACCACCGTGTTGTAGACCGGGACGCCGACCGACAGGGCACCGGAGATGTCGTCGACGGGCGCGACCGCGTCGAAGGGGACGAGGTGCGAAGGCGAGGTCGTCTCGGTCAGGCCGTAGGCGTTGTGGATGTACTGCCCGAACTGGGCTTGGAAGGCCTTGACCGTGCTGGGCGGGATCGGCGCGCCGCCGGACCAGGTCTTGGTCAGCGACGCGAGCGCATCCCGGTCCGCATTCGGCGCGTTCATCAGCGCGATGAACACCGTGATCGACCCGATGGTGAAGGTCGGCCGCTCGGCGCGGACGGTGTCGATCATCACCGACGGCTCGAACCGGTAGGCCAGCACGAGCGGGGCGCCGAGCAGCAGCGACAGGGTGACGTGCGCGATCAGCCCGGTGATGTGGAACAGCGGCGCGACGCCCAGCACCACGTCGTCCGGGCCGAGGCCGCACCACTGGCGGTAGGCCTGGGAGTTGAACACCACGTTCCGGTGGGTGTTCATGGCGCCCTTGGGCGGGCCGGTGGTGCCCGAGGTGTAGGTCAGCAGGGCCGTGTCGCCGGGGGCGAAGGCGTGCGGCCGGGGGGCCTCGCCGCGATGGTGCCCGATCAGGGTGGTCATATCCTCGGCGCCGTCCGGGATGGGCTCGCCGTCGATCCCGGCGAAGACCCGCGGCTCGTGGTACCCGCGGTACTCCAGCTCCGAGGTGGTGATCACGGTGACGCCGTTGCCCCGCGTCACCTCCGCGGCTACGTCGCGGTACAGGCTCCCCAGGCAGACCAGCACGCGGGCGCCGGAGTCGGCCAGCACGGCGTCCAGCTCCCTGGCCTTGTTCATCGGGTTGACCGGGACCGCGACGCCGCCCGCCTTCCAGGTGGCCAGCAGCGCGATCACGAACTGCGGGACATTCTGCAGGTAGAGCGCCACCCGGTCCCCCGGGACCACGCCCAGGCCGGCCAGCGCGACCGCGAACGCGTCGCTGAGCTCGTCCAGCTCGCGGGCGGTGATGCCGCCGCCGAAGTAGCGGATGAGGTCGCCGTCCGGGTTCCGCCGGACCGACGCCTTGAACATGGCCAGGGCGTCGGAGAACTCCAGGCTCAGCTCGGCGGGCTGGCCCGGGTCGTAGCGGGCCAGCCAGGGCTTTTCGTCATAGACAGACATGCGGGTCCCTAGGTATCGGTGCCCCTTGGGGTCGGGAGCGGGTCGCCGGCTCGCAGCGGCTTGGCGTGGTACCGCCCTTCGTGGGCATGGACCGGGCGCTGGTCGCCGCGCAGCTCGGGGTGTTTCTCCTCGAGCTTGCGGCGCTTGCTCCACTCCCGGCGCAGCTGGCCGGTGTACTCGGGGTTGCCCTCGTAGGTTCCCCGCCAGGTCTGCGGCATCATGTCGGCCGGACGGCCCGGGTTCGCCTGGCCGCCGAGCGAGATCCGGGACGGGATCTTGTCGCTCGTCTGGCCGCAGGCCGGGCAGGCCTGCTGGGCACGGTCGGCGATCGCGGCCAGCTGCTCGAACAGGTGCCCCTGCGGGCAGCAGTAGTCGTAGAGCGGCACCGGCGTTACCAGTTCTCGATGGAGTGCGCGAAGATCGCCGCGATGTCGTCCTCGCCGACCGGGCGCGGACAGGTGGCCAGCAGGCGCTGCTGCTTCATCGTGCCGGGCACCAGGTCGGGGATGTCGGCCTCGGTGTAGCCGACGGCGCCGATCCCGTTCGGTATCTCGATGTCGCGCATCAGGTCGATGACGGCTCGCGGGAGCTGCTCGCCGGCGTTGTTGAGCTTGTCCATGTCCGGCGCCAGCAGCCCGGCCGCCCTGAGGTGACGCTCGGGGGCGCTGGGGAAGCTGAACCGGAACGCCTCGGGGGCGGTCAGCGACACCGACATGCCGTGCGGCACCATCGGCTCGTCCTGCGGGTAGTTGGGCGGCCGGTACTCCTTGACCATGCCCGCGATGGGATAGGCGTTGGCGTGCGGGATGTGCACGCCCGAGTTGCCGAACCCCATGCCGGCGAACGTGGCGGCCAGCATCATGTTGCTCCGCGCCTCGAGGTTGCTGCCTTCGTTGAAGGCGGTGCGGAACGAGGCGGCCAGGAGCCGCAGCGCCTGCTCGCACCACAGGTCGGAGACCGGGTTGGAGCCGCAGTAGGTGACCCGCTGCTCGGGCTGCTTGCGGTCGAACGTGGTGTACCAGCGGGCGGTGTAGGACTCCAGCGCGTGGCAGACGATGTCCATCCCGGCCGACGCGGTGACCTCGGGCGGGATGGTCAGCGACAGCAGCGGGTCGATCACCGCCAGCGTGGGCCGCAGCCGCCAGTGGCTGATGCCGGTCTTGACCTTCATCGACAAGATGTCGAGCACGCACATCGCGGTGCTCTCCGAGCCGGTCCCGGCCGTGGTGGGCACCGCGATCAGCGGCTTGAGCTGTCTGGCCGGGGCCCGGCCTTCGCCGATCGGCTTGTTGATGTAGTCCATCAGCGCGCCCTGGTCGGTGGTCAGCAGGTTGACCGCCTTGGCGGTGTCGATGGCCGAGCCGCCGCCCACCGCGACGAAGCCGTCCCACGGGCCCTGCGTGCGCGCGTAGCCGGCCGCCTTGTCCATGCTGTCGTCGGTCGGCTCGACGTGCACCCCGTCGAAGACCTCCGAGGTGATGCCGTGCTTGGTCAGCGACTCGGCGATGCGGGCCGGGATGCCGAGGGCGTTGATCGCGGGGTCGGTCAGGATGAGGACCCGCTTGGCCCCGAACTGGGCCATCTCGAAGCCGATCTCGTCGACCGCCCCGGCGCCGAACTTCAGCGGCGGCGCGCCCCAGGTGAAGATGGTCTCCTCGGCCAGGTCGATGCCCAGTCCCTCGCTCACTTGTAGCTCCCGTCTGGGGCGACGCGGAGCTGCTTGATCTGGTTGGCGTCGTGGCCGAACACGATGGTGGCGTCCGTCTCGGTGGCGATCCCGCGCAGCTTCTCCACGCTCGAGTAGAACTGCTCGAGGTTGTTCACGATGGCGGCGGGGACCGCGGGCGGCCCGTAGCTCTCGCCCATGTAGACCGCGTCGGCGGTGAAGATCATCGTGCCGCTCTCGGGCAGGTCGACCCGCATCGACATGCTGCCGGGCGTGTGCCCGGGTGTCTGGATGAAGCTGACGCCGGGCAGGAACTCCGCGTCACCGTCGACGGTCTCGAAGGTCAGGTCCTCGTAGTCGGCCTTGAGGTGGGCGCCGTTGAACGGGCCTTCGAAGCCGAAGGCCCACTCTTTCTCCTTGGCGCTGCAGACCAGCCGCGCGTTCGTCTCCTTGAACATCTTGACATTGCCGGCGTGGTCGAAGTGCAGGTGGGACAAGACGACGTAGTCGATGTCACCGGGGGCGACGCCGAGCTGCTTGAGGCGGGAGTCGAGGTACTCCTCGTCGGAGACCTTGTCGTAGGGGAAGAAGTCCTGCAGGCCGGTCGCGGCCCAGTGCGTCTCCCAGTCCCGCGGGCAGCTGGTGTCCCACAGCAGCCGGCCGTCGGGGGTGTCCACCAGCACGCAGTGGGTGGGGACGTCTACCCACTCGGCCGGCTCGTTCTTGTTGTGCCGGTTGCGTATCGACCGGTTCGGCGCGAGCAGGAGCCAGGTGAGATCGGCGGTCATCGCTCCGCACGGGAGGATGCTGACAGTCGTACCTACGGCCATAGGGACCTCCGAGGCTCATGAGACGGTCAGGTAAACCCAGTTCCCACCCTCTGCCGGTGTTCGCGCTGGTGTCAAGGCCGCCGCCGGGCTTGCCGGGCGTCGCGGCCGGGTGGCTCAGCTCAGGCCGGCCGCGTGCAGGAACGTCCGGGCGATGACCTGGTAACCCGCCTGGTTCGCGTGCTGGTTGGGGCCGCGGGGCGGGGCGGCGCACTCCCAGGTCCACTGGCAGAGCAGGGCTACGTTGCGCGGGAGGGTTTTGCCATGATCGTCGAAATCGGATGTCTGGAAGGCGGCGAACACGTCCGCGACCCTCATCCCGGCTTTTTTGTACACCCGGCCGAGCAGGGCGTTGAAGGTGGCGGCGAGCTTCTCGGCGGTCCAGGCGACGGTTCGGCCGGACAGGCCCGTGCGCCACTCGGCCAGCGCGGGCAGGTAGTAGTTCATGCCGACGATGCGCACGCCCGGGCCGGCCGCGGCCTTCAGTTCCTTCACGATCGTGGCCAGGTGGGTGACGGCGGACGGGATCCCCTTGACGGCGCAGGCGGCGAGCTGACTGAAGCTGGGCTGGCCGCTGCAGGCTTCGGGGTCGTTGGCGCCGATGTCGAGGGTGACCAGGCGCACCTGGCCGCGATGCTGCCGCAGGAAGGCGTCGGCCGCCTTGAGCTGCGATCCGCCGGGGTAGTGGCAGATGCCGCCGTTGATCATGGTGACCGTGGTCTCGCCCGGGCAGCCCAGCTTGACCAGGCTGAGCGCGAGATGGCGGCCGTGCAGGGCGGCGTAGACCTGGTCGGGGTAGCCGTGGGTGGTCTCGACGCTGGCGCCCTGGGCGTCCGGCTGGACGCCCTGGGCCAGGGAGTCGCCCAGGGCGATGTAGTAGGTGGCTGGCACCTTGGCGCCGACGATGGAGTCAGGGTGTGACAGCGGCGGGCCGGAGCAGGCGGTGAGGGCCGTGATAGCCGCCGTGGTGATGAGCATTGCGAGGCGCGGGATGCGAACGGGACGCATTGTCATCTCCCTGCCACGGTGGCCGGTTTGGGGTACCTCCAGGTTACGTGCGGGGTAGTCGCGGCCGGGCCGGCTTCTATCGGTAGGGGTCGGTGATCTCGCGCAGGCGGGTGAGCGCCTGCCGGAGCTGGACGGCGCTGGCCCGGCCGAGATGATGCGTCCACTCGGCCTCGACCGCGGCCTCGGTCCGCCCGGCCACCTCGGTCGCGGCCTGGCCGCGCTCGGCGATCTGGACGAGCCGGGCCCGGGCGTCGCGAGGGTCGGGAACCCGGCGGACGTAGCCCGCGCGCTCGAGCTGGTCCACGAGGAAACCCGCCGTCTGCTTAGTGACCTGGGCCCGTTCGGCCAGGTCGGTGATCCGGGTGCCGTCCGGGTCGATGCGGGCGAACACCCGCCCCTGGGCGGCGGTGACGTCGCCGAAGCCGGCCGCGGCCAGGTCCTCGAGCACCCGGTTCTCCATGGCCCGGTAGGCGATGAAGCAGAGCAGGGCGAGGTTCAGCTCGCCTGGGTCGTCATCCTCGGCCATCCCGCCCCTCGCCCTCTTGACTTAGACAGATTCTCTTACCATTATTAGACAGATAATCTTATCAAACCTGGGGGTGGAGCATGGATAGCGACCAGGTATGGGAGGCCATCGACCGGGAGCGGCTTAGCCTCGCGGATCTCCTCGACGAGCTGACGGCGCCGGAATGGGAGACTCCGTCGCTGTGTACCGGGTGGCAGGTACGTGATGTCGCGGCGCACCTCACCCTGGCCCAGATGGGGCTGTTCCCGGCCGTGGTCGCGGCCGCCCGGGCCCGGGGGAACTTCAACCGGATGATCCACGACACGGCGGTCCGGCAGGCCAGGCGGCCGGTGCGGGAGTACGCGCCGCGGCTGCGCGCGATGGCCGGGTCGCGGAAGAAGGCCCCGGGCGTGAGCCATCTGGAGCCGCTCATCGACGTGCTGGTGCACGGACAGGACATCGCGATCCCGCTGGGCCGGACCCGGCCGGTGCCGACCGAGGCCGCGATGGCCGCCGCGGACCGGGTCTGGCCCGACCTGTTCCCGTGGCGGGCCGGGCGGAAGCTGAGCGGGTTCCGGTTCGCCGCCACGGACTGCGCCTGGTCGGCCGGGGACGGAGAGCTGGTCGAGGGGCCCATCGCGGCGATCCTGCTGCTGCTCACCGGGCGCGATGCCGCCTTGCCGCAGCTGTCGGGCCCGGGGGCTGACCTAGGGAGTCTGTGGCACACAGACCACGCAAGAGGGTAGTCGGGGGGCCACAGACCTCCTTTAGGGGGACTGCGAACTCCTCCTTTGAGGGAGCGCGAACCGGGGTCAGGAGGGGTAGCGGGCTTGGATGCGGTGGCCGGCGGGGTCGACGGGGGGACGCAGGGTGACGGTGGCGGGGTGGAGGTCGCCGCCTACGTTGACCTGGTACGTTCCCGACCGGATGAGGTCGGGGGTGAGGACGGCGCCGTCGGGGTGGCGGAGGTAGGCGAGGGCGGCGCAGGCGCCGAGGGTTTCCCCCCAGGCGCCGGAGGTGACCTGGCCGACGGCGACGCCGTCGCGGAGGACGAGTTCGCCGCCCCAGATCATGGCGGCGGGGTCGCCGAGGACCAGGGAGACCAGGCGGCGCCTGGGTCCGCCGGCGCGGGCCCGCTCGACCGCTTCGCGGCCCAGGAACGGGATAGCGGTCTTGAGCTTGCAGGCGAACAGCAGGCCGGCCTCGGCCGGGTTGCAGTCCGGGGTCAGCTCGCGGCCGAAGGCCCGGTAGGCCTTCTCCAGGCGGAGCGACTCGATCGCGTAGTAGCCGGCGTTGACAAGCCCGAGATCCTCGCCCGCGGCCATCAGGTCCTCGTAGGCGCCCACCGCGAACTCAGCGGGCACGTACAGCTCCCAGCCGAGCTCGCCGACGTAGGTGATCCTGGTCGCCCGGACCGTGGCGTAGCCGAGGTCGATCTGGCGGCTGGCGCCGAACGGGAACGCCTCGTCGCCGAGGTCACTGCGGGTGAGGCGGGTCAGCAGGTCGCGCGCCCGGGGGCCCATCACGCCGTAGACGGCGTACTGCGAGGTGACGTCGGCCAGCGTGGCGTGCAGCCCGGCGGGCATCCGCCGCCGGATGTGGTCCTGGTCCCGTTCGGTGCTCGCCGCGCTGCTGACCAGCAGGAATTCCTCGGCCGAGAGCCGGGTCACGGTGATGTCGGCCTCGTAGGTGCCGTGCACGTTCAGCATGCCGGTGTAGACGGTGCGGCCGGGGGCGACGGCGACGTCGGCGGTGCACAGCCACTGCAGCGCCTGCTCGGCGTCCGGGCCCGTCACCAGGTACTTGGAGAAGCTGGTCTGGTCGAACAGGGCGACCGCGGTGCGGGCGGCGCGCTGCTCGGCCGACGACCACGGCTGCCAGTTCTGCTTGCCCCAGCCGTACTCGATCTCCGGCGGCTGTGTCTTCGAGTAGTGGCCGGGCGGGGCGAAGAAGTTGGCCCGCTCCCAGCCCATCTTGCTGCCGAAGCACGCGCCGGCCGCCGCCAGCAGGTGGTACGCCGGGGACCGGCGGAACGGCCGGGCCGAGCTCAGCTCGCGGTTCGGCCAGGGCACGGCGTAGTGCAGGCCGAGGACCTCGGCCACCCGGTCGTGCAGCCACTGGGTGTTGCCGTTGAAGGCGGCGAACCGGCGGATATCGACCGCGGACAGGTCCATGCTGGGCTCACCCGCGGTGATCCACTCGGCCAGCGCCCGCCCGGCGCCGCCGGCCGACGCGATGCCGACCGAGTTGAAGCCGGCCGCGACGTAGAAGTTCCGCAGCTCCGGGGCCTCGCCCAAGATGAACTGGTTGTCGGGGGTGAAGCTCTCGGGGCCGTTGTAGAACTTCTTGATGCCGGTCTCGGCCAGCACCGGGAGACGGTGCATCGCGCTGTCCATCAGCACCGAGAAGTGATCCCAGTCCTCCCCGAGCAGCTGGAACTCGAACGGGTAGGGAATCTGGTCGGGCGCGACCCAGGGCTTGGCGTCCGGCTCGAAACCGCCGACCACCAGGCCGCCGACCTCCTCCTTGACGTAGGTGTAGCCGTCCGGGTCGCGCAGGACCGCGAAGTCCCGGTGCACCCCGTCGATCCGCTCGGTGACCACGTAGAAGTGCTCGGCCGAGTGCAGCGGGACGGTAACCCCGCACAGGGCACCCACGGCTTTGGCCCACTGGCCCGCGCAGTTGACCACTACCTCGGTTTCTACCTCACCTCGTTCGGTATGAACGCCTTTCACGGTCTGGCCGTCGGTGATGATGCCGGTCACCCGCGTCCGCTCGGCGATCGTCACCCCCTGGTCGCGGGCGCCGCGGGCCAGCGCGGCGGTCAGGTCGGTGGGGTTGGCCCGGCCGTCGCCGGGCAGCCAGATCGCGCCGGCCAGGTCGTCGGTGCGCAGGATCGGGTAGCGCTCGGCCGCCTGCGCCGGGCTGATCAGCTCGCAGTCGAGCTGGTAGGCCTCGGCGGTGGCGGCGGTCCGCTTGAGCTGGGTCAGCCGGTCCTGGGTGCGGGCGACGGTGACGCCGCCGCAGCGGCGGAAGCCGGTGGACAGGCCGGTCTCGGTCTCCAGCCGCTCGTACAGCCCGGTGGAGTACTGGACCAGCCGGGTGCCGCTCTCGGAGGCGCGGAGCTGGCCGACCAGCCCGGCCGCGTGCCAGGTGGTGCCACCCGACAGCTGGCCCTGCTCGAGCAGCAGCACGTCGGTCCAGCCGAGCTGGGCCAGGTGGTAGGCGACGCTGGTGCCGATCACGCCGCCGCCGATGATCACGACGCGGGCCCTGGGGGGAAGGTCATCAGTCATCGCGCTGGTCCGTCCGGTCGAAGAGGGCGCCGGGTTCCGCGGACATCTCCCGTCCCGTTGTTAAGGTCTAGACGTTATCGATCACGTTAGGCCAACGGTGCGCAAGGGTCTAGACAGTTAGATCTCGGGCGTCTTACGCTTCGCCTCACACGGGGTCCCATCGGCCGCACAGCGGAGGCCTCCCTCATGAGCACCGAAACTTCCGAAGGGCAGGAGCGGGACTCCGCCGACCTCGCCCGGTTCGGCTACAACCAGGAACTCAAGCGCTCGCTCGGGCTGTTCAGCTCGTTCGCGGTCGCGTTCAGCTACATCTCGCCCTCGACCGGCATCTTCACCCTGTTCGCGCTGGGCCTGACCACGCTGGGCGGGGTGTTCATCTGGACCTGGCCGGTAGTGGCGCTGGGCCAGTTCATCGTGGCGCTGAACTTCGCCGAGGTCTCCTCGCACTACCCGGTGGCGGGCTCGGTCTTCCAGTGGACGAAGTACCTGGCCAACCGGACCTACTCCTGGTTCACCGGGTGGATCTACCTGTTCGCCGGCATGCTGACCGTGACGGCGGTGGTGGCCACGCTGCCGCTGGCGCTGATCCCGGCGCTGAACGGCCTGGGCTGGCACTCGCTGGACGCGGGCAGCCTGAACACCAACCTGGTCATCGCGCTGATCACGCTGATCGTGGTCACCGTGCTGAACATCTACGGGGTCAGGCTGGTCTCGATCATCAACAACACCGGGGTGATCTTCGAGATCCTCGGCATGTTCGTGTTCGCGCTGATCCTGATGGCCTTTCACAACCACCAGGGCTTCAGCGTGGTGACCAAGAGCGCCGGCTTCCACGTCAACGGGAGTACGTTCCTGGCCGCGATGTTCATGAGCCTGTTCGTCATCTACGGGTTCGACACCGCTTCCACGCTGGCCGAGGAGACCAAGGACCCGCGCCGGCAGGCCCCCAAGGCGGTGCTGTTCTCGGTGATCGGGGCGTTCGTCATCGGCGGCGTGTTCCTGCTCGGCACGCTGGTCGCGATCCCCAACCTGGGCGACGCGGTGAAGAACGCATCCGGCCCCGCGGCCATCATCGAGGCCAACTTCTCCACCCCGTTCGCCACGATCTACCTGTTCGTGGTCTCGGCCGCGATCTTCGTCTGCTGCCTGTCGATCATGGCCTCGACGATCCGGCTGTGCTTCGGCATGGCCCGGGACAACCAGCTGCCGGGATCGAAGTTCCTGGCCAAGGTCTCCCCCGGCCTGCATACCCCGGTGTGGAGCTGCATCGCGGTGGCGTGCATCGCCGCCATCCCGTTCTGGCAGTACTCGGGGGCCGGGATCATCGCGATCGCGGCCACCGGCATGATCTACCTGAGCTACTTCCTCGGCAACATCGTGATCATGCGGGCGCGGATGCACGGCTGGCCGCGGCTGTCCGCGCCGTTCAAGCTGGGCCGCTGGGGCATGCTGGTCAACATCGTGGCCCTGATCTACGGCGGGGCCATGCTCGTGAACTTCG
>JAJKHX010000146.1 GCA_021154785.1 Nocardiopsis sp.
CAGCATGATCACGGTCCGGGCGGACGTCCAGCCGGTGTCTCCGGCCTGAATCAGACCCCAGGTCAGCGCGACGGCGGCGCCGGCCACCAGCGGCACGGCCGGCAGGTCCAGGCGGCCGGCCGGACCGCGGGATTCGGGCAGCTTGATCACCGACAGCGCCGCGGCGGCCAGCCCGACCGGGACGTTGATCCAGAAGATCCAGTGCCAGTCGAGGCCCTGGACCACGACGCCGCCCACCAGCGGGCCGCCCGCCACGGCCCGGGCCGCGATCAGCGCGGCCGCGGTGGGCGCGAGCGCGCAGGCGGCCGAGGCGACGGTGAACAGCAGCAGGCCCGCGACATAGACCCGCCGGCGGCCCAGCCGGTCGCCGAGGGCGGCGGCGGTCACGATGCCCGCCGCGAACGTCAGGCCGTACGAGTTCACCGACCACTCGAGCGTGCCGAGGCTGCCGCCCAGGCTGCGATGAATGGCCGGCAGCGCGGTCACCACCACGAGGGCGTCCAGCGCGACCATGAAGAAGGCGACCGCGGTCAGCACCAGTATCAGTGCCGGAGAGCGCCGCGCGACGGCGTCCGGGCCCCCCGTCGTGTCGATGGCGTGGGCCATTTCCGCTCCTGTGAAGCGTGCTAGCCGGCCGGGCCGGCGACTCGGGTGTGCACCCATGCAGATGCCGGGCAGGCGGAAAATGGGCGGTGTCGGGCGACCGGGTTCTTCTGGCGCTTGCCGCGGGCGAGTCCCCGCTCCCGGCGCTGCTGCTGATCCCCGGGCAGTCGCAGTCGTGGTGGGGCTACGAGGCGGCCATGCCGATCGCCCTGCCCGCCTAGGACCGTGGCTCGCTGGTCAGTCCCACCGGAAGTACCAGACAGGAGCGTCGATAATTTGCGCCGCGGTCGTCTGCACCGACTGCCGGCCGGCGAGCTCGTCGCAGAACACGAAGTGCTCCGCGGCTACCGGCAGCGCGGTGTCCAAGTCGTACGGCGGGCGCTCGACGAGCAGGTAAGCCTCGTCGTGGGTGAGGGCGAGCAGCCGGGCGCCGAAACGCTCCTCCCAGGAGCGCAGCACGGCCGCGAATCCCGCCGGGCTGGGCGCCGGGAAGGCGCAATTCCAGTTGCCCGGGCACCAGTTGAGCACCGGCAGGACATCGGCGGGTCGGGCGGCCGGCACCAGGGCAACGCGGGAGGCCGGGAACGAGCGCAGTACCGCCGCCAGCGGGCCGGCCGGCAGCGACCGAGTCACCGCCGGGGCCAGCCCCGGGTACGGCCGGGAGAACGGGGCCGTCATCTCATCGGCGTGCTCGTTCTCTTCGCTCCACTCCGGGCCCGTCTGCCATGACTCAGGAAGACTGTCAATCCACAGGTCGTAACACGAGGCTTCGAGATCGTCCCCCCGGCCGGCCGGCACCAGGACCGGTATCAGGCCGGTCTCGCCGTGCAGCGCCGACAGCGCGGACCACGCCGACCCCGGCACCCGCACCGGCGCCTGCGTTATCCAGCCCACGCCGGTGCCGTCTTCCAGCCGGAGCAGCTGGCCAGCGGGCAGGCTCACCGCACCGAGCCGCAGCTCGCCCGCACCCGGAACCGGGACGCAAATCGTCATCATGGTCAGGCCCTTTCCGCACCGGGAATCTTCGCGTTCGACGCGGGCCAATTGTCACGTCCGGGTCTGACATTTTCTTCAGGCCGACGGGCCGGCCGCCATGGCCTGCACGCGCTGGGCGACGAGTTCGTTGAGCCGGAGCCAGGCCGGGGAGTAGTCGTTGACATGCTCGGACAGCATGGCCTGCTCGTCGGGTGACAGCGCTCCCAGCTCGGTCCAGTCGGCCGAGGCGATGCCGGCCGCCGCGGCGTTCCTGACCAGGCGTTCCACCAGTTCCCCGGCCAGCTCCGCCAGCCGGGGGTCACCCGGATCCCAGTCGTGAGCCTGGTCGTAGCTGAGGTAGAACCGGCGGTACTCCGGATCGGCCAGGTCGGCCCGCTTCTGCGCGATCCACTCCAGCGCCTTGTCCGGGTAGCTGGCCGCCAGCATGATCCAGCCGTCGCGTTCCAGCGTCACCTGCCGGCTGCTGATGCCGAGGGCCCGCAGGTCGTCGAGGTACTGGGCGATGCCGGCCGGGAGGAACAGGCGCTCGCCGGCGGTGAGCTCGGCCACGCGGCGGCGGCGCTGCTCGAGTTCGGTGATCTCCCGGGCCAGCGCCTGGTCGATGTCGGCCACCGCCCGGGCGAAGTGCTCGGGGTCGGCCGACATGATCTCGGAGATCCGGGCCAGCGGCACGCCGGCCTCGGCCAGGGTCTTGATCCGGATCAGGTCGATGACGGCCCGGGCGTCGTAGCGCCGGTAGCCGGAATGGTCTCGCCCGGGCTCGGGGAGCAGGCCGGTCTGGTGGTAGTGGCGCACTGCGCGAACGGTCACTCCGACGTAGTCGGCCAGCCGCTTGATGGTGAGCATCAGCATCAGTGTGCCGCAGGCCGGGAGAACGCCGCCACCGCCCAGGCGTACCCGCCCGCGCCGAGCACGACGCACCAGCCGAGCGCGATCACCGCGTTGTGGCCGATCGGGGCGCCGGTGAGCAGGCCGCGGACAGTCTCGATAGCCGGGGTGAACGGCTGGTACTCGGCGAACTGGCGCACCCCGGCCGGCATCGAGGAGGCGGGGGCGAACGCGGAGCCGACGAAGGGCAGGAACACGATCAGCATCGGTGCGTTGCTGGCCGCCTCGGGGGTCGCCGAGACCAGCCCCATCGCCACCGCGAGCCAGGTCAGCGCGAGGGTGAGGAACAGCAGCAGGCCGGCCGCCGCCAGCCACTGGGCCACGGTGGCGTGCGGCCGGAAGCCCAGCAGGACCGAGACGGCGGCGACGCAGGCGGTGCTGGCGATCGTGCTGAGCACGCTGTTGATCACGTGGGCGGCCAGGATCGCCACCCGCGATACCGGCATCGTGCGGAAACGGTCGACGATGCCTTCGGTGGTGTCCACGCAGACGGCCACCGCCGTGGCCATGCTGCCGGCAGCCACCGCCGTGATGATGATGCCGGGAGCGATGTAGGCGATGTAGTGAGCGGGGTGCCCGCCGCTGGCCGCGAGCCCGCTGCCGAGCGTCTTGCCCAGGACACCGACGAACAGGAGCAGCACGATCACGGGCCCGAAGATGGCTCCGGCCGTCATCGAGGGGTAGCGAACGGTGTGCCGCAGGTTACGGCGCAGCAGGGTGAGCGTGTCGGTCACGGTGCGGTTCCTCATCGGCGGTCACCGGTCAGCGCCAGGAAGACGTCGTCGAGATCCGGGGTGTGCACCGAGAGGTCCTCGACGGCGATGCCGGCGGCGTCCAGCCGGTCCAGCACCGACCGCAGTGAGCCGATACTGCCGTCGCTGGGCAGCTGCGCGGTCAGGGCGTCCCCGTCGACGGCGACGGTGGCTCGTTCCTCGTTGACCAGCCCGGTGGCGGCCAGCGCGACCGCGGCCGCGGTCAGCGCGGCTGGGCCGGCGAAGTGCACGGTGATGTGGCCGCCGGGAACCAGCCGTTTCAGCTCGGCCACGGTGCCCTCGGCGACGATCCGCCCGCCGTCCAGCACGCCGATCAGCCCGGCCAGCTGGTCGGCCTCCTCCAGGTACTGGGTGGTGAGGAAGATGGTGACCCCGTCGGCGACCAGCTCGCGGACGATCGCCCACAGCTCCCGGCGGCTGCGCGGGTCGAGCCCCGCGGTCGGCTCGTCCAGGAAGATCACCCGCGGCTCGCCGACCAGCGTCATCGCCAGGTCCAGCCGGCGCCGCATACCGCCCGAGTAGGTCGAGATCGGCTGATCGGCCGCCTCGCTCAGCCCGAAGCGTTCCAGCAGGGCGGCGGCGCGGTGCCGCCCGGGCCGGCGCCCCAGGCGGTAGAGGTCGGCCATCAAGATCAGGTTCTCCCGCGCGGACAGCAGGTTGTCCACCGCCGAGAACTGCCCGGTGACCCCGATCACCCGGCGGACCGCCTCCGGTGCGGCGGCCAGGTCATGTCCCGCGACGCTCGCCTGGCCGCCGTCCGCCTCGATCAGGGTGGAAAGGATCCGCACGGTGGTGGTCTTGCCCGCGCCGTTCGGCCCGAGCAGCGCGAAGACCGTTCCCGCGGGGACCCGGAGGTCGATGCCGTCGAGCACCGTCTTGCGGCCATAGGCCTTGCGCAGATCGGTGGTCATGATCGTGAGGGCCGGCGCTGTCTCTGTCTTTTTCGTCATGACCGCCATCGTTGAAGGTTGACCCTGCGTCAAGGTCAAGCCCGCGCCGTCACCTTTCCCGGCCAGGAAGGCAGGAGATAACTTGAACAATGCTCAAGTGTGGCCTAGCCTACGACTTGAGCATTGTTCAAGTCGTAGCGAAGCCGGAGCTAGCATGATCAAGACAGACGGGAAGCCAAGCGGGAACGCCGCCGCGGGCCGGACCGGGGCGGCGATCGAGGTCCGGGGGCTCAGGAAGTCCTTCGGCGACCACGTCGTCCTGGCCGGGATCGACCTGTCGGTGCCCGCGGGAACGGTCTTCGCGCTGCTCGGGCCGAACGGCGCGGGCAAGACGACGATGGTGCGGATCCTGGCCACGCTGTCCGCCGCCGACGCCGGCGAGGTCGCGATCGCGGGCCACGACATCGTGCGCGATCCGCTGGCGGTGCGGTCGGTCATCGGCGTCACCGGCCAGTTCTCGGCCATTGACGCCTACCTCAGCGCCGAGGAGAACCTGCTGCTCATGGCGGACCTCTGGCACCTGCCCAGGCGGGCGGGCCGGCAGCGGAGCGCGGAACTGCTCGAGCTGTTCGACCTGGCCGGCGTGGGCCCGCGGCCGGCGTTCACCTTCTCCGGCGGCATGCAGCGCCGTCTCGACCTGGCCATGACCTTGATCGGCGCACCACGGGTCATCTTCCTCGACGAGCCGACCACCGGCCTCGACCCGCGCGGCCGCCGGACCATGTGGGAACTGATCCGCCGGCTGGTACGCACCGAAGCGGTCACGATCTTCCTCACCACGCAGTACCTGGAGGAGGCCGACCAGCTGGCCGGCCTGGTCGCCGTGCTCGACCACGGGGCGGTCGTCGCCCAGGGCACCGCGGCCGAGCTCAAGCGCCGCATCCCCGGCGGCCACGCACTGCTGACCTTCACCTCGGCGAGCGCGCTGGAGGCCGCGGCCCGCCAGTTCGGCGACCGGGCCAGCCGGAACGACGAGGCGCTGACCCTGCAGGTGGCCAGCGACGACAGCGCCCGGTCGGTCCAGGACCTGCTCGCCGGGATCGATGTCGATGCGGTCCGGCACGTCGCGCTGCACACGCCCGACCTCGACGACGTCTTCCTCACCCTCACCGGCCAGACCGGAAAGGAACAGTCATGACCGTCAAGGTCTACCCGCTGCGCGACACGTCGACGATGCTGCGGCGCAACATCAAGCAGGAGCTGCGGGACAAGGTGGCGATCGGTGCCATCATCGGCATTCCCGTGCTGTTCCTGCTGCTGTTCGTCTACGTCTTCGGCGGGGCGCTCAAGGACTCCGTCCGGTCGGCCAGCACGCCCGCTTACATCGACTACGTCCTGCCGGGGCTGATCATCATGACCGCCGCGGCCGGGCTGATCGGCATCTCGACTCAGGCGAGCGTCGACATGACGGCCGGCATCATCGACCGGTTCCGGACGATGGCGATCTTCCGTCCGTCCATTCTCATCGCGCGCATCGCGGCGAGCGCGCTGCAGACCCTGGTCGCCATGGTGGCCGTCTTCGTCATCGCCTTCGCGCTCGGCTTCCGCTCGGACGCCGGGCTGATGCGGTGGCTCGGCGCGGCCGGGCTGCTGGCGTTCGTCACGGTCAGCCTGGCGTGCCTGGGCCTGGCCTTCGGGCTTGCCGCCAAGACCGTCGCCTCGGCCAGCAACGGACCGTTCCCGCTCGTCGTGCTGCCCCTGGTCGGATCGGGGATCGTGCCGACCTCCACCATGCCGGCCGGGTTGCGCTACTTCGCCGAGTACCAGCCGTTCAGCCCGATGATCAACACCCTGCGCGGCCTGCTGCTCGGCACCCCCATCGGGTGGAGCTGGCTTATCGCCCTGGCCTGGTGCGGCGGGCTCGGCCTGCTCGGCCTGATCTGGTCGGTCAGCGTATTCAACCGCCGGGACCGTCAGCGCGGCACCCCGGGGCCTGGTTTTTCCGCCGCCGCGGCCGGGTAGGACCCGGCCTCCGCGAGCTGGGCCGCCAGGCCGTCGAGCATGGCCCGCAGGCCGAATTCGAAGCTCCCCCCGGGCGCCGCGCCATAGCCGTCCGCGGCATCGTCGGGCCGGGTCCCCAGTCGGGCACTGAGCCGCGGGAACTGCGCCGCGAGCTCGGTCGCCTGGGCCACATGGTCCCGGATCAGCTCCGCGGCGTCGCCGCCGTCACGGCTGAGCCGACGGGTCAGCGACGCATCGGCGGCCGCGCCGAGGGCATTGCCGAGCACGAACGTGAAGACGCTGGCCGCCGCCTGGTCGGCCCGCGCACCGGTGAATCCGGCCGCCTCGTAGATGGCGAGGGTGTGGTCGTCGTGCCGGGCCTTGCCCGGGCCGAACACCAGGAAGGAGCCGAAGGCCTGCAGCAGCCAGGGGTGGCGGACGAGCATCGCGTGCAGGCCGGTGGCCATCGCGGCGGCCGCGTCCCGCCATCCGGCCGTGTCCGGGTCGGCCAGCGCGATCTCGTTCCAGGCCTGGTCGGCGGCGAGCGAGATGAGGTTGTCCTTGCTGTCCACGTGCCAGTAGATCGCGGTGGCGGCGGAGTCGAGCCGGCGGCCGAGCGCGCGGATGTTGAACCCTTCCAGGCCGTCGGCGTCCAGCAGGTCCACGGCCGCCCTGACGATCTTCTCGCGGGTCAGTGTGTCGCGCGGCATACGCTCACGATAGGCCAGCGTCGTCGAGGGCGGCGGACAGGGCGCGCAGGGCGGCGACGGCGCCGGCCAGCGGCTGCTCGCCCAGGGCCTTGGCCAGCCGGCCGGCCGCGGCCGCGTGGCCGGGGCCGATCCGGGCGATCGCGGCGCGGCCCGCCTCGGTCGGGGTGAGCAGCCTGGCGCGGCGGTGCGCCGGGTTGGGGAGGTACTCGGCCAGGCCGCGTTCGGCCAGGATGTCCGCGCTGCGCTGCACGCTCTGCCGGGTGATGCCCATCTCCCGCGCGATGCCGGCCACGGTCAGCGGCTCGCCCAGGACCGCGCCGAGCACCTGCCACCAGGCCGCGGTCAGCCCGGCCGGCCGGGCCAGTTCCTCCGCGAGCGCGAGGAACTGGCCGTTCAGCCGGAACGTGGTGACCGCCGCGGCGGACAGCAGGTCCTGCTCGCGGCGGGTCACGCCGGCTGACCCGCCGGCGCCGCCATCAGCTCGTAGAAGCCGGCCGGGTCGCGGTCTCCGTAGAGCTTGAACCAGGACGCGGCCACCTCGGGCGTGTAGATCCCCAGCCGCTCGAAGATGGCCCGGGCGAAGTGAGCCGGCGCCACGCCGCTCGCCGTGATCAGGTCGCCGTCCGCCACCACGGGCCCGGCCACGAACCGGCCGCCGCCCGCGTAGCCGGTCAGCGCGAGGTACCCGGCGTCGTTGCTGGTGTGCGCGCGGTCGTCCAGCAGCCCTTCCAGGGCGAGGCCGAACGTCGCGCCGCAGATCGCGGCGACCGGCACCCCGGCCGCCAGGAACCGCCGGGCGGCGGCGCGGAAGCCGGCCATCGAGTCCTCGCCCCAGGTGTCGCCGCCGGCCAGGATCAGCATCGCGCTGTCCGGCGGCCGGAGCTCGCCCAGCGCGATGTCCGGCACGATGCGCATGCCGCCCATCGTGGTGACCGGCTCGCGGGTGACGCCCACGGTGGTGACCGAGTACCGGCCCGGCTGACGCTGCCAGCTGTCGCGGCGGATGTGCGCGGTCGCGTAGCCGGTCTCCCAGTCGGCGAAGGTATCGAACACTGCCACGTGCACCGTCGAAGTAGTCATGACAGCATTCTGTCAAATCGACAGGATACTGTCAATCATGCGGCCTCACCGCCCGACTAGGTAGTAGCCCAGGGGCACTCCGACGATCAGGGCACAGATGATGAAGTTGACCAGCTTGTAGCCGAGGAAGACGGCGGCGAACTCCCTGAGCATCGCGGTCGGCCAGTAGTAGCCAGCCGTCCGCGCCCCGGTGACCTGGCCGTTGACGCGGAGACGGCGCGCGATGATGGCGGCCCGGAACACGTGGTAGTTGCTGGTCACGATGATGCACTGGTAGCCGGGCCGGGACCGCGCCATGATCGCCTGGCTGTACGTCAGGTTCTCCTCGGTGGTACGGGACTGGTCCTCCCGGATGATCTGGTCGTCGGGCAGCCCGCGGCCGATCAGGTAGCGGGCCATCGCTTCGGCCTCGGAGATCTGCTCGTCGCTGCCCTTGCCGCCGGAGACGATCACGACCGGGCTGGCCTGGCGGCGCCGGGCCAGCGTCTGGCGCACCCGCAGGCCCCGTTCCAGCCGGCCCGCCAGCAGCGGCGGGACCCGGTCGCCGCCGGCCAGGCCGGAGCCGAGGACGACCACGAAGTCGGCGCGCCGCAGCCCGGTGATCCGGCTGTAGATGAGGGCGTAGATCACGTACGACACCAGCAGGAACGAGATGTAGCCGGACAGCAGGACGACGATCGCGAACGACACCGTCAGGTCCGGGTCCCGGGTCCGCAAGGCTGCGATCAGGAAAGCGATCAGCCCGAAGACGGCCAGCCCGGCCAGCAGGGACAGCAGGTTGGCGGGCCGGAAGCCTTCCCGGCGCACCATCGTGATGCCGTTCAGCACCAGGTAGCCCGCCACCAGGACCGGCCCGAACGCCACCAGCGCGGCCAGGCCGAAGATCAGCAGCCGGGCCACCGTCCCGGACGTTTCCTCCAGGTGGTGCGCGGCGGCCAGCGCGCCCAGCGCCAGGGCCAGGCCGAGCCAGACCGCGTTGCTGAAGCTGCGGGGGTCGCGCAGCACGCCCGCCGCGAACAGGACCCCGGCGGCCGCGGCGAGATAGACGGGAAGCACATCACCGAGGATATGGAGTGGGGGGTGCGGTCAGGTGGAAGCGCGCGAGTGCACCGAAGGAGCGGCAGGATCATGACCAGCCACCGGCTCGACCCGGCGCCCGGGACCACCAGGGACGCCTTCTCCCGTGATCACGTCCCCGTCCTGACCGTGGACCCGGGCGACACCGTCACCGTCGGCTCGCTGGACGCCTCCGGGCACCTGGCCCGGCAGCGGTTTCCCGGCGAGGACCAGCCCAAGCTGATCCCCGGGGCCCGCGGGCACTGCCTGACCGGCCCGATCGAGGTGCGCGGAGCCCGGCCGGGCGACATGCTCGCGCTGCGGCTGCTGTCGTTGCGGCCCGGCGAGTGGGGCTGGACGGTGGCCGGCGGCCGGGACACGCCGGTGATGCGGCGCCTCGGGCTGACCGAGGGGCCGCCGTCGTGGCTGCTGTGGGAACTCGACTCCGCCGCCGGGCGGGGGCGGACCGCGGAGGGGTTCACCCGGCCGCTGGCGCCGTTCCTGGGCGTGATGGGCGTGGCGCCGGCCGAGGCCGGGGAGCACTCGACGATACCGCCGCGCGCTTCGGCCGGCGGGAACATCGACTGCCGGGAACTGGTCGCCGGGACCACGCTGTTCCTGCCCGTCACCGTGCCGGGCGCCTTGCTCTACCTGGGCGACGGGCACGCGGCGCAGGGCGACGGCGAGGTCGGCGGGACCGCCATCGAATGCCCGATGACGACCTCGGCCATCATCGGCCTGGCGGCGGGGCGGCCGCTCGGGAACATTCACGCGGAGGCGCCCGGGGGGCGCGTGACGTTCGGGTTCGACGCTGATCTCAACGTCGCTATGGGGGACGCGCTGGACGCGATGGTCCGGTGGCTGGAGGTGCTGACCGGGCTGGGTAAGGCGGCGGCGCTCGCGCTGGCCAGCACGTGCGTGGACCTGCGGGTCACGCAGGTGGCGAACCAGACCTGGGGCGTGCACGCGGTGCTCCCCACCGGGGTGCTCGGCCTGCCTGCTCCTTAGCCGACCTGGGCGGTGCGGCCGGCCCAGTAGGGCGCCCGGAGCTGGCGCTTGAGGATCTTGCCCGAGCCGGTGCGCGGCAGCTCGTCGGTGAAGTCCACCGACCGCGGCACCTTGTAGCTGGCCAGGTGCTCGCGCGCGAACGCGGCGATCTCCTCCTTGGTCAGCGACGATCCGGGCGACCGGACGACCGTCGCGTGCACGACCTCGCCCCACTCCTCCGACGGGATCCCGAACACCGCGACGTCATAGATCTCGGGATGCTGCTCCAGCGCCGCCTCGATCTCGGCCGGGTAGATGTTCATCCCGCCCGAGATGATCATGTCGGTCTTGCGGTCGCAGATGTACAGGTAGCCCTCGTCGTCCCAGTAGGCGATGTCGCCGACCGTGTGGTAGTCGCCGCGGCTGTTCGACTCGTAGCTGGCGTCGTTCTTGTAATAGGTGTCGAACGCGCCCTTGGACCGCACGAAGACCTCGCCGGGATGGTCCGGGCCGGTGCCGGTGACCGGGTTGCCGTCGTCGTCGAACAGGACGATCTCGATACCGGGGGCGGGCTGGCCGCAGGAGCCCGGCTTGCGGAGCTGGTCTTTGGGGAGCAGGACGGTGTCCACGCCGAGCTCGGTCGACCCGTAGATCTCGAACAGCGACTCGGCCGGGAAGTCCGCGATGTACTGCTGCTTGAGAGCGAAGCTCCACGGGGCCGCGTTGGCCAGCATGACCCGCATGGAGGAACGGTCGTAGCGGTCCTTGATCTCCTTGGGCAGCGCGCAGATCATCCGGACCAGGGCGGGCGCCGAGAAGGTCGAGCTCGCCTTGTACTTGTCCACCAGCCGCAGCCAGTCCTCGGCATCGAACTTGCGCTGCACCACGATCGTCTGGCCGAACAGCAGGCCGGCGCCCATGAACGCGCTGGGGCCGCTGTGGTACAGCGGGCCCGAGGTGATGTAGATGTCGTCGGGGCGGTAGCCGAACAGGTTCAGCAGGCCGCCGATCTGCTCCGGGTCCGGGGCGCCGGACCGGTACGCGCCCTTCGGCTTGCCGGTCGTGCCGGAGGTGTAGATCATCGAGCCGCCGGTGCCGGCCGCGTCGCCCACGTCGGGCGGGCTGTCCGGGGCGGCCGCGATGTCGGCGTCGGTCAGCATCCCGTCCGGGGGCTCCGGTACCGGCCCGCCGACCGCGATGATGTGCCGGACCTTCTCCAGCTGGTCCCGCAGCGCGGCGAACATCGGCGCGTGCTCGTAGTCGACGTAGACGACCTCGGCGTCGCTGTGGTTGATGACGTAGAGCGCCTCTTCCGGCGTCAGCCGGTAATTCAGCGGCACGGCGACGGTGCCGATCTTCCGCGACGCGCTCATCACGGCGACGACCTCGGGCGAGTTCGGCCCGCACCACAGGACCTTCTGGCCCGGGCTGACGCCCAGCGAGAGCAGCAGGTTCGCGATCCGGTTCGACTGCGCCTCGAGCTCTGCGTACGTCCACACGACGACGGTGCCGTCTGGCTTGTCGTCGATGACGCCCGGCTTGCCCGGCTGGCTCTGCGCGTAGATCGAAAGGATGTCGTCTGCCATCGCACCTGTCCTCGTGAACGCGGTCAGTGGGCACCGGCGGTCAACCGCTGCCGCCGCCTAAGGGCCAATTTACGGAACTCGTACCGGCCAGTAAATGCCGGGTGCCCGGTCAGGTGCTGCCCGGTCCGCCAGGACTCGGGCCAGCCGGGCCAGCAACATGCCCGGGGACCGGCGGATCGGGGCTGATCCTAGGCGCTGGCTCGCTGCTGGGCGCCTGACCAGTACGATTCCGCCAGCTGCAGGACGAACGCCCGGGACTGCGCCGGATCGAGGGCCGCGTCGCCGAGCATCTGGAAGGCGATCCGGTGCAGGTAGGTCTCCCGCTCCCCCTCCAGGGTGTGACTGCTCAGCAGCTGCTCGGTGCTGACCACGTCCTGCAGCATCGGGTCGCTGTCGGCGCCGAAGCCGAAGATGACGAACGACTCCCCGAAGACCGTGTGGGCCGCGCCCAGGGGCAGGATCCGCAGCGTCAGGTTCGGCCGGTCGGCCTCCTGCGCCAGCCGCTGGAGCTGGTCGTACATCACGGCGTCGCTGCCGACCCGGCGCCGCAGGACCGACTCGTCGAGCACCACGGACAGCTGCAGGCTCTCCCGGTTCAGGATCTGCTGGCGCCGCATCCGGACGCTGACCATCCGCTCGATCATCCGGGGCGCGATCGGCTCGATCCGGCTGTAGCCCCTGATGATCTGCCGGGCGTACTCTTCGGTCTGCAGCAGCCCGGTCACCACGTCGACGTGCCAGACGGACATCGACGCGGCCTCGTGCTCGAACCCGATGAACTGCTGGTAGTCCTCGGACAGGCTGTCGGAGTATTCCTCCCACCAGCCCTTCTGGGCGGCGTCCGCGGCTAGCGTGAGCAGCTGCGCGCGGCGGGGCCCGGTGATCTGGTAGTAGTCGAGCAGCCGCTCGACCTCCCGCGGCCGCAGTCCGGTCCGGGCCCGTTCGTAACGGCTGATCTTGGACGGTGACCACTTCAGCGCCGCCGCGACCGCGTCGCCGCTCTTGCCCTTGGTCTCCCGGATCCCGCGCAGTTCGGCGGCGAGCCGGCGCCGCCGTACCGTGGGGCTTGCTGGCGCGATCATCGAGCGCCCCTCCTCCTCGACGCCGTGTCGCCCTTGACGCCGGTCGTGCAGTTTCAGCGAAACGTTCCTTGCAATACCTTACGTACCCATATCCTCGCCCATCGTAACCAAAATCCTGCTTCCAGCCCAGCCCGTCTGTACGCAAGAAGGTACCCAGGGGTACACCGAGTCCTCGGGGGCGGGGACGCGGCGGCCGGACGGTAGGGCACCGCGTCCCGCTCCGGGCGCTCAGCTGGTGCGCAGGTAGTCGAGGGCGGCGGCTACCCCGTTTGGTTCGATGGGCACTTTTGTTAGCTGGAGGCCCATTTCGACGCCGCAGAGCGCGCCGGCCAGGGTGAGGTCGTTGAAGTGGCCGAGGTGGCCGATGCGGAACACGCGGCCCGCGAGACGGCCGAGGCCGGTGCCGAGGGACATGTCGAACTTGCCGAGGATGACCTCGCGGACCTGGTCGGCGTCGTGTCCGGGGGGCAGGACGACGGCGGTCACCGACGCGGAGTACTCGCGCGGGTCGGCGCACTGGATCTCCAGGCCCCAGCCGCGGACCGCCCGGCGGGTGGCTTCCGCGTGCCGGGCGTGCCGGTCCCACACGGCCGCCAGTCCCTCTTCGTCCAGCATGACGAGCGCCTCGCGCAGCCCGTAGAGCAAGCTGGTGGCCGGGGTGTAGGGGTAGAAGCCGTTCTCGTTGGCCGCCAGCACGGGATCCCAGTCCCAGTACGCGCGCGGCAGCCCGGCCGTGGCGGCCGCGTCGCGGGCCCGGCGGCTGATCGCGTTGAAGCCGAGCCCGGGCGGCAGCATGAGGCCCTTCTGCGAGCCGCCGACGGTGACGTCGACGCCCCACTCGCCGTGCCGGTACGGCATCGAGCCGAGCGAGGAGATGGTGTCGACGATCAGCAGGGCCGGGTGCCCGGCCCGGTCCAGCTCGGCCCGGATCTCCGGGATCCGGCTGGTCACGCCGGTCGAGGTCTCGTTGTGCACGACCAGGACGGCCTTGACGGCGGATCTGGTGTCGCCGGCCAGCCGGCGGCCGATCGCGTCCGGGTCCGCCCCGTGCCGCCAGTCCCCCGGCACTACCTCCGGCCGCAGGCCGAGCCGGCTCGCCAGCCGGGCCCACTGCGCCGCGAAGTGCCCGGTCTCGGCGATCAGCACCTCATCGCCCGGGGACAAGGTGTTGACCAGGGCGGCTTCCCAGGCGCCGGTACCCGACGACGGGAAGACGACCACCGGATCCTCGGTCCCGAAGACCCGCCGCAGGCCCGGCATAATGTCGCGGAAAAGGCGGGCGAATTCGGGGCCGCGGTGATCGATCACCGGGGCCGCAATGGCGCGCAGCACCCGGTCCGGGACGTTAGTAGGCCCCGGGATCTGGAGGAAGTGGCGCCCGGAATGCACCGTCACGGGCCTCAGGCTACCCCGCCGGGGGATAACAAGCGGGGACAGTATCTTCGGGGCGGCTCAGGTCGAGCGTCCCGGCCGCTAGCCGAGCCGATATCACCGTTTCTGCAGGCGTCCGAGGAATGCGCGCCATTGGCCCGGGGAGAACCGGAGCACCGGGCCGGCCGGGTCCGTGCTGTCGCGGACGCCGATTCCGGCCGGGTGCGGTCCCGCCACCTCGACGCAATTGCCGTTAGCCAGGCTCAGCGAGCTCTTTCGCCAGCACGGGCCCGGGCCGGGCCGGTCAGCGCCGGGCTGATCGCCGGAAGTGCTGCGCCGGGGACAGTGAACCATGGGAGGAGTCACGGCTCACCGTCCCCGGGCATGGAGCGTCCGCCGGCCCCGGGGGCAAGGCCGGTCTGGAGCGCGAGCATGAAGTAGACGGCCTTGCCCGCGGGAGTGCGGTAGAAGCCCCACTCATCCGCCACGGTGGCCACCAGGTGCAGGCCCCGTCCGGTTTCCGCGTCGGCGGGGAGGTCCGCCACCTCCGGCAGGGCCCGCGAGGTGTCGTGGACGTCGACCCGGACCTGGCCGCGGGAACAGGTGACGACGAGCGTAACCACCGGTCCCGCCACGTGCCGGACGGCGTTGGTCACCAGCTCGCTGGTGAGCAGGGCCACGTCCGCCGGGTCGACGGGGACTTCCCAGGTCAGCAGCGTCGCCTGGACCTGGCGGCGAGCCGCGGGCACGGCCGCCGGCCCCGCGGCCAGCCGGATGCACCGGGACCGCAGTCCGGGTGCCGGCGATTCAGGTGATCGCGGTTCGGGCAGTCGGATCGGCCGGGTCAGCGTCATCGCACTCATCAGGTTCCTTCGCGCGGTGGCTTAGGCTGGCCGGGGAGAGCACCGACCGCTCTGCTGCGGTCCCGGGAAGCTCGTGGTCCATCGCGCCGTCGTCCGTGTCGTTCCATGCAAATAGTGCTGCAACTTGCAATGCAAGACATCGGTCAGCTGACGTATCTTGAACCGCCAGGCTCGGCCGCCGCTTCGCCAGCCTTGACGTTAAACTAGAACACGTTACAGTTTTTTCGTGACCGACAGCATTACCTGGGAAGCCCCGGACGGGGACCATCCCGCGCGCCGCGTCTCGCGCCGCTCCATGGCCGCCGTCGCGGCCGGGCGCAAGGACGAATGGCTGGCCCTGTTCGCCCCGGACGCGGTGGTGCAGGATCCGGTCGGCCCCTCGATGATGGATCCTTCGGGTAACGGGCATTGCGGGCGCGGCGGGATCGGGCGCTGGTGGGACCAGAATTTCGGCGCGGTGAGCCGGTTCCACTTCCGGATCACCGATTCCTTCGCCAACGGTCCCTGCTGCGCCAACATCGCCAGCATCACGATGTGGCTCGGCGATAGCGGTGCGACCATGCTGGTCGACTGCGTGGTCATCTACACCGTTGGCGATGACGGGCTGATCACCTCGATCCGGGCCCACTGGGAACCCGACCGGGCCATGGCAACTATCACCAACCCCTGACGCCACCTAGGCACTCGCCGCGGAGCCGACGTGTGTATTCGCCCCCGGTAAGGGGCGAATCCGGCACGTGAGCCCGTCTCGCCGCCCCCGTCAGGCAGTTAACTACCGAACGAGGAAACCGCGCGGCTCGCCGAGGTCACACGTGACGCCTCGGCGAGGCGCGGCTGGTCATGGAGCAGAACCCGGTGCCGGCTTCGGCGCGGACCTGACCGAAGGCAAAGGAGTCGTTACTATCGGATAGTGCCCGAACCCCACTCTTCCGCTGGGAGCAGCACCGCTGCCCCCGGCCCGCTGCAGCTGATCCAGTCGCTCGCCCGCACGCTGAACGCTGACCAGGAGACGGACCTCCTGGGCAGCCGCGAGGAGGCAGCCGCCTGGCTCCGCACGGCGGCGCTGTTGCCCGCCGACGCTGGCCTGAGCAACTCCGAACACGCCGCCCTGGTCCGCCTGCGGGACTCGATCAGGGACGTCCTGACCGCCCACGCCGACGGCCGTCAGGACGCGGCGGCGGCGGGCCGGCTGACCAAGGCACTCGCCGACGGCCGCCTCGTCCTCACCGTCGATGCGGCCGGGGCACCCCAGCTGGCCAGCGCGGCCCGCGCCAGCTACCCCAACCTGGTGGCCGAGGTGGCGGTGGCCATCGCGGCGGCCACCGCCGACGGCGACTGGCCCCGGCGCGCGGCGGGCGGGTAACGAGTCTCCTCGGGTGCTAGGGCTGCTCGAGGACGGTGCGCAAGGTGGCGGCGAAGGCGTCCGGCTTGCCCATGCCGCCGTATTCGCCGCCGAGGAACCCGCCGTGATCGCCGGGGAAGACGACGGGCGACATGCCCAGCCGCGCGGCCACCGCCGTGGCGGCGCGCCCGGCGGCCGTCTGCCCGGATTCCTCGCCGACCCCGAGGACGATGCGGGTGGGCACGGCGCGGAGGGCGTCGAAGTCGTGCTCGTAGGCAGGACACGACGGCATGTTCAGGCCGAGCAGCGGGTCGTTGCGCGAGCCGTCGTCCTCGGCCGGCAGCCCGAAGGCGGCGGGATCGGGCGCGGGCTGGTCCCGGTAGTCGGCCGGGATCGGGCCCTGCAGGCTGACCACCGCGATGAACTTGGCCATGGCCGGGCCGAATCCGCTGCGCAGGTAGGTCTCGTGGATGTCCGCGCAGGCGGCCAGCGCCGGCTCGCGGTCGGGCAGCTCGGCGAAGGCGGGCGGCTCGTGCGCCACCAGCGTCCGGACCTGCTCCGGGTGCCTGGCCACCAGGGCCAGCGCGTTGACCGCGCCGCCACTGCTGGCGAAGATGTCGACTGGCCCCGCGCCCAGTGCGGAAATCAGCCGGTGCAGATCATCGGCGTGCTCGTCCGGCGAGGTCTCGAGGGCGCCATCGGTGCGCGGGCTGCGCCCCGCCCCGCGCGGATCATAGGTCACCACGGTGCGATCGGCGAAGTGCCCGGCCAGGGTGACGAACCCCTCGGCGCCCATCGGCGACCCGATGATCAGCAGGACCGGCCCGGAGTCCGGGCCGGCGCTCCGGATGTCGTACTGGACGTCGGCGCCCGGTGCGGACAGGGTGCCGGTCTTCGGCTCGGTCATGAGTTGCCCCCTTCGTCAGGTGTCTGGGGGTAAGACGCACCAGGCCAGCCGGATTCATCGGCCGCCGGAACAGGAAAGCGGAGGCTCCCCCGGCTCCCCGGGGCAGGCCTCCGCTTGTCCTGACCGACAGCTACCGTGAGCGGGCTGCCAAGGCGCTCACGATTAATTACATCGGTAATTACATCCCGAAGCTGTCGAATTCACCGTTACGTACGCCTCCGAGAAAGGCGTGCCATTCGTCCGGGGTGAACTTCAGGACCGCGCCCTGCCGGTCCCTGCTGTTCCGGACGCCGATCTCATCGCGGGGCAGGCTGGCCACCTCGACGCAGTTGCCGTTCGAGAAGCTCAGCGAGCTCTTGACCCAGATAGGACCCGAACCTTCTGACTGATTTCCGGACGTAGTGATACCCACCGTTACTACCTCACTGATTGTTAGGTAATATCCTGAATGCGCAACTACGGAATGTAGTGCGAATACTACTGAAAGTAGCACTTGGCGCTTAGGCTAGCCGAACACCGGCACCTAGGAATACTCCACATATCTTGTAGCACCAAAAACCACGGAAATGTCCGTTGTGCTCAAGTTGTAACTTAAGCCTCAAAGGCATAGGAGCGGCGTTCCGCAGACGGGACTGAGGGACGACGCCGGAAGGCCGGGACTGAGGACGACGCCCGAAGGCCGTCAGCAGGCCTTCTGATGTTTACTTATGCGTGGGCGCGCTGCCGGGCACCGGACCAGTGCGACTCCGCCGTCTCGAGGATGAGGGCGCGGGAGGCCGCGGGGTCGAGCGAGGCGTCGGCGAGCATCTGGAACGCGATCCGGTGCAGGTAGGTCTCCCGCTCCCCCTCCAGGGTGAAGCCGGTGCGCAGGTGCTCGGTGCTCACCACGTCCTGCAGCATCGCGTCGCTGTCGGCGCCGAAGCCGAAGATGACGAACGACTCCCCGAAGACCGTGTGCTGCGCGTCCAGCGGCAGGATCTGCAGCGTGATGTTCGGCCGGGCCGCCTCCCGGGCCAGGCGCTGGAGCTGCTCGTACATCACGGCGTCGTCGCCGATCCGGCGCTTCAGGATCGATTCGTCGAGCACCAGCGACAGCTGCAGCCCCTCACGGGCCAGAACCTGCTGACGCTGCATCCGCACCCCGATCTGCCGGCCGATCATCCCGGGCGCCACCGGCTCGACCCGGCTGTAGCTGCTGATGATGTGCCGGGCGTAGCCCTCGGTCTGGAACAGGCCGGTCACCACGTCGACGTGCCAGATGGCCATCGACGTGGCCTCGTGCTCCAGGCCGATGAACTGCTGGTAATCCTCGGACAAGGTGTCGGCGTACTCTTCCCACCAGCCCTTCTGGGCGGCGTCCTCGGCCAGCCCGAGGAGGAGCTCGCGGCGGGGCCCGGTGATCTGGTAATAGTCGAGCAGCCGCTCGACCTCACGCGGCCGCAACCCGGTCCGGGCCCGCTCGTACCGGCTGATCTTGGACGGCGACCACTTCAGCGCGGCGGCGACGGCATCGCCGCTCTTGCCCTTGCTCTCCCTGATGCCGCGAAGCTCGGCAGCCAGCCTCCGCCGCCGCACCGTCGGGCTTCCTGGCGCGTTCATCGGGCGTGCCTCCTCCTCGGCGCCGCGCGCGGGCGGACTGGTGCGCCGGTCATGCAGATTTCACGGAAAGAATTTGTGAAATCTTTAGTACACGTTACACCGACCATCGTAGCCATAGAGCCCGTTATAACTAGTCAAAACGAACTGCCAATTCGGATGCCGGGCGAGTGACCGGCCCGGATGGGCACGACGAGGACGGCCCGGGCACGCAAGCAGGCGATCCGCGGAAGCGGATCGCCTGTGGCAGGTGTGGTCAGCGGGATCGCAGTGGCCTCGACCAGGTTACTGATGCGGGAAGCGGGAGCGAAGGAGCGTTGCGGAGTTACTGTGCGGCCGGAGCCCTCGAGGTTACTGTGCGGCCGGAGCCCTCGATGGGCCCCGGCCGCCGGCGTCTCTCGTTTTCGTCGGTATTATCTCGTCACGCCTGGCGGCATTAAGACGGGAGTAGCCTGCGGTGGTTAGCATGACGTTCCGGCAGGGCGCCGGGCCATGCGGCCATTCCGGCTCAGCCGTGGTAGTAGATGCCGGAACTCGTGGCAGCCACTGGCGTGGTAGCGGTCGCCACCACGGCTGCCGAGCTAGCAAAGATTGACGCGGCGGCGCTGAGTGATACGATAGCCGGAATAATTATTTTACGCCCGATGCGCATGATTCCTCCATGACAGAAACCAGAGGTCAGCAGCCTGGTTCTGCCCTCCACAGACCCGCCCGGGCGTTTTGGATCTTATGGAGATATTACCAGTTTCGACCTATCCGTACACATAGCGTAAAACAGCCAGTACACTTCTTGCAAATACCAAAATATGCCGGTAAATTTGTATTCTGCTTTTCCTGAAAATGACAAGTAATCTGTCAGAGATAAATGCGAAGCAAGACTCATTGCAACTTTCATTGCACACTGCGGACGGCGGTTATTATGGCCGAATTAATGTCCGAAATTAGTCGGCTTGTTCCCTAAATGTTCTGGTAGTAGCATTTGTTCCATGCATCCCGTGTCCCCGGCTGGTGCGCTGGTCGGGCGTGACAGCGAGATTTCACTGCTGACGGGGATGGTAAAAGAGGTGTCCCTGGGGCGCGGCGGGGCCGTGCTCATCGAGGGCGAGCCTGGCATCGGGAAGTCCGCCCTGGTCAGAACGGCGGTAGCCGACGCACCGGACGCGGGCTGCCAGGTGTTCTGGGGGGCCGGGGACGAGCTGGGCCAGGAGCTGCCGCTGCTGCCGTTCCTGGACGGGCTGCGGGTCCGCGAGTCCTCCCCCAACCCGCGCCGGGAGGTGATCGTCAGGCTGCTGCGCGGTGAGATGACCGCCGACCGGGGCGCGAACGTGCCCGCGGTGCTGGCCGAGCAGCTGGTGGCGCTGGTGACCGAGCAGTGCGCTGTTCGGCCGGTGGTGCTGGTCGTCGATGACCTGCAATGGGCCGATCCGGCCAGCGTCATGTTGTGGGCGCGGCTGACGCGCTCGGCCCGGCAGGTCCCGTTGCTCATGATCGGGATGATGCGGCCGCCGCTGCGGGACGACCTGCTGGCGCTGCGCCGGGCGGTGGACGACCGGTCGCGCCTGCAGCTGGACGCGCTGGCCGGGCCGGCGGTAGCGGACCTGGTGGCGGCGCTGGCGGGCGGGCGGCCCGACGCGGGACTGCTGCGGCTGGCGGAGGGAGCGGCGGGCAACCCGCTGTACGTCACCGAGCTGGTCGCCGCGCTGGCCCGTTCGGCGGCCCTGACCGTGACCGAGGCGGGCGGGGCCGAGCTGGCGGGCGATTCGGCGCCCGGCTCGCTGTCGGCGGCCATCGCGGACCGGCTGGGGTTCGTGACCGGACCGGTGCGCGAGGTGCTGCGGGCGGCGGCCCTGCTCGGCGTGGACTTCACCGTCACGGACCTGGCCAGCGTGCTGAATCGGAGCGTGGCGGACCTGGTCCGGGCTATCGACGAGGCGTGCGCGGTGGGCGTGCTGACCGAGTCGCGCCAGCGGCTGGAATTCCGGCACCCGCTGATCAGGGCCGCGCTGTACGACGAGATGCCGGTCCCGGTCCGGGCCGCCTGGCACCGCGACGCCGGCCGCGCCCTGGCCGAGGCCGATGCCCCGGCCGACCGGGTCGCCCGGCAGCTGCTGCGCGCCGTCGGCGAGCCGCAGGGTATGGCCGTGCCGATGGACCAGTGGATTCTCGACTGGCTCGCCCGCACCGCGGACTCGCTGGTCGACCAGGCACCGGGAGTCGCCGCCGAGCTCCTCACCCGGGCCGTGGCCGGCTCGACGGCCGGCACGGTCCAGCACAGCTGGCTGTCCAGTCGGCTCGCCGACGCCCATTACCGGATGGGCGACACCGACGCGGCCGAGCAGGTGGCCAGCCTCGCACTCGAGTACGCCACCGAGCCCGATGTCATCGAGGCCTTGCACTGGACGCTGGCGCAGTGCCGGATGCTGGCAGGCCCGGGCGCGGAGCCGCTGGCCGCGCTGGACCGGGCGCTGGCCGCGCCCGGTATCTCGACCCGGCACCGCGCCCGGCTGATGGTGCTCGCGGCGCGCACGCACCTGCACCTCGGCGAGGTCGAGGAGGCCGGCCGGGTGGCGGCCAGCGCGCTTGAGGCGGCCACCGAGGCGGCCGACAACTGGGCCATGGCCTGGGCGCTGCACGTGCTGACGATCATGACCGGGGTGCAGGGGCACCCGGCGGACACGCTGCCGTTGTTTGACCGGGCGCTGGCCGTGACCCAGGCCGACGCGGGGCTGAGCGACCTGCGGCTGCTGCTGCAGATCAACCAGGCCGTCACCCTCGCGAACCTCGACCGGTACGACGAGGCGCTGGCCGCGGCCGGCCAGGCCCGGCAGCTGGCCGGCCAGGTCGGCACGGCACGGCGGCGGACCCAGGCGCACAGTGCCCTCGGCCAGATGCTGTTCGACTCCGGGCGGTGGGACGACGCGCTAGCCGAGGTGACGGCCATGGACGAGGATCTCAAGGAACCTGGGGCCGCCTGCTGCGACCTCAGCATCGCCGCCGTCATCTGCTTCCACCGCGGCCAGACCGCCGAGGCTCGGCAGCACCTGGCCGCGGCCGCCCCGTTCGCCGAGCGGATCGGCCACCGGCTCATCGGCACGCTAGCCCTGGCCCGCAGCCTGGACCACGAGTACGAGGGCGCTCTGCCCGAAGCCCTGGCCGCGCTGACCGGTGGATTCGACAGCAACACCGAGGAGCTCAAGGAGATCGAGGACCTGCTGGCCGACGCCGTCCGCCTCGCCGTCGGCACCGGCGACCTGACTGTCGCCCAGGCCCTGGCCGGCCACGCCGCTACCCTCGCGGCCAGTTCGGATGTCCCGCACCAGCAGGCGAACGCGCTCTACTGCCGGGCCCTGCTGGACCGCGACGCCCCCAGCCTGCTGACGGCGGCCGAGCGCTACGACGACGCCTCCCGGCCGCTGCTGCGGGCCAAGGCGCTTGAGGCGGCGGCCGGGCACTTCGTCGACGCCGACGACCGCGAACAGGCCCGGGCCGCGTTCACCGAGGCGGTGGAGGTCTACACCGACCTGGACGCGGCCGCGGACGTGGCCCGGCTGCAGGCTGAGTTCCGCGCCCACGGCATCAGGCGCGGGCCGCACGCCAAGCACCGCCGGGCGCGCAGCGGCTGGGAAAGCCTCACCGCCACCGAGATCAAGATCGCCGCGTTCGTCGAGGAAGGGCTGTCCAACCCGGAGATCGCGGCCCGGCTGCTGCTGTCCCGGCGGACGGTCGCGACCCACGTCTCGCACATCCTCAAGAAGCTCGACGTCAATTCCCGCATCGACATCGCCCGCGAATCGGCCCGGCGGGTCAACCCGCCGAGGTGATTACGGGGCGGGAACGAAACCCGTTCGGCTGAAGGGTTTTGGTTGTGTGCGGGCCTGGAGGGCTGGGCGGGGACTGTGAGCCGCCGGGGGAGTTGGACTCACAGTCCCCACGCTTTACCCCCCGCAGGCGCGCCCTAGGCCAGCCCAGGCTGGGGCGCGAGCGTGAAGTACACCGCCTTGCCCGCAGGGGTACGGTAGGTGCCCCACTCATCCGACAGCGTGTCCACCAGCATCAGGCCGCGCCCGGTCTCGGCGTCGACCGGGGCGGGGGCCAGCACCGGCAGGGCCCGCGACGTGTCGTGCACGTCGACCCGCAGCTGCCCCGGGGAGCAGACGATGACGACCGTGATCGTCCGGCCCGGCTGGTGCGTGATGGCATTGGTCACCAGTTCGCTGGTGAGCAGGACCGCGACGTGCTCGTCGACCGGGACGGCCCAGGCGCCGATGGCGGCCTGGACGTGGCACCGGGCCTGGCCGACCGCGGCTGGCTTCGCGGCGAGCCGTACCTGGCAGCTGTGCAGTTCGGTCGGACGGGGCGGCGCCATCGCGTTCATCGGGTCTCCCTGGTGGTGCTGGGGTGGAGCCGGGGTGGAGCCGGCCGGGCTGGTACGAGGAGCCCGTTGCCGCTTGCAAGAAAATGGTCCTGCAACTTGCAATGCAAGACATCGGTCAGCTGACGTATTTCGAACGACGGCTCGCCACCGCGGCCGGCCAACGACCCGGCCGCCCGGTACGGTGCGATGAGGCGGGGGGCGGGGTCAGCCGCGGGTGATGGTGATAACGGTCCAGGCGCCCAGGTGGATGCGGTCACCGTCGCGCAGCGGCACGGCCTGGTGCGGCGGGACGTCCCGGCCGTTGACCCGCAGGCCGTTGTCCGAGTCGGCGTCGGTGACCGACCAGGTCCCGTCCGGTCCCGCGGTCAGCACCGCGTGCAGCCGTGACACGCCCGGGTCGCCGGGCGGCCCGGTCAGGTCGATCTCCGGCTCGATCCGCCGGGATACGCTGCGCCGCCCGATGCGGACCTTGGTCCCGGAGAGCCGGAAACGCTGCTCGGGGTAATGGCCGGGGAAGGAGATCGACCCGGCTTCCTGCTCGTTCACCGCCTGCACGCTGTCGTAGTAGGCGCGGTCGGCCGCCACCACCGCGGTCCAGGTGGCCGCCGCGGCGGGCGGGACGCGGGCGGGCGTCGCGGCCGGCCGGGACAGGGGATTCCCGGCTAGCTGCGTCGGGAGCGGATCCGGCGGCACGGTGAGCGGATCCGGCGGCACGGTGAGCGGCGCCGTGGCGGCGGCCCGCGTGGTCAGCGGCCCAGCGGGCGCCGGGCCGGAGCCGGCGGGCGCCGCGGGGCTGACCCACCACGTCTGGGTGCCCGGGCGGACCGGGCGGGAGGGATCGTAGGGTTCCACGCTGAGCGCCTCGCGCAGCGCGTCGGCGAAGTCGCCGCAGCTGCCGTACCGGTCGTCCGGCTCCTTGGCCATCGCCCGGGCTATCACCTGGTCCACCGCGCCGTCCAGATCCGGCCGCACGTCGGTGACCCGGGGCGGCGGGGCGGACAGGTGCGCGTAGAGCACCGCCATCGGCACTTCGCGCTTGAACGGCACCGAACCGGTCAGCAGCGCGTAGGCCACGCAGCCGAGGGCGTACTGGTCGGCTCGCCCGTCCACCTCCCGCCCGCTGATCTGCTCGGGCGCCGAGTAGTCGGGGGTGCCGAGGAACTGCCCGGCCTGGGTCAGCCCGCTCACCGATTTCACGCCCCGGGCCAGCCCGAAGTCGGACAGGTACACGTGCACCGGGCGGCCCGGGCCGGCGTCGACCAGGATGTTCGCGGGCTTGACGTCACGGTGCACCAGGCCGGCGGCGTGCGCGGCGTCCAGGGCCGAGGCCACCGGGGAGATGACGGTCGCCGCCCGGTGCGCGCGCAGGCCGCCCTCGCGGGCCACCAGCACCCGCAGGTCGTCGCCGGCCACGAAGCGCATCGCGATGTACAGGACGCCGCCCGCCTCGCCGGCGTCGTAGACGGGGATGATGTGCGGGTGGTCCACCGCCGCGACCGCCCGTGCCTCGCGGGTGAACCGCCGCTGCACCAGATCGTCCCCGGCCAGCAGCTTCAGCGCCACCACCCGGCCCAGGCGCTCGTCCCGGGCGCGGTAGACCGCTGCCATCCCGCCCACGCCGACCAGCTTCTCGAGCCGGTACCCGGCCACGCGGGCACCCGGAGCCAGGCTGGTCAGCAAGCCGCCCGGCTGATCGGGGGAATCTCCGGCCACCACCCCTCCTCCCGGCAGCCATCACCCTATCCCGGCCGGCGGTCATCCGCTGGCTCAGGGCCGGCCGGAAAGCCGGCGCTACCGGGCTCGCGGACCGGACGGCCCGGCTCTAGCATAATGAGAACAAGTTCTAGTTCTGGGCGGAGGCGGATGGACGGGGCACCCCCGACGGTGACCGGGCTGCTGCTGGCCCAGGCCGGTAGCTCGCGGCCAGGATTGCTCTTCGAGGAGCGGCGGTGGACATGGCGGGAGCACGTCGGCGAGTGCGCGCGGTACGCGGCCGCGCTGCGCGCCCGGCGGGTGGCCGACCGCCCCCTCCACGTCGGCGTGCTGGCCGACAACGGGCCGGAATTCTCCTTCCTGCTCGGCGGGTGCGCGTTCGCGGGGGCGGTGCTGGTCGCGCTCAACCCGGTGCGCCGCGGGGCGGCGCTGGCCGCGGACGCGGCCCGCACCGACTGCCAGTTGGTGCTGGCCGAGCCGGGCTACGCGGCGCTGCTGCCCGCTTCGGACGTGCCGGTGCTGGCCTTTGATGAGCTGGAACTCCCGGCGCGAGCGCCCGTGGAGCCGGTGCCCGCGGCGGCGGAGGACCTGCTCATGCTGATCTTCACCTCGGGCACCAGCGGGGATCCGAAGGCGGTGCGGGTCACCCACGCCAAGATCGCGGTGCCGGGGGTGATGCTGGCCGGCCGGTTCGGGCTGGGGACCGGGGACACGGTGTACGTGTCGATGCCGATGTTCCACTCCAACGCCGTCATGGCGGGCTGGGCGGTCGGGCTGGCGGCCGGCGCGGCGATCGCGCTGCGCCGCCGGTTCTCCGCGTCGGCGTTCCTGGACGACATCCGGGCCTTCGGCGCGACGTACGCCAACTACGTGGGCAAGCCGCTCAGCTACGTGCTGGCCACGCCGGAGCGGGCCGGGGACGCCGACAACCCGCTCCGTATTGCCTACGGCAACGAGGGCGTACCCGCCGACCTTGAAAAATTTGCCGAACGATTCGGCTGTCACGTCATCGACGGGTTCGGGTCCACTGAGGGCGGCGTGGCGGTCAGCCGGACCCCCGGTGCCCCGCCCGGGGCCCTCGGCCGGCTCGACGGCGGCGTGGCCGTGCTCGACCCGGAGACCGGCCGTCCGTGCCCGCCCGCGGTGTTCAGCCCGGGCGGCGAGCTGCTCAACCCGGCCGAGGCCGTCGGCGAGCTGGTGAACATGGCGGGTCCCGGCCTGTTCG
>JAJKHX010000147.1 GCA_021154785.1 Nocardiopsis sp.
CGTGAAGAAAGAGACCCGATGCTGATCAAGAACGAGTTCGAGGTCACTGAGCCGGTCGACAAGGTCTGGCGGTTCTTCGACAACATCCCCCAGGTGGCGGCGTGCCTGCCGGGCGCCAAGCTCACCGAGGACCTCGGCGACGACAAGTACAAGGGTACGGTGGCGGTCCGGATGGGCCCGGTACGGATGCAGTTCGCCGGGACCGCTGACATCACCGAACGGGACGACGCCGCCAAGCGGATCGTCGTGCACGCCGCCGGCGCGGACGAGAAGGGCCGCGGCCAGGCCGCCATGACGGTGACCGCGACCCTGGTCCCGGCGGGCCGGGGCACCAAGGTCGCCGTGGTCCAGGACCTGCAGCTGTCCGGGGCGGCGGCGCAGTACGGCCGCGGGATGATCTCCGACGTCACCGCGGTGCTGATGCGCGACTTCTCGGCCAACATGCAGGACCGGATCGTCCGGCTCGAGCGCGGTGAGTCCGCCGAGCAGATCGCGGCCGCGTCCGCCGCCGCTCCCGCTAGCGGCCTGACCCTGGGCCTGCGGGCCGCCCGGATGGCCCTGACCCGGGTCTTCCGCCGGTTCTTCCTTCCCTACCAGCCCGCGAGCTGAGGAGCCAGTCATGGTCTTGTGGTGGATAGGCAACGTGGTCCTGCTGGTGGTCGTGCTGCCGGTGGTGATCTTCCTGCTCAACCGCGTCCTCGCGGCGGTGGAGCGGATCCGGGCCGCGACCGACGACATCCTGTCGGGCGGGGTAGCCCTGATCGGCGAGCTCAACGGCGTGCCAGACGCGCTGGCCGTCACCGATACCACCATCAAGGAAGTCTCCGTCGGCGCCGTGCGCTACGCCGGCTCCGTCGCCAAGCTTCTCGGTTAGCAGGAAGGAGAACAGCCATGCCAGCTGCCGCCTGGTTCACTCTCGTCGTCGCCGCGCTGATCATCGCGATCACCGCGGTGGGCCTGCTCCGGGTCATCTTCCACCTCCGGGCGATCAGGAAGACGCTGGTCGCGACCACCGGGGGAGTGCAGGCTGTGGCCAGCCTGACCAGTACGGTGCCCGAACGTCTGACCTCGGTCAACGCGAGCCTGAAGCCGGTCCGCGACTTCTGCGAAACGGTCTAGGAGGAACGGCTATGGAACCGCATACCCTCGCGGTGGCCGCCGCGGGCACCAGCACCACCGGCTGGGTGGTGGGCTACACCATCGGCATCGTCATCGTGCTCGTCGTGGTGGCGCTCGTGGTGCCGATCCTGCTGCTGGCCCGGTCGATCGGCGACGAGGCGCCGAAGATCAACGACGCGCTGTCCGAGGCGGTCGATAACACCGCTCCGCTCGGCGCGCTGCGCACCACCATCGAGCACGCCACGATCATCATCGGCGGGCTGCAGCGCGGCCGCGCCCGGCTGGGAGGTTAGCAATGCACCACCTGGCTATGTCGTCGACCGAGCACAACCTCTGGACGATCGCGAACATTCTCGGCCTGGTCGTGGTGGTCGCCGTCGCCGCCCTGCTGAGCCTGCTCATCTACCTGGTCAAGCGCATCGACCGCCGGGTCGTCGCCGTCCGGGACACGCTCAAGGCGGCGGCCGCGAACACCGCCGACACCGTGCTGATCCCGCAGGTCGCCAACGGCGTCGAGGCCGTCCTCGCCGAGGGCCTGCAGCACCACCTGTTCCTCGGCCGCGTGCTCGGAAAGGTCCGGTCATGACAGGGCTCGTCGTCTGGACGGTCATCGACGTCCTGCTGCTGATCGCGGGCCTGGCGTTCTACCTGTTCTGGGTGGGCACCCTGCTCACCCGGATCGCCGGGAACCTGGAAGAGTGCGCCGAGACCGTGCGCACCATCGTGGGTCACGCCAAGCTCATCGGGCCCGGGGTGGAGCACATCAACGAGACCGGCGGGGTAGTGGCGGGCGCGCTGCCGCTGCTGTACGGGATGGCCGAGGGCATCGTGACCGGGGTCACCCCCCGGCCGGAGGAGCCCGCGGTTCCCGAGCCGGCCCGCCCGGCCTCCGGCACCCGCCGTTCCCGTCTCCTGGATGCGGTCGGCTTCCGTCCCGAGCCCTAAGCCGTCTAGCGCCCGAGCGGGAGCAGCAGCCGGGCGGCCTGCCGTTCCAGGGTGCCCGCCGGATTGCGGTCGTGACCGGGACGGCCCGGCAGCAGCATCACCAGCCAGAACAGGGCGCACAGGCGACGGTACTCACGCACCCTGACCTGCTTGGCTGCGGTGAGGCCGAACGATCCCAGCACCACGTCCGCGGGCAGGCTGGCATCGGGCCACGCCGAGATGTGCTCGACGAGATCCGCGAGCTCGAAAGCACGATCGCTGGGCCCGGAATCCTCGAAGTCAACGATCCGGACCTCAGTGCCGTCCCACAAGAAGTTGGCAAGGTTGGAATCCCCCTGCCCCAGAACGGGATCTCCGGCATCGAGGCGGTCGAGCGGGCCGCCGCGGAACCAGTCCGCACCCGCCTGCCACGCCCGGCGCACGAGCCCGTAGCTGTCCAGGTCGAGCTGCGCGGTCAGCATCGCGGCTACCTGGCGCGTCAGCTCTGATGCGTTCGCCCCCGCCTCGCCCAGGCCGGCCAGGCCGGGCGCGGACTCGGCCAGCAGGATCAGGGCAGTCCACTCGCGGACAGGCTCGCGGCGGTCCCATGACCGGAACCGCTTGACCACCACACCACGCCCCGCATCAAGGCGGATCTCGTGAGTCAGCTGCTTTCCTTCACCAGGGTGGCGTAGCGGTCCAGGTACAGCGGCCAGCCCTGCGGGCTGTCCACGCCGTCCGTGACGGCTTCCCACCCGGGGCCGTGCCGGTCGATGTGCCGGTGCTCCAGCTCGACCTGCGTCCGGGTCGGCGACTCGGCGTAGAACCGCACCTCGACCTCGCTGCTCTGCGCCGGGTCGGTCTCGATTGCCCACCGGGGACTGATATCCCAGCTGAACACCACCCGGTCCGGCGGGTCGAAGGCCAGGATCCGCGCCCACCGGCACTCCCTGCCGTCCGCCGCCCGGTCCACGATGCTGCCGCCGACCCGGGGCTCGAACACCGTCTCGGCGATCGGCACCCCGAGCAGGTTGTGCTCCGGCGGCTTGAAATCCCCGAACCGTTCGGTGAAGACCGTGAAAGCACGCTCGACCGGTGCGTCCACCACGATCTGCCTGCGCACCACCGCGGCCTCGGCCTGGGCCATAACTCCTCCTCCGTCGGCGCTTCCGCGGCATCGGCATACCCGGCCAGCGCCCGCTGCCAGTAGGTATCGAGCTGATCCCGCAACGCCGCCAGCGCGACCGGGTTGAGCCGGTAGATCCGGCGCGTCCCCGCCGCCATGTCCTCGACCAGGCCGGCGTCCTTGAGGATCTTCAGGTGCTGGGACACCGCCGACCGGCTCACCGGCAGCCCGGCCGCCAGCTGCCCCACCGCCTGAGGCCTGTCCGCCAGGCACGCCACGATGGCACGGCGCGTGCCGTCGGCCAGCGCGCCCCACCGGTCAGCATCTTGGTTAGCATCCACTAACCGTTAGTTTCCTCTAACCAATGCCCTTGGTCAAGCCCGGCCCGGCAGCAGCGCCCATCGCCTGCTCAGCGAGGCGCGTCGCCCATGCGGTACTGGTGGGTGAGCTCGTCGAGCTGCTGCTTGAGGTCGTTGTCGAGGGTGAGGCCGGCGGCGGCCAGGCTGGCGTCGAGCTGATCGGGGCGGCTGGCGCCGATGATGGGAGCCGTGATGGCCGGGTTGGCCAGCACCCAGGCGACCGCCATCGTGACCAGGCTCAGGCCGGCCTGCTTGGCCAGCTGACCGAGCTGGTCGACGGTGTCGAACTCGCTGTCGTGCCAGTAGCGCTGCTGGTACATGCCGCCGGCCGTGCCGAGGGTGAACCGGGTGCCCTCACCGGGCGGTGCCGAGCGCTCGTGCTTGCCGGACAGCAGGCCGCCGGCGATCGGGTTGTAGGGGATGACGCCGACGCCTTCCTCGGCGCAGAACGGCAGCATCTCCCGCTCGATCTGGCGGAACAGCAGGTTGTAGCGGGGCTGCACGGAGTCGAAGCGGGCCAGCCCGAGCGTCTCGCTGCGGCCGACGGCCCGCACGATCTGGTAGGTCAGGAAGTTCGAGCAGCCGGTATACCGCACCTTGCCCTGGTGCACCAGGTCGTCCAGCGCGCCCAGGGTCTCGTCGATCGGCGTGTTCCGGTCGTACCCGTGCAGCTGGTACAGGTCGATGTAGTCGGTCTGCAGCCGGCGCAGCGAGGCTTCCACGGCCGACATGATGTGCTTGCGGGAATTGCCGCCGTCGAACGGGGCCGGCCCGGTCGGGGCGAAGCACTTGGTGGCCACGATGAAGCGGTCGCGCTTGCCGTGCAGCCAGCGGCCGAGGATCTCCTCGGTGACACCGCGGGTGCTCAGGTCCCCGCCCAGCGGGTAGGCGTCCGAGCTGTCGAGGAAGTCGATGCCGCCCTCGGCCGCCCGGTCGAGGATCGCGACCGCCGTGCTTTCGTCAGATTGCAGTCCGAACGTCATCGTCCCCAGGCACAGCCTGGAGACCTGAAGGCCGCTCCGGCCCAGCCTGGCATGGTCCATAACGGCACGGTACCGCCCGGCCTCAGGTGCCTTCCGGGCGGGCAGGGTCCTTGGCCAGGCCGGGGGAGGAGGCGGTGGTGCCGCCGATCCACTCGTCTTTCCAGGCCTGGTCGAACTGCTGGTCGTTGCAGCGCGGCTGGTAGATCGCGGCCAGTTCCCTGACGATCTGCTCGCGGTGGGACCGGTTGCCGCCGGGCGCCTCGTAGGTGCAGATGTAGACCCTGAACTTCGACCCGGCCCGCTTGATCCAGCAGTGCGCGCGCGGATGCTGGAACGGGAAGCGTTCTTTGGCCAGGTCGTCGGAGTGCCCCACGTAGATGACCGCGTACTTGTCCGGCTTGGCCTCCGGGTCCGGCTTGTAGGCGATCGCGTACACCGCCGCCGTGGCCGGGGGAGTCCACCCGGCCAGCAGTCGCGGGCCCTCGAACGGGTATCCGGCCAGCGAGCCGAGCCTGATCATTGCCGGGCGTCCTCCTCCTCGCTGATCGCCTCGGTCCGCACCACCGGGGCGGCCGGGAGCCCGGCCCGGGCGGCGGCCGCGGTGAACTCCCCGGTCGCCTTCTCGATCGCCGCCTCCCGGCTGGCCGCCTCCACGATCAGCTGCGCGCCGTACCGGCTGGTGCCGATCCCGCTGGCGACGCCGCCGCTCGCCGCGACCGCGTCGGCCAGCTCGACGACCTCCTCGCGGGTCAGGACGCGGTCGCCCTCGGCCTCGATCCCGACGCTCCACCTCATGGCACGCTCCGCACTAGCACGAACCTAGTTAAGCACCGGCGTGCCGGGCCATCAGCCGCCCGGTCCCCGCGTTCGTCCCGGGCGCGGGCCGGCCTAGTTCAGCCCGGGCAGCAGCGCGGCGAACTTCTCCAGGCTGGCCAGGTCGTGACCGGACAGCAGCAGGTCGACGTGCGGGGCGGCGATCATCATCCCCAGCGTGCTCGGCCGGAAGCCCGGGTCGTCGCCCTTGTGCGGGTTCAGCCAGACCAGCCGGTGACACTGCCGGGACAGCCGTTCCATCGCCGCGGCCAGCACCTCCGGGTCACCGCGGTCGAGCCCGTCGGAGCAGATCACCACGATGCCGCCCCGGCACAGGCCGCGCCGGCCCCAGTCGCGGACGAATGCGTCCAGGCTCTCCCCGATCCTGGTCCCGCCATCCCAGTCGAAAGCCGCCCGTGCGGCCCGCTCGAGCGCCTCGTCCGGGCGCCGGCATTCCATCGCCCCGGTCACCCGGGTCAGCGTGGTGCCGAAGCAGAAAACCTCCACGCGTCCGGCGGAGCGTTTCGCCGAGTGCGCGAACTGCAGCAGGCTGCGCGAGTAGTCGGCCATGGATCCGGAGATGTCCAGGATCAGCACCACCGGGCGCAGCCGGACCCGCCGCCGGCGCCAGTACAGCCGGGCCGGCTCGCCGTGCATCCGCATGGATTCCCGGACGGTCCGGCGCGGGTCGGGGCGGCTACCGGTCCGGGCGGCCGCGGTGCGCCGGGTCCGGCGGCGCGGCGGGGTGAGCCGGATCCTGGCCATGATCCGGCGCAGCGCCGCGAGTTCCTCGGGCGTGCAGGCCGGGAACGACTTGTGCTTCAGCGCCTCCACATCGGAGGCCATCCAGCCGAGCACGGCCTCGTCTTCCTCGTCGGAGTCGCCCGGCTCGGTCGACGGGATGGCCAGCGCCCCGCGGCCCTGCGCCGACGCGCGCAGCATGAGGGTCAGCTCCTCATCCGGGCTCCCGTCGCCAAGGAAGAACCGGCGGAACGCCTCGTCGTACCGGGCGATGTCGTCGTGCCTGCTCACCAGCGTGGACCGGCCGGCCCAGTACAGGTCGGTCAGGTCGGAGGGGTCCAGTGTGCTCACCGCCGAGCAGTAGATCAGCACGTCCCCGGTTCCCACCGCGAGCCCGGCCGCCCGCAGCTCGCCGGCGAAGGCGACCAGGAGCCCGGTGAACCTGTCGTCAGGCACCGGAGGTGATCTCCTCCAGGTTGCCGCGGACCACGTCCAGGTCGTCCCGGTCCTTGATCACGGCCCCGAGGGTGTCCAGCGCGCTATCGGCCTGCAGATCGGTCTCGCCGAGGAAGTCCAGGGTCCGCGCCCAGTCGATGGTCTCCGCCACCCCCGGCGGCTTGGCCAGGTCGAGCTCGCGGAGCCGGTGCACGGCGGCGACCACCTTGCGGGCCAGCACGGCGGGTATGCCCGGCTCCCGGATCAGGACGATCTCGGCCTCGCGCTCGGCGGCCGGATAGCCGATCCAGTGGTACAGGCAGCGCCGCTTGAGCGCGTCGTGCAGCTCGCGGGTCCGGTTGGAGGTGAGCACCACTAGCGGCGGGCGCGGCGCCTTGATCGTGCCGATCTCGGGAACGCTGATCTGGAAGTCCGACAGCACCTCGAGCAGGAAGGCCTCGAACTCGTCGTCGGCCCGGTCGATCTCGTCGATCAGCAGGACCGCCTGGTCCCCGGCCCGGACCGCTTCCAGCAACGGCCGTTCCAGCAGGAACTTCGGGCCGAACAGCTTGTCGACCGCGTCCGCACCGGCCAGCTGGTGCTCGGACAGGGCCCGGATGTGCAGCATCTGCCGGGCGTAATCCCACTCGTACAGGGCCTGGTTGGTGTCGATGCCCTCGTAGCACTGCAGGCGGATCAGCCTGCGGCTGAATACCGACGCCATCACCTTGGCGACCTCGGTCTTGCCTACCCCGACCTCGCCCTCGAGCAGGATCGGACGGTTCAGCGACAGCCCGACGAACAGGGCGGTCGCCAGCCCGCGGTCGGCCAGGTAACCGCCCTGCCGGAGCGTCTCGGTCAGCTCGGCGACGGTGCCAGGGCCTGCCATCCGCTAGGACTCAGGGCCGAGGACCAGGTCCCGTACGCTGCCCGTGCCCTGGTTCAGCTTGCCCTCGCGGGCCAGCTGGGTCCGCCAGGCCAGCCGCAGGTCGCCGTCGGTTTCCTCGGCCAGCCCGTCGAAGCCGACGTCGGCCATCCGCTGGCAGGCCTTGACGGGGCCGCAGTCGTCGTCGACATTCCCGGCGGCCTGTCCCTGCGCGCTCCATACCTCGCGGAGCACCTCGAGGACCTCTTCGCTGTTGCCGCTCATCCGCTGCCGCCCTCCTTCGCCTGCTTCCGAGAGTAGGCGCCGCGCCCGGCCCTGGCGACCGCAGATTAAGAGATCTCTTATCTGGCCCCATTTCGGCCGAACGGGTGGGTATCAGTCCACGTCCTCCAGCGCGCCCCGCATGGGCTGGAGTTTCACCAGGGTCTCCGCGAGCTCGGCCGCGGGCTCGGAGCCCGCCACGATGCCGCAGCCCGCGAAGAGCCGCGCGGTGCGCCCGGACAGCTGCGCGCTGCGCAGGGCGATGCCCCACTCGCCGTTCCCGGCGGCGTCGACCCAGCCCACCGGGCCGGCGTAGCGTTCCCGGTCCATGTGCTCGAGCTCGCGGATCAGGTCGAGCGCGACGGCGGTCGGGGTGCCGCAGACGGCGGCCGGCGGGTGTACGGCGGCCGCCAGGGCCAGCGCCGACCTCAGGATGGCCTGGTTCCCGGTCGCGGCCAGGGTGCCGTGGACGTGCGTGCCGAGGTGCTGCAGGTTGGGGAACTTCAGCAGCGACGGGCGGGCGTCGACGTGCAGCGTCTCGCAGAGCGGCTCGAGCGCCTCGCGGATCGAGACGACCGCGTAGGCGTGTTCCTCGTGGTTCTTGGCCGACGCCAGCAGTTCCTCGCCCAGCGCGAGGTCCTGTGCCGGGTCGGCGCCGCGCGGCAGCGTGCCGCCGAGCACCAGCGCGCTCACCTGCCGCCCGTCCCGCCTGACGAGCAGTTCGGGGGTCGCGCCGACCATGCCGTCGCAGGCGAACGTGAAGCAGTCCGGGTAGCGTCGGGCCAGCCGCTGCAGCAGGACCCGCACGTCGATGGGCTCGTCGGCGGTGGCGAACACGTCGCGGGCGAGCACCACCTTGCGCAGGCTGCCCGCCTTGATCGCCGTCACCGCGTCGGCCACCGCCTGTTCCCAGCGCGGCCCCGGCAGGCTGCCCTCGCTCCACTGGAGCGCCTCCGGCTCGCTCAGCGCGGTTCCCCCCTCCGGCCAGCCGGAAGGCGGGGTCTCGCCGGGCTCGGTCACCGTGGTGAGCCAGGCCAGGCCACGGCCGTCCCGCCCGAGGATCACGCGCGGGACGATGAGGACCGAGCCGTCGGAGGACGCGTCGAAGGTAAAGGTGCCGAACGCGACCGGGCCCGAGCCTCGCAGCCGGACCTGGTCGTCGACGTCGGCGGCGTCGAACACCGAGCGAAGCCACTTCTCCCCGGCGGCGAACCTGTCCTCCCCGGCCGGCAGCGTGACCCGGACCGCCTCGCCCCAGCCGGCCAGGCCGGCCCCGTGGTGCACCCAGGCGACCACGGCGGGCTGGGGGAGGCGCTCGAGGAGGTTCCCGGGGTCGGGGACGGTGACGGTACGGACGGCGAGCCGTCCGGTCCCAAGATGCCCGCGAGACCTCTGGCGGCTCAGCACCTGCGTTCTGCCATGTCAGCCGCGCGTGTCATCTGTGTCACTTGGTCATCCGCCACGAACCCAAATTCTAGGTGGCGTCCCGGACTGCCCTGCTTTCCGGGTTGGCCCCAGCCTCCGCCGGGATCGCGTCCGGGCGGTCCTGTGGCCTGCCGGAACGCGCCAGGGCGCTCGGCCACCAGATGTGGCGTCCGATATCCAGCGTGAGCGAGGTCACGAGCACCGACCGGACGATGAGCGTGTCGAGCAGGACGCCCAGCGCGACCGCGAACCCGATCTCGGTGAACTCCACCAGTGGCAGCGTGGCCAGGCTGGCGAACGTGCCGGCCAGCACCAGGCCCGCCGAGGTGATGACGCCGCCGGTCGCGGCCAGGCCGGTGAGCGCGCCGCGCCGGGTCCCGGACCCGATCGACTCCTCCCGCACCCGGGTCATCAGGAAGATGTTGTAGTCGATGCCCAGGGCCACCAGGAACACGAAGACGAACAGCGGCATGCCGGTGTCCGCGCCCGCGAAACCGAACGCGTGCTTGAAGAACAGCGCCGACAGGCCCAGCGCGGACCCGAACGACAGGACCACGGTCCCGATGAGCACGAGCGGCGCTACCAGGGCCCGCAGCAGCAGGCCCAAGATGATGAACACCACCACCAGGATCAGCGGGATGAGCAGGTTCCGGTCGTGGGTCGCCGCGCTCTCGACGTCGGAGTTGATCGCGGTCCCGCCGCCGACCTCGGCCTGGGCGCCCGGGATCGCGTGCACCGTGGTCCGGATCTTGTCCACCAGGGTGTACGCCGCCGGGCTGTCCGGCGCCGGCGTCATCGTGGCCTGGAGGAAGGACTTGCCGTCCTTGGTCACCGGCTGGGTGACCGAGGCGATCCCGGGGGTGCCCGCCAGCGCCGTCCTGACCTGGCCCGCGGTGGACGCGGTGCTGACGACCTGCACCGGCTCGCCCGAGCCGGCCGGGAAGTACCTGGCCAGCACGTTCTGCGCGGAGATGGACGGGGGAGTGCCCCGGAACGCCTGCGCCGTGGTGAGCGTGCCGAACTTGAAGCCGATCATCCCGGCCGCGCCGGCCGCCAGCAGCAGGGCGGTGACCACCCACACCATCCGCGGGCGGCGGCTGATGCCCCGGCCGACCCGGGACCAGATCCCCCGGCTGGTCGGCTCCGGCGTCCCGTAACCCGGCCGGACCGGCCAGAAGATCCACCGGCCGAAGATCACCAGGACCGCGGGCAGCAGCGTGATCATGGCGATCAGGCCGACCGCGATCCCGACCGCGGCGACCGGGCCGAGCCCGGAGATGTCGTTGGACTCCGCCGCGAGCAGGCAGAGCATGCCGGCCACGACGGTCAGGCCGCTGGCGATGATGGCCGGCCCGGCCCGCCGCAGCGCCACCGCCATCGCCTCGTGCCGGTCGGTGTGCCGGCGCAGCTCCTCCCGGTACCGGGCGATGAGCAGCAGCGCGTAGTCCGTGCTCGCGCCGATCACCAGGACGACGAGAATCCCCTCGCTCTGCCCGTTGACGGTCAGGTTGGCGTGCTGGGTGAGCAGGTAGATCACGGCCTGGGCGACGGTCAGCGCCACGCCCGCCGACAAGATCGGCAGCAGCCACAGAATCGGGCTGCGGTACGTCAGCAAGAGCAGCACGATCACCACGGCCAAGGTGGCGTACAACAGGGTCGAGTCGATGCCCTTGAAGATCTTTATCTGGTCGGCCGCGCTGGCCGCCGGGCCGCCGACGTAGACGCTCAGCCCGGTGCTGTCCTTGGTGGCCTGGCCCTTGACCTTGGAGATGAAGCCGCCGATGTCGGCATTGAAGCCGAGTTCGGAGCCGACGACGGTCTGGATGGCCTTATGGTCCTTCGACACCGCCGGCGGCGCGACCCGGCCGTTCACGGCGGGCAGCGAGGCGAAGTAGCGCGCGTCGGCGGCCGCCTTCGCCATGTCCGCGGCGGTCACCCCGCTGCCGCGTACGTACACGACCAGCGCGGGGTTCAGGTCCTTGGACTGGAACAGGTTCTGGTCGTTGAGCTCGTGGGTGGATTCCGCCGACGACGGCAGGTACGCCGACGCGTCGTTCTTCTCCGCTCCCTGCAGCTTGCCGGCCAGGCCCCCGAGGGCCGCGACCACCAGGATCCAGAACACCACCACGATGTACTTGGTCCGGCGGCCGCACACGAACGCGATCAGGCGGCTTCCGCCTGATCGCGCCTGGTTCCCGCCGGCTCCGGGGTCCCCCGACCCCGGAGCCGGCGACTTCCCCGTGTCCTGACCCGGCGCATAACGGGGCGCCCCCGTGGTCCCGCGTGCCACCTCATCCTCCTCACGTCACGAAATCGTCTGATGTTATGCTTAGGCAATACGATGTATCTCATGCCGATGGCGTGTCAAGTTATATCTTAAAATGACCTCTGCTGTCGCGGCATTTCTCGTTTTCTCGCCGCCCTTTCCCGGTGCGGCCGCCCGCGCCCCTCGCCCGGCCGGCGGC
>JAJKHX010000148.1 GCA_021154785.1 Nocardiopsis sp.
ACGTCGCCGCGGTCCTGCGCCGCGACCACCCCGAAGCCAGGCTGGTGGTGGCCGACCCGCCGCGCGCCGGGCTGGCCCGTGAGGTCATCGAGTACCTCGGCGCGGACCGGCGCGGTACGGACCGGCAGCGTGCGGACCGGTTCGCCTACGTCTCATGCGACCCGGCCACCATGGCCCGCGACATCGGGCTGCTCGTGGCCCGCGGCTGGGCGCTCGCTGACCTGCGCGCGTTCGACGCGTTCCCGATGACCCACCACGTCGAGTGCGTCGCCACCCTGACCGCCGGCCCAGCTACGGCTTAGCCGCCGATCCGGCGTCTGCTGTCCCGGTGACGTAGTAACCGAGGCCGGGGATGCGGGTCAGCAGGCCCTCGTCCTCCAGCGTCCGCAGCGCCTTGGCGCAGGTCTGCCGGGCGTGCCCGTACTGCTGGCTGAGCGTGGTGATGGACGGCGTCGGCATGCCCGGGGCCAGTGTCCCCTCGGCTATCTCCCGGCGCATCCGCGCGGCCAGTCGCACGTAGGCTCTTGGGTCCGATTCGTCACCTATCGACACCCTCGTACCATACTCGATTGGCAATATTGCCAGTCGCAACCCTTCGACACTGGTCGAGATTAGACGAGGCGGCTGGGCGAGGAGGCTCGGAGATCCCCGGCTGGCAGGATGAGAAGCATGAAATTCCGGATTTTCACCGAGCCGCAGCAGGGCGCCAGCTACCAGACCCTGCGGGCAGTGGCGCTGGCCGCGGAAGAACTGGGCTTCGACGCCTTCTTCCGGTCCGATCACTACCTGGCCATGGGCACCGCCGGCCTGCCCGGCCCGACGGACGCCTGGGCCACGCTGGCCGGCCTGGCCGTGGAGACCAGCCGCATCCGCCTCGGGACGCTGATGAGCGCGGCGACATTCCGGCTGCCCGGCCCGCTCGCGATCACCGTGGCGCAGATCGACCAGATGAGCGGCGGCCGGGTGGAACTCGGCCTCGGCGCCGGCTGGTTCGAGGGCGAGCACACGGCCTACGGCATCCCGTTCCCGTCGCTCGGCGAGCGCTTCGAGCGGTTCGGGGAACAACTGGAGATCATCACCGGGCTGTGGGGGACCGCGGACGGCGAGACGTTCTCCTTCGCCGGGACGCACTACCAGCTGACCGACTCGCCCGCGCTGCCCCGGCCGGTCCAGCGCCCGCGCCCGCCGGTCCTGGTGGGCGGCAACGGCGCCCGCCGCACGCCCCGCCTGGCGGCCAGGTTCGCCGACGAGTTCAACGTGGCGTTCCGCACCGCGGAGGATACGGCGGCCGCGTTCGCCCGTGCCCGGGAGGCCTGCGAGACCGCCGGGCGCGACCCCGCGTCCCTGATCTGCTCGGTGGCCCACACGGTGTGCTGCGGCAAGGACGAGGCCGAGTTCCGCCGCCGGGCCGCCGCGATCGGCCGGGAACCAGACGCCCTGCGCGCGATCGGTCTCACCGGCACGCCGGACGAGGTGGCGGCCAAGATCAGCGGGTACGCCGATATCGGCGCTGAACGGGTCTACCTGCAGGTGCTCGACCTGAGCGACCTCGACCACCTGGCGCTCATCGCCTCGGAGGTGGTGCCGAAAATCAGCTGAAGGCGCGCCGGACCGCGGCGGCGCCGGCCGCACTGCCCGCCCGGAAGCCGTACGTCCCCTGCTCGCGCAGTTCGGTCGCGGCGCTGACCACCGCCCCGAGCGCGGCGAACGCGAACGCGCCGCCGACCGAGATCCGGCTCACCCCGGCCCGGGCCAGTTCGGCCACCGGCGGCACGCCCTCCAGGGCCAGGACGTTGACCGGCCGGTCGACCTCGCGGACCACCTGGCTGATGTCCTCCAGGCGGCGCAGCCCGGGCGCGTACAGGACGTCGGCGCCGGCCTCCTGGTAAGCCTGCAGCCGGGCGATCGTGTCGGCCAGCTCCGGGCGGCCGTGCAGGTAGTTCTCCGCCCGGGCGGTGAGCACCAGCCGCCCGGGTCCGGCGTGCGCGGCCGCGGCCGCCGCCGCGACCCGCTCGGCGGCCAGCCCGATGTCGTAGATGGGGTCGTCCGGCCGGCCGGTGGAGTCCTCGACCGAGGCGCCCGCCAGCCCGACCTCGATCGCCATTCCCATGGTCGCGGCCACGCCGGACGGGTCGTCCGCGAAGCCGTTCTCCAGGTCGGCCGAGACCGGCAGGTCCGTGGCGGCGACGATGACCGCCGAGTGCACGATGGCCTCGTCCCGGCTCACCGAGCCGTCGTTGCGGCCCAGGGTGGCCGCGAAGCCCGAACTCGTGGTGGCCAGAGCTTCGAACCCGAGCGACGCGAGCAGCCTGGCCGAGCCCAGGTCCCAGGGGTTCGGCATCAGGAGCGGCTCGCCCGCCCGGTGCATGGCCAGGAATCGCTGTGCTTTATCCGCTTGCGTCGCCATCCACTCAAAGTATCCCCTGTCACAGGGGTGGACCTAGGTCCGCGTCCGTCATCGGCATAATGCCAGCTCATGGGCTTACGGCGGTTCGTTTCCTATTTCGCCTTCTGGCCGCATGGTCACGCTCCGAAGCTGAGGTCGTAATAGTTACAGCTAGCCATTTGGCTTGCGGGCCGGTAACCGCGATGCGATCGTTGACCAGTGCGCTCCCATGCCACCGCTACCAGGAGGATGCGTCCCGTCCTCTTCCTGGCAGTTGCGGCTGCCGCGACGGTGATGGCCGGCGCCCTCCTCATGGCGGCAAGTGCCGTCCTGCGGCACGTCAGCAAGCACCCGCCGGTCCCGCCGGCCCACCTGGCCCGGATAGGCCTGTACGTGATCGCGGCCGGAATCGCGTTCGGCCTGGTGGTCTTGGTGCTTTTCGCCGTCGGCCGGCTCCGAAGGTCCCGTAGGCCCAAGCCGGAGGCGACTGTGCCCGGACATCGCCAGGAAGCGCCCCGCCCGCAGACCCCGGAGCCGCCCGGGCACGCCCGGCCCGCCGGGCGCGGCGCAAGCCGTTCCGCCCGTCGGCCGGTGGACCCCACCAACGTGTACACCCCGGGCGGCCTGATCGACGTTCCCGGGGACGGTCCCGTTCCGGGCACGCCGGGCGGTCCGCCCATCCCGGAAATCCTGCGCACCGCTGGCCCCGTCCCGAACGGTCCCATCCCAGGCGGCCAGGTTCTAGGAGGCCAGGTTCTAGGAGGCCAGGTTCTAGGAGGCCAGGTTCTAGGAGGTCCCGGCCCGGTCAACCCTGGTCCCAGAGGCCCCGGTCCGGGAGGCCCCGGTCCGGGAGGGCCGCCCGGCGGCCGAGGCCAGGACTGGCCGCCGCCTGGCCGGGCCGGATCCCCGCCGCCGCGCCCCGGCTACCAGCCCGGGATGAACCCGCCGAGTCCAGGCCGGGCACCTTACGGCCCGGGCGGCGCGCCCGGACCGTCCCGCGATCACATGCGCCAGCGGGAGGCGCCGCGACACGGCCAGCCGGTGCCCGGGCAGCCCCTGCCGGGGCATCCGATGACGGGTCAGCCCATGCCCGGTCGCCCGGGCATGCCGCGTCCGGAGCAGGGCATGCCTCGCTCCGAGCCCGTGCCCGGCGCGGGCCCGCCGCCGCGCGGCGCCCCGCCGCACCAGCCGCAGGCCCCGCGGCCTGGCCCAGGCGGCCCGATGCGTGATTCCGCGTTGCACCGCGACGGCGTGCCGCGTGAGGGAATGGGACCCGGCGGGCCCGCAGGTCCCGGCCGCCCGGGTGGCGGCCCCCTGCCACCGCGTGATCCCGCCTACCCGCCCCCGCCCGGCCCCGGCGCAGGTTACGCCCCCGGACCGGGGCAAGGACCCGGCCCGGGCCAAAGACCGGGCTCAGGCCCAGGTCAAGGACCCGGATCGGTTCCCGGCCCCGGGCCCCGTCAGGGCGGCCCGGGACGGCACGCGCGCGGTCCCGGCTACAACGCCGCGGGCGGCCGCAGGCCCGGAGCGCCCCACCCGGAACCGGGTGAGTCTGCCGGTGAGTTCGACGGCGGGTACGCGAAGGTCATCCGCGCGTCCGACAGCCCGGTCCGCCCGGCACGGCGCCCAGGTCCCGGCCGGCCGCCGGGGGAGGTGCCCGCCGACGTGTTCGTCTACCGCGACACCGAGGACCAGTCCGCTGATACCGGGCGAAGGCCGCCTGGCCCGGACGACCCGTCCTACTGGTACGACCTGGCTGCGGCTGGCCCGGCCGAGGAGACCGTGCCGGTGCCGGAGACCAGGGGCCCGTTCGAGCCGCTCGTGTCGTCAGGTACGGTCCGGGGTTCCGTCGCGGACCCGGCCGCCGCCCCGGAGGCCGCGGCGCCCGCCGAAGCTGAGCCGGGGGACCCGGTTCAGGCTCAGGCCCGCAAGCTCGAGCAGATCAAGGACCTGTACCTGACCGCAGAGGCCATCGGCGAGTCCAACGTCGACAAGCACTTCGACCAGCTGCTGGCCCAGCAGCGCGAGCTCATCAGCGATTACTTCAAGCAGTCGCCCGTGCCGCCGGGGCACGACCCCGGCGGCCAGGCCGAGGGCAGCCCGGGAATCCCCCCGTCGGCCGCGGGCGGCTCAGGATTTCCGGCCGATCCCGCCGAGAGCACGCGCGTCACCGCGGACCAGCCCCGCGTATGGTGACGCAGGGCGGGCAGCCGCTGGTCGTCGCGGTGCTCGGCCTGGGGGAGGCTGGTTCGGCCATCGCGGGTGACCTGACCGCGGCGCGGGTGCGGGTCCGCGGCTACGACCCCGCGGTAACCGCGGCCGAGCCCGTCCTCGGCACCGGGAGTGAAGCCGAGGCTTCGCAGGGAGCGCACCTGGTGCTGAGCGTCAACAGCGCGAAGGCCGCGGTGGACGCGTTCAAGGCCGGCCTGCCCGGTCTGCTGGCCGCCGGCCGCCCGCGGCCGGACGTGGTGTGGGCCGACCTGAACACCGCCGCCCCGGGCGTCAAACGGCAGCTGGCCGGCCTGGCGGAAGAAGCGGGCGTGCCGTTCGCCGACGTCGCGATGATGGCCCCGGTGCCCGGACGCGGACTGCGCGTCCCGATGCTGGCCAGCGGGACCGGCGCCGCCCGCTACGCCGCCCTGCTCACGCCCCTGGGCGCCGGCATCGAGGTGCTCGACGGGCCGGCCGGGCTCGCGGCCAGCAAGAAGCTCCTGCGCAGCGTGTTCTACAAGGGCATGGCGGCGTCGATCGTCGAGGCCCTGGACGCCGCCCGCGCCGCGGCCGACGAGCCGTGGCTGCGTGAGCACATCGCCGCCGAGCTGGCCGCCATGGACACCGCCACGCTGGACCGGATCACCCGCGGCACCCGCCAGCACGCGGTCCGCCGGGCCGCGGAGATGGAGGCGGCCGCGAGCATGCTCACCGAGCTCGGCGTGCCGCCGCTGATGGCCGCCGCCAGCCGGGCCCTGCACGAGCGCCTGACGGACGGCGAAACCGCTAGCTGAGTGACCCCAGCGCCTCGGCCAGCGGCTGGAGCGAGCCGGGCTTGGCATGGTGCGGCAGGTTCATGACGACCAGGTCGGCACCCGCGTCGCGGTAGGCCGCCACGGCCGCCAGGACGGGATCAAGCCCCGCGTCCGGGTCGACGCGCACGTTGACCGAACAGGTGATCTCGCTTACGTCCCGCCCGACCGCCGCGCAGTGACCCGCGAGGACCTCCTTCAGCTCGAGCCAGTCCTGCGGGTCCGCCACGATGGCGTTCCACTGCTGGGCCCACTGCGCCACCGTGCGCAGCGTGCGCCGCTTGCCGCGGCCGCCGATGGTGACCGGCGGGTGCGGCCGCTGGACTGGCTTCGGTTCGCACCGCGCGTCCGTCAGCTGGACGTACTGCCCGGTCAGGGTCGTCGTGGCCTGGCTCAGCAGGCGGACGATGGCCTCGGTGCCCTCGTCGAAGCGGTCGAACCGCTCGCGCAGCGGCGGCAGGTCGATGCCATAGGCGTCGCATTCCAGCTGATTCCACCCGGCGCCCAGCCCGATCTCCAGTCGTCCGCCGGAGATGATGTCCACCGTCGCCGCCATGTTCGCCAGCACCGCCGGGTGCCGGTAGATCATCCCGGTCACCTGGCTGCCCAGCCGGATCCGGCGGGTGGCCTGGGCCATCGCGGCCAGCATCGTCCAGGCCTCGAAGCAGGGGCCGGTCAGGTCGCCGGTCAGCGGGTAGAAGTGGTCCCAGTTCCACGCCGACTCGAACAGCGGGATCTCGTCCGCCGCGACCCACAGGTCGCGGAGTTCTTCCCAGGTCTGGTGCTCGGGCCTGGTCTTGATCGCGAAGCGCATGGGTGAGGTCCTCTCGTGGCCGCATTTCGCGGCTCCAGCAGCCGCCGGACAGCGGCGGTCCGAGCGCCATCGTACTGAGCCGGGTATCCGTCTCCAGGAGCCGCCTCGGCCGAAGTATCTTGACGTCAAGATGTTTTCCCGGTACCCTCGGTAAGTAGCTTGATATCGAGATACTGTAAGTTGGTTACAGCGCGGGACCGCACGGTCAGAGCGAGGAGGCTCAGCAACGATGACGGCGAACAGCTTCGGCAGCCGGGCGGCTCTAAAGGTCGCGGACGAGGAGTACCAGATCTACCGGCTGGACGCCGTAGCGGGATCGGACACGCTGCCCTTCAGCCTGAAGGTCCTCCTCGAGAACCTGCTCCGCAACGAGGACGGGACCAACATCACCGCCAGCCACATCAACGCGCTGGCGCAGTGGGACCCCGGCAAGAAGCCCGACACCGAGATCCAGTTCACCCCGGCCCGGGTCATCCTGCAGGACCTGACCGGCGTGCCGGCCGTGGTCGACCTGGCCGCGATGCGCGAGGCCATGCAGGCCCTCGGCGGCGACCCGACGAAGATCAACCCGCTCATCCCGGCCGAGCTGGTCATCGACCACTCGGTGGTGGCCGACGTGTTCGGCAGCCCGGACGCGTTCACCCGCAACGTGGAGATCGAGTTCCAGCGCAACCGGGAGCGGTTCGGCTTCCTGCGCTGGGGCCAGCAGGCGTTCAGCCAGTTCAAGGTGGTCCCGCCCGGCACCGGCATCGTGCACCAGGTCAACATCGAGTACCTGGCCCGCGTGGTCATGAACCGTGACGGCGTGGCCTACCCGGACACCTGCGTGGGCACCGACTCGCATACCACCATGCAGAACGGCCTCGGCGTCCTGGGCTGGGGCGTCGGCGGCATCGAGGCGGAGGCGGCCATGCTCGGCCAGCCCATCTCCATGCTCATCCCGCAGGTGGTCGGTTTCCGGCTGACCGGCGAGCTGCCCAGCGGCGCCACCGCCACCGACCTCGTGCTCACGATCACCGAGCTGCTCCGCAAGCACGGCGTGGTGGGCAAGTTCGTGGAGTTCTACGGCTCCGGCGTCAGCGCCGTACCGCTCGCCAACCGGGCCACCATCGGCAACATGAGCCCCGAATTCGGCTCCACCTGCGCGATCTTCCCCATCGACCAGAACACCCTGGACTACCTCAAGCTCACCGGCCGCCCGGCCGGGCAGCTCGCGCTGATCGAGGCGTACGCCAGGGAGCAGGGGCTCTGGCACCAGCCCGATCACGAGGCGCGGTACTCCGAGCAGCTCGAGCTCGACCTGGGCACCGTGGTCCCGTCCATCGCCGGCCCCAAGCGCCCGCAGGACCGGATCGCCCTGGCCGACG
>JAJKHX010000149.1 GCA_021154785.1 Nocardiopsis sp.
AGGGCGCGGTCACCATCAACCGCAAGGACTACGGCATCACCTGGAACGCCGCGCTGGAGACCGGCGGCGTCCTGGTCAGCGACAAGGTGACCCTGGAGTTCGAGATCTCGGCGATCACGACCGCCTGAGAGACGGCAACCGCCCGAGGGAGCGAAATGACCGCGCAAGTCGATGTCAGGCGGGCCCGCGAACGGTCCGGGACCCGCCTGGGCTGGCTGGACAGCAAGCACAGCTTCAGCTTCGGCCGCAGCTACGACCCGGCCAACACCCACCACGGGCTGCTGCTGGTCAACAACGACGACACCGTCAAGCCGGGCACCGGCTTCGAGACCCACCCGCACCGGGACATGGAGATCGTCACCTGGGTGCTGCAGGGCTCACTTGTGCACCAGGATTCCGAGGGCCATACCGGAGTGATCTACCCCGGCCTGGCCCAGCGGATGAGCGCCGGTACTGGCATCCTGCACAGCGAGAAGAACGACTCCTGGCGAGTGGCCGGCCGGGAACACACCGACCCGGTGCACTTCGTGCAGATGTGGGTGGTGCCGGACGAGACCGGCATCACCCCCGGCTATGAGCAGCTCGAGATCGACCACGAACTGCTCGCGGGCGGCCTGGTGCCGGTGGCCTCCGGCATGCCGGAGCACGACGGCGCCGCGGCCATCCGGATCAAGAACCGCTACGCCGCGCTCCATGCCGCCCGGCTCCAGCCCGGCCAGAGCGTGACGCTGCCCGATGCCCCGTTCCTGCACCTGTTCGTCCCCCGCGGCACGGTGACCCTGGAAGGGACGGGGGAACTCGCGACCGGTGACGCGGTCCGCTTCACCGCCACCGGCGGCCAGCGGGTCACCGCCACCGAGCCGGCCGAGATCCTGACCTGGGAGATGCACGCCACCCTCGGCTGAACCCGCCAGTTACTGACCGCGCCGGGCTCATGCTGCTCCCCTCGGCGGTCACCATGTTCGTCACCGGTATGTTCGCCGGGCGGCTGGCTGTCCGGCTGGGCGGCAAGACCCTGGTGACCGGCGGCTGCCTGATCGGCGGGCGGCCATGGCCGTCCTCGCCTCGCAGACCGGAGTGGCCAGCGGCATGAGCGCCAACATCCGGACCATCGGGGGCAGCATCGGCTCAGCCGCGATGGCCAGCATCGTCACCTCCCGGCTGGCGTCGTCCGGGCTGCCGCTGGAGTCCGGTTACACCACCGGGTTCGCCATCATGACCAGCGCGCTCATGCTGGCCGCGGGGGCCGGCCTGCTGATCCCGGCGACCCGGCGGCTGCGCCAGCATGCCGACGCCGCCGGGCCCGGACAGGCCGAGCCACACCAGAACTGGCAGCGGTTCCTCGGCATGCACCTGGCGGGGATGCGGGCGGCCCACCCGTTCGGTCCGTCCGGTCTTTAAAAGCCAAAAGGCTTGACGAATCTTATGAACGTTCTTTTAATTCCCTTATGGGCCGCATCGCCGGGGTCACCGCCGCCGAGACCAGGGAGCGGCTGCTCCGCGCGGCCGCCGACGTGTTCGCCGAGCGCGGTTACGACGGCACCCGGGTGGCCGACATCGCCGCCGCCGCCGGGGTGAGCAACGGCGCGCTGTACGCGCACTTCCCCTCGAAGGCGGACCTGCTGGTAGCAGCGTTGCGGACCCACGGGCGGCACCTGCTCGGCCAGCTGTTCGCCGCGGATCCCGACCGGCCGGTGGTGGACCTGCTGCTTACCGTGGGCCGGTCACTGCCGCGCTGCCGTGACGCCCTCATCGTCGAGGCGCTGGTGGCGGCGCGCCGCGACGAGGACGTGGCCGGGCCGATGCGCGAGTACGTCGGCGAGCGGGCCGACTGGCTGGCCGACCTGGTGGACCTGGCACAGACCCGCGGCGAGCTCGACGCGGCGACCTCACCGCAGGCCCTGGCCCACTTCTGCCTGCTCCTGGCGATGGGCAGCGCGCTGGTCACGCCGGACCTGCACGAGGTCGGCGAGGACGAGTGGGCCGCGCTGCTGGCCCGGGTGGCGGGCGCACTGGCCGTCACCGGTACCCCGGTGTCGCATACGGGAGGACAACGATGAAGGTGCAGATCGGCCCCGAGCGCTGCCAGGGGCACGGCCGCTGTTACGACCTCGCGCCGGAGTTGTTCGGCGCGGACGAGGAGGGATACGGGCAGGTCCTCGGCGACGGCCTCGTCCCCCCTGACCTAGAGCGCGCGGCCCGGCTGGCCGCGGCCAACTGCCCCGAGCGCGCCATCGACGTCGAGGAGACCTGACATGACCGTGGACGACCGCTTCGCCTCGCTCGAGCCCATCGGCGAGGAGCCGGAAGGCATCCGCAGCGAGATCATCACCGGCCCGGTCTCCGACTGGGCGACCGACTTCTCCCACCTGGAACCGGAGTGGGCCGCCGACCCCTACCCGATCCAGGACGACCTGCGGCAGCGCTGCCCGATCGCGCACACCGACCGGTTCGGCGGCGCCTGGCTGCCCACCCGCTACGAGGACGTGGCGGCGATCGCCTACGACACCGAGCGGTTCTCCTCGCGCTCGATCAACATGGGCAACTTCCGGCCGCCCCGCGACATCGCCCCGATCGGCGGCTCGCCGCCCATCTCGTCCGACCCGCCCTTCCACCAGCACGCGCGCAAGCTGCTGCTGGGGGCGTTCACCAAGACCTCGATCGCCCGGCAGGAGCCGGCCACCCGGGCGTTCTGCCACGAGCTCATCGACAAGCTCGAGGGGCAGGACGTGGTCGACGCGGCCGCCGAGTACGCGCAGCACATCCCGATGCGGGTCATCGCCGACATGCTCGGCTTCCCGCCGGAGGACGGGCCGCAGTTCGCCGAGTTCGTCGAGGATCTGCTGGAGGGCATCAACCTGCCCCCGGAAGACCGCATCACGCGGATGGAGCGGCTGTTCAGCTACCTGCTCACCCAGGTACAGGACCACCTGGATAACCCGCGCGACGACATCACCAGCTACCTTCTCGGCGCCGAGATCTTCGGGACGAAGCTGACGGCGGACCACGTCACCGGGGCGATGGCCCTGCTGCTGATCGCCGGCATCGACACCACCTGGAGCGCGATCGGGTCGTCATTGTGGCACCTGGCCGACCACCCGGCCGACCGCCGGCGGCTGCTGGACGAGCCCGCGCTGCTGCCGGTCGCGATCGAGGAGTTCCTCCGCGCCTACGCCCCGGTGACCATGGCCCGGCTGGTCAAGGAGGACATGAACTGGCACGGCGCGGACATGAAGGCCGACGACTGGATCCTGCTGTCGTTCCCGGCCGCCAACCGCGACCCGGCGCAGTTCGACCGGGCCGGTGAGGTCATCATCGACCGCCAGGTCAACCGGCACGCGGCCTTCGGCCTCGGCATCCACCGCTGCCTGGGCTCGCACCTGGCGCGGATGGAGCTCCGGGTCGCCCTGGAGGTCTGGCTGGAGCGGATCGGCGAGTTCACCCTGGCCGACCCGGAGGCGGTGCGGTGGTCGACCGGCCAGATCCGCGGACCGCGCGCGCTCCCGCTCAAAATCAGCTAGGGACCGAACGGGCTCCGGTGCCCGCCCACGACAGCCGGCTTCAGCTCGCGAGGCCGGGCCTTAACGCTCGACCTGCACGGTGACTCCGGGCAGGATGTCCGCGACCCTGGCCGCCAGCACCAGGGCGTCGCCGGCGCTCGTCCGCAGGCTCACGTGCAGCTCGGCGCCCCGGGGGGCTTTCTCCTGGGCCTCGAGGACGGCCTGGTCGTGCTGGTCGGACGAGGTGATGTGGAGGTACACCGCGGTGGCCGAGCCGACCGCGCCGAGGCCGTAGCGGCCGGTCAGCTCGTCGACGGTGATCTGCCCCGGCGCGGTCTGGCTGGCCGCGGCGGCCGAGCCGTAGGTCAGCAGGGTGTGCGGGAAGGCGGGGGCCAGGATCCGGGTGCAGGTGCCCGCGGCGCCCATCGCCAAGGCGATGACGGGCGTGGTGGCGGTGGCCAGCAGCCCGAGCACCGGGAGCACGTCGGCGGGCTCGCGCGCCGTGCCGACCAGCTTCACCACGTCGCAGCGGTCGCGCAGGCGCAGGTACGGGCCGGACAGGCCCGGCGGCATCGTGTCGTACCAGTGCTGCGAGGCGATGATCCGGGTGGGCGAGCCGTCCCCGGCGGCCACCTGGTCCAGGCTGTCCATTTCCACGTCGATGTAGGCGGCCCCCGCCTCGCAGGCCGCGCGCAGAACGGCCAGCCGCTCAGGCTCCGGGCCGGCGAAGCCGCCGCGCTCGCGTTCCGGGCGGCAGGTCAGGACCAGCGGCACCGGGGAGCCCGCCACCAGCTTCCCGACGTCGAAGCTGCCCATCAGGTCGAGGCGGACCTCGGCCAGGCCGATCCGCGGAGCCAGCCGCTCCAGCTCGGCCAGGCAGCTGGGCGTGTCCGGCAGGGCCAGCGAGGCCGCCACCTTGTTACCGGCATTGCTGACGCTACCGGCCATCAGCACTCCCTACGGGCAGCCGGCTGAGCCCGGCGAGCACGTCCCGGGCGATGGCGGTGAACGGCCGGCCGTCGGTATCGACCGTGAGCACGGACACGTCCTCGTAGACGGGCAGCCGCCGCTGGTACACCTCGGCCAGATCAGGCCGGGCCAGCATGGGCCGGAACTTGTCGGTCCGGACTCGCGCCATGGCCTCGTCGTAGCTGACCCGCAGGTACACGACCCGGGCGTCACGCAGCACGGCCTGGGTGCGCTGGTGCTCCACCGCGCCGCCGCCCACGGCGATCACCGCCTCGCGCCCGCGGACCAGGCCGGCCACCGTGTCGTGCTCGAGCTGGCGGAACCAGGGCTCGCCCTCGGTGGTAAAGATGTCCCTGATGGCGCGGCCTTCGCGCTGCTCGATCAGCACGTCGCTGTCTACGAACGGCAGGCCGAGCCGACTGGCCAGGATGTGCCCCACCGTGGTCTTGCCGGCCCCCATGAAGCCGACGAGCACCACCACCATCAGCGTGTCTCCTTCACCCCTCGCCTGCGAGGGATGCTACCCGCCATGACACCCTGACTGATGGGTCCGGCTTCGACTGATGGGTCCGGCTTCATGATCGCGGGCAGTTTTGGCCTCTATGCGGTCGTTTCTGCCCGTGATCATGGTCTTGCCGGACTGGACGACAGCCAGGTTGGTCGGCCGTCGGTCCCCTTGCGTGACCTACCTTGCGTTACCTAGTTGCTGCACCCCGCCGCCGCTGCCGCCGGGGAACATCCACTTGCTGCTGAGGATGGACTTCTCGTTTCCCTCCCCGTCGCTGGTCGACGCGGCGCTGCTGCCGAAGCTGTTCCCGTTAGAGAGCATGTCATCACCTCATACTCGACACTACTATCTAATTGACCGTTGTCACTATGCAAAACCCTCCAGGTACGGACAGTCAGCCGGCAGTATCTCGAAGAGGTTGTCGATGCCAGCGCCCAGGCCGACGCTGACTATCCCGTAGGACAGGGGCGGAAGAGCGCGCCGTCGAGGCCGACATCGAACTTGACGGCCGCGAAACCGTGCGGCACCGCATACACCGCGCGACAGAAGGCACCGAACGAATGGGGCCCCTTGCACACCTGACCCGGATTGCAGACGTAACCGTCCTCGGCATACTCGGCCTCGCCGACCCATTTCCCCGCCGCCGTGAAGTCATCCCAGCCGCACGGAGCCGGGCCGGACAGGGCCGTGCAGGTGATCCCGTACGGCCGGCTGCCCTTGAACTGGCTGGCGAAGCACTGCTGGCTGGAGTAGCACTCCTCGACCACCGCGCCGTCCGCGTACTGGCGTCCCCACCAGGACAGCAGCGGCGAGTTCTTCCACAGCCCGGCCATCCCGTCGGCGTGGATCAGGTTGAACGCGTAAGCCAGGAAGTTCTGCAGGTCTCCCGGGGTGAGATGGAAGCCGGTGGTGGACGGCGGGTCGAAGCTGTCGATGTCGTCCAGCTCAACCGCGCCGAAGCCCTTCCGCGCGCATATGCCGATGCGTTCGGCCAGCATCGGCTTGAGCGCGTCGAGTTGGCGCAGGTCGACCCAGCGTTCCTCGGGATAGCCGAAGTAGATGCTGCCGAGTGCGGCGGCCGGGAACTTCTGCCCGGGGGTGCTGTCCGGGCGGTAGTCCTCCCAGGCCAGGTCCAGGTAACAGACCGCCTGGGGGTGCGGCCGGGTGGCCGCCTGCCAGCGGGTCGTGATGGTTTTCACCTGGGCCGCGGTGGTGAGGAAGCCGTCGATGTCGTAGATGTCCACCGCGTTGCGGCCGGTGCGCTGCAGCGGGGTGGTCCGGCCGATCTGCCAGTCCCAGCGCATCGGGTGCCCGGTACGGTCCAGGTGCGGCGGGGACCAGCAGTCACCCTGGCCCCGTGATTGGCAGGGCAGCGGCGCCGTGGGCGGGTCGACCTGCCAGCCGTAGCTGATCCGGGTGGCGCCGGCCCCGCTGGCGGTGCGGACGGCCACCCGGTGCGGCCCGGGGGCAAGGCTGCCGGTATTGAACACTCGGTTCTTCGGCAGGGCCCGCCACGGGCCGGCGTCGACCCGGTACCGCTGTGTCACCGGGCCGTCGGCCGCGTTGGCGTGCGGCGCGGCGACCTGGAAGTTCTCCTGGGCCGAGGCGGTGTGCCGCTCGGGGGTGCCGTTGACGAACGCGGTGGCGGGAGCCCGGTGGCGGGGGTAGGCGCGGACCGGGGCGGTGAGCGCGGCGACCGAGCGGCGGATGACCTGGAAGGTGAAAGGCACCCGTTTGGTCTCGATGACTTCGGCGGCGGTCTCGGTGACGCGCAGCCGCCGGCCGACCTCAGCCTGGCCGGGGACGTAGGCGCGGGCGGCGAACGGCGCGGCCGTGGCGTCCGCGCCGGAGCGGCAGTGCCGGCCGACCGCGTCGCAGCTCTGCCAGGAGTAGGCGACCGCGAGGCTGAGCAGGCTCATCCCCCGCGGCAGCCGGGGCGCGTGCCAGCTCAGGCCGGCAGCGGTGACCGTCCCGCCGTCCCGGGGGGTGCCCGGGACGCGCAGCGTGCCGTGGTGCACCGGGGCCGGGAGCGACGCGGTGCTCGCGGCGGGTGCGGCCGGCGCGGCCGGGCTGGCGGTCGCCGGGCTGGCGGTGGCCGTGGCGGAGACGCCGGTGACGAGGGACGCGAGCGTGATGACGGCCGCCGCGATGGTTTTCATCGCAGCTGCAGGGCCGGAGGGAGCAGGTCCTTGTGCGCCTCGAAGAGCTCGTCGCACATCGCCACCGTCTGGTCGGTGGTCAGGGTGGCGGCCGTGTTCGGGTCGAGGAGGGCGGCCTGATAGACGTGGTCGCGGGACTGGTCGAGGGACGCCCGCACGGTCAGCTCCACCACGTTGAGGAAGGTCCGGTTCAGCGCGGCCAGCTGCGGCGGCAGTGCGCCGACCGGCACCGGCTTGGGGCCGCCCGCCCCGACCAGGCAGGGCACCTCGACGCAGCACGCGTCGGGCAGGCTGGTGATCAGCCCGCCGTTGCGGATGTTCACGTGCAGTTCGCGCTCGGTCCCGGTCTCCAGCGCGTGGATGAACTCCGAGGCCAGCTCGCTGGTGGGCTCGAGGTCCAGGGGCTCGTCCGAGGCCAGCTGGGCCTGCAGCGACTCCAGCTCGCGCAGGTTCTCCTCTGACCGCTCCAGGTAGTCGCCGACGAAGATGCGGAACCGCTCGACCTGGTCGTCGTGACGCATGAACCAGGGCACGTACTCGGCCGAGTGCTCGCTGGACTCGGTAGGGAAGTAGCCGAACCGGCGGTAGATCTCGACCCGGACCCGTCGCCGCAGCTCGTGCGAGGATTCGATCACCTCGGCCAGCCTGGGGTACAGGGACTCGCCGTCCTGCTCGAAGCGGAGCACGAAGGCCTGGTGGTTGAAGCCCGCGGTGGTGAAGCGAACCCGCTGCGGGTCGGCGCCGGTCAGCTCGGTCAGGAACGCCTGGGTGTCACGGACCGAGTGGCACAGGCCGTACACCCGGCTGAACGCGCTGCCCTCGTACACCGCCCAGGGCAGCATGGCCATCGGGTTGCTGTAGCTGAGCAGGTAGGCGTCCGGGCAGATCTCGGCCATGTCGTTGGCCAGCGCCACCGTCACCGGGATGGTGCGCAGGCCGCGGAAGATCCCGCCGATGCCCAGCGTGTCCCCGATCGTCTGGCGCACCCCGTACCGGGCCGGGATGTCGAAGTCGTCCCGGGTGGCGGCGTACCCGCCGACCTGCACCTCGTTGATGACATAGCGGGCTCCGGCCAGCGCGGTGCGCCGGTCGGTGGTCGCGGTCACGGTCGCCCCGGCCCCGGACTGCCCGGAGATCCGGCGGGCCAGCCGCTCTGCGTGCGCCAGCCGCTCGGCGCTGATGTCGTACAGCGCGAAGTGCAGGTCGCCGCGGAACTCGGGGTAGCCGCACAAGTCCGTCACCACGTTCCGGGTGAACTCGACGCTGCCTGCTCCGATGAACGCCACCGTGATCGTCACGCTCGTTAGTGTCCCATCGAGGTCATTTTCTTGCAAGATCTTGCATTTGCCCGATGCCGGACTGCACAATACTGAGCAATTCACAGTGACGTGACGCATCTTCGAGCGGAGAGTGCGGGATGGCAGTGTTTTCCAAGGCACACCTGGCCGGGCTGCTGGCCGTGCTCACCGGGGCGGCCGTGCTGGCCGGCTGCGGCACCGACAGCACGTCGTCGTCTGGCGGCAGCGGCACCACGATCCAGGTCTGGGAGGGCTACACCCAGGTGGAGGCCAAGGCCTTCGCCCACCTGGTCTCGCAGTACGAGGCGACCCATCCGGGCCAGAAGGTGAACACCCTGTACGTCAACAGCGACAACACGCTGCAGAAGGTGCTGACCGCGGTGCGCGGCGGCAGCCCGCCCGACATCGCCTACCTCTACGGCTCGTGGGCGCCCAACGTGGCCCAGATCCCGCAGGTGGTGAACCTCAGCCAGGTGGTCAGGCGGGCCGGGGTGAACTGGGACGACTTCTATACCGGCGAGCGGGCCGTGGCCACCGTCAACGGCAAGGTCATCGGCATCCCGGCGCTGGTGGACAACCTGGCCGTGGTCTACAACAAGACCCTGTTCGCCAAGGCCGGCCTGCAGCCGCCCGGCCCGGGCTGGACCTGGTCGGACTTCGTGGCCGACGCCAAGAAGCTGACCAACCCGGCCATCAAGCAGTACGGGACCGCGTACGTCACCCCCGGCACCGAGGACACCGTATGGCACTGGGAGCCACTGCTGTGGGAGGCCGGCGGCCAGCTGCTGACCGCGGACAACAAGAAGGCGGCGTTCAACTCGGCCGCCGGGCTGGCCTCGCTGAACACGCTGCGGACGATGGCCGTCACGGACAAGTCGATGTACCTGGACCCGAGCGACTCGGCCTACACCAACCTGTTCAACTCGGGCAAGCTCGGGATGCTGGTCACCGGCCCGTGGGACCTGGCAGTCTTCCCCAACGCGAAGTACGGCATGCAGATCATGCCGTCCTACCCGGGCACCAGCGGCGGCCATCAGACGATCTCCGGCCCGGACAACTGGGTGGTCTTCAACAACGGCTCGGCCAAGGTGTCCGCGGCC
>JAJKHX010000150.1 GCA_021154785.1 Nocardiopsis sp.
CATATTGCCCACGGTATACACATTGAAATGTCGGGATTTAACGGCATTTACTTTGCCCATGGCGCGCAATGAGTGTTTCGCACGTTTGGCTGCACGTTCATCCGCGATATTAATGTTTCCGCTGTGACAGCGTTGACAATTGAGAGTTGCGCGTAGTCAATAAGTACCCCCGGTCGGAGTCGAACCGACACTGGGGACCCTTTTAGGGGGCCGGCCTCTGCCCTTGGGCTACGGGGGCGGATTCATAATACCGCCGGCACAATTGCCTAAGGACCAGTCCGGGAAAAGACTTTGCCAATTATCTGGCCACTCGCCGCGTTTACTGCATACAAATTGCGGAGCGTAATAATTTACAAGATCGACATTAGCTCTCAGTAACTGAGTCGTTCGTTTCCGGGTTGGCGAGGGTCTGGGCGCGGGTGAAAATGGCGTCGAGCATCGCCGGCGTGACGCGGCCGGTGAACGTGTTCTGCTGGCTTGGGTGATAACAGCCGATGAGCAGCACTTCGCCCGGTGTCTGGGGGTTCTGTGGCTGAGGGTACGGCACTTGGGGGGCCTGCGTCCGGGGGTTCTCCAGCCGGACCTCGACGCCGTGCCCGAACGCCGGGCGGGGCCGTGGCAGCGGGAATCCGTAGCGGCCGAGTACCGGCCATATCGCCTGCCAGGCAAATCCGCCCAGGCACACGATAACCCGCAGGTCAGTGGCGATCATGCCCAGTTCGGCCTGCAGCCATGGCGCGCACGTGTCCCGTTCAGCCGGCTCGGGTTTATTATCGGGCGGCGCGCAGCGAACCACGGCTGCCATCCGCGCGCCGATCAGGCGCTGGCCGTCATCGATGGTCACGCTAGTCGGCTTTTCCGCCCATCCGCACCGGTAAAGCGACGCGAAAAGGAAATCTCCGCTGCGATCGCCAGTGAAGATGCGGCCGGTCCGGTTTCCGCCGTGCGCCGCGGGTGCGAGGCCGACGATCAGCAGCTTCGGCCGGGCCGGCCCCCAGCCGGGAATGGGGCGGCCCCAGTAGAGCTCATCGCGAAACGAGCGGCGCCGGACCACGGCCACCTCTTCGCGCCAGGCGACCAGGCGCGGGCAGGCCCGGCAGACCGACTGACGCGCGATGAGCTCGGCCAGCGTGGGCGCCCCGGCGGCCAGGCCGGCGACCTCGGCCGCGCTGCCCGCCACGGGCGTATCGGGGCCCGCCGGGTCACCGGGCCAGTCACCCGGCGGCACCAGCCGTCCCGGGCGGTCTTCCCCGGCGCTCACCGCGTCCTCAGCCCGGCCCGCGGCGGGCCAGCGACCAGGCGATCCCGTCGAGGATGTCGTGTTCGCTGGCCAGCACCGCGCCGAAACCGAACCGCTCCATGAGCCGGTCGAGGATGAGCGCGCCACCGCCGATCACGTCGACGCGCCCGGGGTGCATCACCCCGATGGCGGCGCGCTCGGCCCGGGTCTGGGTTAGCAGCGCGCTGGCCACGGCGTGCACGCCGGCCGCGGATACCCGGGCGTGGTGGATCAGGTTGCTGTCGTAGCGGGGCAGGCCCAGCGCGATGCCCGCGACGGTCGCGACCGAGCCGGCCAGGCCGACCAGCGTGCGGGCCTGCCGCACCGGGACCGCGGCCGCCACCGCGTCCAGCGCCGCGTCGATGTCCGCGCTGGCCGCCGCCACCTCGTGTTCGGTCGGCGGGTCGCTGTGCAGGTGACGTTCGGTCATCCGGACACAGCCGACGTTGACCGACAGCTGGTGCTCCGGCGGCTTCCCGGCCGGCCCGAGGACGAACTCGGTCGAGCCGCCGCCGATATCGGCGACCAGGAACGGCCCCGGATCCGATCCGGCGGCGAGCTCGGCGGTCGCCCCGGTGAACGAGAGCACCGCCTCCTCATCCCCGGTCAGAACCTCGGGCGCGACGCCGAGCACCTCGGAGACCATGCGGACGAAGACGTCCGCGTTGCTGGCGTCCCGGGTGGCGCTGGTGGCCACCATCCGCACCGCCTGGGCGCCCGCGTCGGTGATGATGCCCGCGTAGTCGCGCAGCACGGCAATGGTCCGCGTCAGCGCCTCCGGCGCCAGGCGCCCGGTCTGGTCCACCCCCTGGCCAAGCCGGACGATCTCCATCCGCCGGGTCACGTCGGTCAGCACGGCACGGTCCGGGTCAACGTCGGCCAGCAGCAGCCGCAGCGAGTTCGTCCCGCAGTCGATCGCGGCCACCCGGCTGGTCACGGGGTTCCCTCCGGCCCGCCGGTTTCTTCCGGGACGCCGTTTTCTTCGCAGGCACCGCTTTCCCCCGGGACGCAGGGGCCGGCCAGCCACCACGCGCCCACGGCGTCGAGCGCCTCCCGGCCGAAGGGGTTTACCTCGCCCGCGGCGAGCTCGTGCGCGACCAGCGCGTGCAGGCACTTGACCCGGGCGGGCATCCCCCCGGCCGACTGGGTGCCGGCCGGCAGCGGTTCGACGCCCGCGTCCCGCGCGGCGGTTTCCCTTCGCGCGACGTAATCCCGGTGGGCGGCCTGGTAGCGGTGCCGCAGCGCGTCGTCGGCCAGCCGCGCGGTCATGTCCCGCATCAGCCCGGCCGCCTCCAGCTTGCTGACCGCCGCGGCCGCCCGCGGGCAGGTCAGGTAGTACAGCGTGGGAAACGGGCTGCCGTCGGGCAGCCGCGGCGCCGTCTTCGCCACATCCGGGAGCCCGCACGGGCACCGGTGGGCCACGCCGAGCAGACCGCGCGGCGCGCGGCCGAGCTGGGCGGCGATGACCGCCTCGTCCCGTCCGGCTATCACTTCGTCGCGGCCTCCGGGTTCGCGTCCGCCTGCTGGACCGACTGCCACAGCTTGTCGTACCAGGGCGCCGGCCCGGCCTTGGCCGCGCGGGCGGCGGTGCTGGCCTGCCGCTGGCCGCCCGTCACGATGTAGCACGTCGTGCGCGGGAAGCACATGTCGAGCTCCTGCCGGGCCAGCTGCTCGATGTAAGCGGGGTTGTTGAGCCTGGCTTGTTCCTGTTCCAGGTTCTTCACCTGGTTCAGCAGGACCTGCTGGTGGGCCACCAGCGCATCGATCTGCTTGCGCTGAGTCACGTACTCACGCACCGGGTACGCGAGGCTCAGCGCGATCGCGCAGATCACCACCGCAAGCACCGCAGCCCGGCCGGTCAGCCGGGTCGTCTTGGGTGCGGCGGCGGGCGGGGACATCAGCCCTTGCTGGTCCGCGCCGCGAAGCGGGGGAAGGCACCCGCGCCCGCGTAGACCGCCGCGTCGCCGAGCAGGTCCTCGATCCTGAGCAGCTGGTTGTACTTCGCGACGCGCTCGCCGCGCGCGGGCGCGCCGGTCTTGATCTGGCCGCAGTTGGTGGCGACGGCCAGGTCCGCGATCGTGGTGTCGTCGGTCTCACCCGAACGGTGGCTGATCACGCAGGTGAAACCGGCCCGGTGGGCCAGGCTCACCGCGTCCAGGGTCTCGGTGACCGTGCCGATCTGGTTCAGCTTGACCAGCAACGAGTTCGCCGACCGCTCCTCGATACCGCGGCGGAGCCGCTCCGAGTTCGTGACGAAGAGGTCATCGCCCACCACCTGCAGCCGGTCACCGACTGAGGCCGTCAGCTCCTGCCAGCCGGCCCAGTCCTCTTCGGCCAGCGGGTCCTCGATGGACACGATCGGGTAGGCGTCCAGCCATTCGGCGTAGATGGCTGCCATCTCGGTGGACGTCTGCGGCTGGCCCTCGAAGTTATAGGCCCCGTCGGCGTAGAACTCCGAGGCGGCCGCGTCGATTGCCAGGGCGACGTCCTGCCCGGGGTTGAACCCGGCCTTGCCGATCGCGTCCACGATGAGGTCGAGCGCGGCCCGGTTGTGCTCGAGGTCGGGGGCGAAACCGCCCTCGTCGCCGACGCCGGTGGAGAGCCCGCGCTGCTTCACCACGGCCTTCAGCGCGTGGTATACCTCGGCGCCCCAGCGCAGCGCCTCGGAGAAGGTCGCCGCGCCGATCGGGGTGATCATGAACTCCTGGATGTCCACGTTGTTGTCGGCGTGCGCGCCGCCGTTCAGGATGTTCATCAGCGGGACCGGCAGCACGTGCGCGTTGGGCCCGCCCAGGTAGCGGAAGAGCGGCAGGCCGCTGGAGTCCGCCGCGGCCCGGGCCACGGCCATGCTGACGCCGACGAGGGCGTTCGCGCCCAGCCGCGACTTGCCCGGCGTCCGGTCCAGGTCGATCAGCGCCTGGTCCACCAGCCGCTGGTCGTCGGCCTCGTGGCCGAGCAGCTCGGGCTGGATCTCGTCGATGACGCCTTGCGCGGCCCGCGTCACGCCCTTGCCGCCGTACTCCGAGCCGCCGTCCCTGAGCTCGACCGCTTCGAACGCGCCGGTCGAGGCACCGCTCGGCACGCCGGCCTTGGCCACGGTCCCGTCGTCCAGCGCTACCTCGACCTCGAGGGTCGGGTTACCGCGGGAATCCAGGATCTGCCTGGCATAGATCGCTTCGATGGAGGCCACCGCCGGCTCCTTGCCTAAGTATGTGTGTCGCCTGCCCGGCACGGTCCGGGTCATGGGTTCTCACCTAGGAGCCTAATGGAGTTGCCGGACCGCTCGCGGAGGGCACGCCGGACCCGGTCTGGATCCGCCCGCCGGGCCATGGCCTGGAAAGGCACCCAGAGCCTTTGTTAGGCTCGCAGGTGGCGGCGCCGCGATGAGCGGGCCGCGTGACGGGGGATGGGACCGGGAAGCTCGGTGCGGAACGGAATCCAGGAGCCTCCCGGCGGCGTGAGCCGGCGTCACCGGCTCTCCCGCCGCCGGCGGCACATACTCGCGGCCGCGGCAGCACTGGTCGTGGCGCTCGGTGTGGTATCGGCCCGGCTGTTCATCTGGCCCGCCGCGGGGATGCCCGCCCAGGTCAGCGCCATCGTCTTGCTGGCCGGCCCGGGTGATCGCCTGCCGGTGGCCCAGCGGCTGGCCCGCGAGCACCGGGCCGGCACGCTCGTGGTCTCGCAGGGCTGGCAGGGCTATGGCGGGCCGTGCCCCTCGCCCACCCCGGGCGTGCGCCTGATCTGCTTTGACCCCGACCCGGGCAACACCCAGGGCGAGGCGCAGTTCGCCGGCCGGCTGGCCCAGCGGTACCACTGGCGCTCGGTGGTCCTGGTCACCACCCGGGAGCAGGACACCCGCGCCCGCATCCGGATGAAACGCTGCTTCAGCGGCTCGGTCTACGTGGTCACCGCCCCGCTGCCGCTGAGCAACGTGCCCTACCAGGTCGCTTACGAGTGGGGAGCGCTGTTCAAGACGCTCGTCCTGCAGCCGGGCTGCTGAGGCCGGGGCGGCCCGGAGCGCGCCCCGGCCGGCGGCGCCTACCCGCGCCGCCTGATGGCCGGCCTGACCGGCCGGCCCCGCAGCACCGTGCCCACGCCGTCGTCGAGCGCTCGCCGGTAGACCGGCATCAGCTCGGCCACGGCGTCGATGACCTGGCGGATGGCCTTGGGGTCATGGGCGGCGTTGACCACGAACGACGGCGCCAGGATGCCGTGCTCCAGGAATTCCTGCAGCACCAGGGTGCGGAACTCCTGGCTGGGCTGCCCGTCCGCGTCCCGGGCGACGTAGACGAGATTGCAGTCCCGCCCGCGCACCTGGAAGTAGTCACTCAGCCCGGCCGCGGCGACCGCATCCTCGACGCCCGCTCGCAGGTCCGCGCCGGTGCTGTGAAGCTGCTCGGCGATGCCCTCCTGCTCGTAGGTGTCGATGACCGCCAGCATCGCTGCCAGCGCCCACGGCTGCCCGCCGGCAGTGAGGGAGAGCAGGAACACGCGATCGGCGTCGTCGGCATACCCGCCCAGGCGCATCACGTCCCGGCGACCCGCCAGGGCCGACAACGGGAATCCGTTGGCCATGCCCTTGCCGAAGGTGCACAGGTCGGGCTCGATCGAGTAGACGTACTGCGCGCCCCGCTCGTGCCAACGGAAACCGGTGATGATCTCGTCCAGGACGAGTAGCGCCCCGTTCTTGTCGCAGAGCTGCCGCAGCCCGGCGAAGAAACCGGCGGCCGGCGGCTCGCCAGTCTCCGCCTCGAGTACCACGGCGGCGATCTGACCGGGATAGGTATCGAACAGGCTCGCCAGGCTGGCGAGGTCGTTGTAGGAGAATTGCACGGTGAGCGGCCGGACCGCTGCTGGAATGCCGGCCGACATCGGGGTTGTGACGATGAACCAGTCATCGGTAGAGAAGAACGGATGCTGCCGGCAGACGGCCACCATGTCCCGGCCGGTGTAGGCGCGAGCCAGCTTGACGGCCGCAGTGGTGGTGTCGGAGCCGTTGACGCCGAATTTCACCATCTCGGCGCTGGGGATCAGGTCAATCAGGCGCTCGGCCGCCTCGCGCTCGAGCCGGTGCGGGCGGACGAAACCGACCCCGTCCGCCAGGTAACGCTGCACGGCGCGGATCACGGGCTCGAATCCGTGGCCAAGGGTGGTGGCGCGCAGCCCGCTGCCGAATTCGGCGAACTCGTTGCCGTCGATGTCCCAGACCCGGCAGCCCTCGCCGCGCTCGATCACGGGCGCCATGCCTTCTGGGTACTGGTCCTCCCCCCTGGCATAAGTGTGCGCACCGCCAGGAATGAGCTGGCGGACAGCTGCGGTGTGCTCTGCGGATGCAGCGAATTTGCTCATCTACGCTCCCTGGCCGGCGCTGGCGACCGTGCTCTCGACCGATACGACCGCATCCGGCACGGCCGACGTTTCCTCTTCGTCCCGGGGCACGGCTCGGCTGGTGGCCCAGCTGACCAGGTGCCGGTAGCACTCTCGCTTGTCCGCCGTCGAGAGTGGCGCGCGCTGGATCATCGTCACGTACGCCAGGACGTATTCGCCCAGCAGGCGGACCACCGGGTGGCGCAGCCGGTCCGCCCGGCGGGGGTCCAGGTTCGTGCAGTTGGTACGCGCCGTCGTAAACGCGCGGATCGACGCACCGGGGTGATCCCGCCGGAAGTACAGCCATTCGGGAACATGGTAGAACGGGCCCTGCAACGCCATCTCGGTGACCAGGGTCCGGTCGGAGTGGTAGTAGCTGTCGTACGGGCGGATCCGGCGCAGCACGTCCATGCGGATGACGCCGCCGTCGTCGTCGCCGCCCTTCTCGAACAGCATGCTGCGGAACCGCTCGGGCGCCCTGGGAGACTCCGTGTCCAGGGTGTAGCGGACGGCCTTGGTCACGGTGCGCGAGCTGTCGATCATCGCGGTCCAGCAGTTGGCTAGGATGACCTGCGGATACTCGTCGAGCGCCGCGATACAGCGCTCGATCAGGTCGCGCGCGTACAGGTCGTCGTGGGCGACCCACTTGAACAGCTCGCCCCTGGCCTGGTCGACCAGGACGTTGTGATTCGGCGCGCATCCGAGGTTCTGCGGTTGCGGGATATACCGGATCCGCGAGTCTTGCTTCGCGTAGCCGCGGCAGATGTCCGCGGTCCCGTCGGTCGAGGCGTTGTCCGAAATGATCAGCTCGAAGTCCTCGTAGGTCTGCCCGAGCAGGGAGTCGAGCGATTCGGCGAGGAAGTCCTCGCCGTTGTAAACCGGAAGCCCGATGCTCAGCCGGGGAACCGAGGTCATGTGTTATCTCCTGTCCGTCCTGTCCGATCAGCGAGCCCCATCAACGACCTGGGCGCCCGGCCAGTACGGACCCGGATCACTGGTTTGTCATATGAGCGCTGAACTGGTCCATGTGATACGTGATTATTCACCGGGCTGCCCGGCGGCCCGGCGCGCTAGCATTACCCCCGGGAGGGCGCCTGGCCTACCGGACCGGCCGGGCAGGATCGCATGAATGTCAGTGAGGTCGCACGCATAACCGGGGCTTTGCTGTTCCGGCCCACTCCGCACGCGGACGAACGCGGGTTCTTCTCCCGCACGTTCGACGCGGAGGTCGCGCGGGAGGCGGGGATCGATCCAGCCGGTTTCGCGCAGGACAGCCTTTCCCGATCCGTCCGCGGCGTGGTCCGCGGCCTGCACGTGCGCCGTGGCGCCGGCGAGGCCAAGCTGGTGCGATGCTCGTACGGAAGCATCTTCGACGTCATCGTGGACCTGCGCCCGATGTCGCCTACCTACGGCAACTGGGAAAGCTTCGAGCTCCGTGACGCCGAGCAGGTCTCGCTCTACGTGCCGGCCGGCTGCGCGCATGGTTTCCAGGCGCTGACTGACCCGGCTGACGTGTCGTATCGCATCGACCGGCCGCACGACCCGTCCGAAGACGTGTCGATAGCGTTCGACGACCCCGAACTGGCCATCCCGTGGCCCCTCCCGGTGACCACCATGTCGCAGCGGGACCAGCGTGCCCTGCCGCTGGCTGACGCGGCGAAGCTGCTCCAGTAGGACACGCGACCCGGTAGGGGCCGGCCGGCGCCGGCCGGCTACGCCTGGCCGGGTCGCACCTAGCCGTTCGCCGTGCTGAGCGTGCTCCCCTTGTCCTGCCGGTAGGGCTGGCCCTGCCACTCCGACCAGTTCACGACGTTCCCCTGCTCGTACACCATGAATATCCATGGCCCGATATAGGTGTTCGCCCTGAAATGATTGTTCTGGTTGTAGGTGATCTGCTGCTCGACCACCGCCTTGTGGTAGGGGCTCCAGTTCGGATAGGTCCCGTACTCGGAGAATACTCCCTGGAATCCGCAGTCGTTGGCCGGCGTGCAGCTCGGCCCGATATTCGATGGCTTGAAACTGAACACATTGCCTTCGACCAGCACATTTTGCGTCTTCCAGCGGCAATCACCGAGGTACGGCTGGTGTTTTATGTTGGTCGCATTACAGGACTTGATGGTCGCGACTGACGGGTTGGCGAGGGTGCAGGTTCCCGAACTGGTATTAGCCGGTGAGTTGCAGAACCGGTCGGCGTTCTCCCAGAGGATGACGCCACCCCAGTTGTCGATGAACGAGTTCTTCGCGATCAGGAAGGTTTTATTGAAGTTTCCCTTGACCCGGTGGTCAGAACCCGATTCCGAGATGTAGATCGCACTGGTCGGGAAGCCTCGGCTCTTCGGCCCGTTGTGCAGGCCGTTGCGGACGAAGGTGTTCTGCTCGATGACCGCGTTGTAGCTGATCTCATAGATCAGGCCGTAATCATAGTTACCGGAAATGTAATTGTTCTTGAGCTCGAAGCCCCTGTTATTCGTGTCGGCCCAGAGCCCCACACTGTGATTATCGTGTATCCAGTTGTTCTCGATAACCGCGTTCTTCACGTCCCAGAACTTCCCGCCGCCGGTGCAGCCGCAGTCGGGAGAATGCGCCTCCCAGTTGTACGTGTCATTACCGGCGATCTCGTTGTTCTTCAGCACCAGGCCGACCGGGCCGCTCGTCGAGTACGCGTTGAAGCCGTACTGCTGGTTGTCGGCGATGCAGTCATGGATGAGCGTGTTGTGGCTGCCCAGCATGACGCCGGCCCCGGCGTTGTCCTTGATCGTCGAGTGATCGATCGTCCATCCCGGCATCGAGTTCTCGTTGACGACACCCTGGTCCTGGTTCTCGCCTTCACCGCCGAAGTTCCGCACCGTCAGGTAACTGATGGTCACGCCGGTGGCAGAACCGCCGAAGGCATAGAGATTGTCCTTGCGCCCGTCCAGGATGGCGCCCGGAGCACCGACGTAGGTCGATCCGTGGCCCGGGATTATCTGGGTGTACTGGCCACGCGCCAGGGTGTGCACTCCCGGGGCGAACCAGTAGGTGGTGTGCGCCCGGCTGAAGTCGACGCCGGCGTTCCTGCCCGCGGGGACCGAGACCGCGCCGGCCGGCGCGGACGACGGGCCCGCGCCCAGGACGGCGGCGTTCCCGCATATCCGGGCGGGCGGCGACAAGGGCCCCGTGCCGGCTTTCACCTGTACCTGCGCGGCCGGCCCGGCCTGCACCGGATTGGCTCCGCTCGCCATGTTGGCCGCGATCAGGCTGCCCGCCACGATGACGTCCATGACCAGGAACGCCAGCAGGACGATCTTGGGCTGCGGCCGCTTCATGCCGAACCAGCGCGGCTGAGGGTCCCCGTAATTCAGGTCGGTCATCACGCATCCCGGTTGACGAGGCACGCTGCGCCACCGTGTTATCGCGGCGCGCGGCGTGGTCCCGGCGGGCTGGTTCGCTCACTTCATCTCCTCGTTGAAGCTCACCAGGTGAGTCCGCTATTCCAGGCCGCTTCCGGACACGCCACGTGACTTACTCGCTCTTCTCGGCTACGAAACATTGGTGGGATGCATGATCGCATACCGGTAGATTTTCAGTAGCTGCTCGATACTACCGTTCGGGTCAAAACGCTGCTCGTAGGTCACCCGAGCTTGCTTGCCGTAAGTCTCGTAGCGCTCTGGGTGCTCCTCGATGTCGGTGAGCGCCGCGGCCAGCACGGCGGGATCGTCGTCCCGGAACAGGACGCCGTCCGAGTCCGGGGTTATGAGCTCGGGAAACGAGCCGTGGTCCGTCGCCACCGGTGGGACGCCGAGCGCCATGGCCTCGATGGCGACGAGGCCGAAGGTCTCCTCCCACGTCGAGGGCACCAGGACCGCGCGCGCCGTCGCCATGAACTCGGCGCACCGTTGCGCGTCGACCTTCCCGACGGCGCTGACCCGCGGCCGTTCGGCGGCCCACGCGGCGACCTCGGTTTCCAGCGGCCCGGCGCCCACGATGACCAGGCGCAGCCCGCTATCCCCGGTGCGGCCCGCGTACCGGTCCCAGGCGGCCATGAGCAGGCGCAGCCCCTTGGCCTCGTCAAGCCGGCCGGCGTAGACCACGGTGTTCTGGCGCCTGGCTTCCGGCACGGTCCGGCTCGGGATCAGGTTGTGCCGGACGAAGACCCGGTCCCCGGGCAGGCCCAGGCCGCTCAGCAAGTCGCGCTGCGCGGCCGAGATGAAGATGTACGCCGCCACCATCGACTTCCAGGCCTGGCGGTGCGCGGTCATGGCCAGGGCCACGGGAGCGGTGGCGACCCGCGAGCCCCGGTAGCACCCGTGCCGGAGCGCGGGCCAGGGCAGGCCGTGCTCGCACTCGTGGCAGACGGCTCCTTCCCGGAAGAAGTTTCCGCTGGCGCAGACGAGCTTGTAGTTGTGAATGGTCGTGACGACCGGGACCGACGCGTCCCGGCAGGCGTACAGGACCGCGGCGCTCAGCAGCGGGAAGGTATTGTGGATGTGAACGAGGTCCGGCTTGTGCTCGCCGAGCGTGGCGGCTAGGCCTCGCCGGGCCTCCCGGCTCCAGATCACCCGGGTCGGCACGGCCGCGCGCCGGGGCGCCGACCACTGCTCGATGTCGTCACTATGCCGCTCGAACGATATGACCTCGTGGCCGTGATCCCGCAGAGCCTGGCCCTCCTGGTCCACCACCCGGTTCTCGCCGCTCGGCGTGGCCGATCTGTAACGGTTGTGGACGAGCACGATCTTCATTCCTGTCTCCTATTCAGGCCAGATGTAGCTAGGAGCGAGGCCGCTAGGGTCAGCTCGAGCAGGTAGGTGGAAGCGTCACTGAAACTGGTCTCGGTGAACGAGGCCACCAGGCAGTAGGTGGCGAGGAACAGGGCGAGGGAGCGCTTCACCCCGCGCGGGGTGAAGTACGCGGTTATCAGCACGAACAGCAGCGCCGAGGCCGAGACGACGACCCCGAATACGCCCTGGTCGAGGAACGATGCCAGCCAGTTGCTGTCGACCGGCAGGCCGTTGACCGACTTGTTCGACAGGCCGAAGCCGAAGATCACCTGGAACAGGTTGCGCGGGATGTTGACGACCGCCGACCAGGTGGCCGTCCGGCCGGTGAGGCTGGTCAGCTGCTGGGTGCCTTCCCCGCGCAGCAGCCAGGTCATCACCACGCCGGACAGCGTCACGGCGACGATCGTGGCGATGATGCCGATCGAGGCGAACAGCTTCCGCACCCGGGCTTCGCTGGAGATCATGCTCAGGCCGGCCACGAGGATGCCGAGCACCATCGCGAGAATGGCCGTCCTGGTATGCGACAGGTAGAGGATCAGCACGGCGATGCCGGTCACGAACAGCGTGCCCCAGCCGCTGAACCGGGCGGCCAGCCACATGACGACCACGAGCCCGAGCGTGACGGCGGCGAACTCGGCTACCTGAGGCGGCGGCGTGGGCCAGAACGCGCCGCCGAGCCTGCCCCCGCCGAGGGCCCGGGACGGGGAGACGACGAGGCCGAGAATCGTGAAGCCGAGCACCACCGTCGTGGTGATGACGTGGCTCCGGACGAGCAGCAGGTCCCGGCGGCCCCACCACGGGGACAGCAGCCAGAGCGTGAAAATGAACCCGCCGAGCCGGAAGCTGCGGTAGATGGTGCCGAAATGCCTGGCCTGAAGGGCGTTGACGAAGGCCTCGAGGACGAGCAGGCTGATCAGGGCCAGGAAGATGCTCGGCTTGACGATCAGCCGGCGGTTCACGATCATCGCCATCACCAGCGCGGCCGGCAGGGCGCCCTGCGTGATCGCCTTGCCGATGATGGACGGGATGGGCAGGATCAGCGGCTGCCCGCTCCACGTATGCGGATAGAACGTCAGCACGTTGAGGACGAGCAGTGCCCAGGTGAGGCCGATCCTGAACCGCACCGACCGCTCGCGGACCGCCTCGGTGGCGGGGATGCGCAGAGTGCGCGCGACCACCGGGGACACCACGGTTCGCCTGGTTACCGGAGGAACCGGCGGCCTCTTGGTCACCGGAGGCGCCGAGATCCTCTGGAACGTCGTGGTCGGCGGTTCGCTGCTGGTCGTGCGGTCGTCGACCGACGAGGTCATGAGCCCGTGTCCTTCGAGATGGCGCCAGCCGGGTCCTGGTGCCGGGTCGCCGGCAGGCCCAGCGTCTCATCCGTCTTGTCCGCCCGGATCAGCACCGCGGTGGCCGTTTTCGTGTCCGCGAGCCGGACCATGTCGCCGACGGCCAGGATCCTGGTCGCCGACGACTGGCCGGCGGTCACCGTCACCACCACGTCGGACGCCCAGGTGGTCAGCCAGTCGCCGCCGAGCGCGGGGTCGAGGATCACCAGGCTCAGCAGGTAGTCGGCTGATTTGGAGGCGGCGTCGAGTTCTGGGCTGGGCTGGGCGAGCTGAGGCGGCCGGCTGCCGCGGCGCAGCGGGCCGACGGGCGCGATGTCATCGGGAGCACCGACCGCCACGGTCAGTTTCACGTCCTGGGAGGCCACCTCGCGGACCCCCGGTCCCCGGACCCCGAGAAGCCGGGCCGCCGGGGCGCCGGGAGACATGTCGGCGAGCACGACGGTCTTGCCTTCCCTGGCGTAGGACCGGGCCAGGGCGACGAGAGACGGGGCCACTTCCGCGGCGTTGTCCACGGCCACGATCGCCAGCGCCGCCGGGTTCGCCGTGTCCCTGGGTACGGCATTGCGCAGGTACGCGCCCAGGCGCTGCGCCTCGCGCCGCCGGACGTTAGCCCGGCCCGGGAGTCCCGGCCGCCAGCGCGGTGACCTCAGGGCGCCGACGCTGAGCCGGACCGGGACGCCGAGCACGTCCGCCACGTCGTCACGCCGGCGCAGGCGGTCCGACACGATGGCACGCACGACGACGATGCCCACGCCGATCGCGAGGCCGGCCAGGAGCGCCGCGGCCACGTACTCCAGGGCGCCCTTCAGGCGGGAGTGATGATCCGCGGTGGCCACGTTCAGTACCTGGCTGCCCTGGACCATGGTCGCCGTGGTCGCCTGGCTGCTCACCTGGTTGTCGGTCGCCGTCTGCCGCATCGCGGCGACCGAGTTCTCCGCCTTGGTGCGGTTGCCCTCCAGGATGCTGAGCTTGTTCTGCCGTTCCGGCGTCTCGGGCTGCGCCGACAGCGCGGTGATCTGCCTGGTGATGGCGTCCAGGTTCTGCTGCGCCTTATTGACCTGGGCCGTCAGCGCATTCTCCACTTGCCGCTGCTGCTGTTCCAGCATCTGCGCGCGGAACTGGAGAAACGCCGAGGCCAGGGCCTGGGCTCGCGCGATGGCCTCGGCGCTGGTCGGCGCATTGGCCGTGAGGAGAAGGACCTGGTTGGTAACGACCGAGGCGGTAGAGGCGGCCTGGAAGCTGGCCGGAGTCTGGTCCAGTCCCAGCTTGTCGATGACGGCCTGGGCCACGGGGCGGCTCTCCGCCAGCGTCACGTTCGTGAGCATGGCCGATACCGCGTCCTGGTTCGGGTTGTTGGTGATGTAGACCGAGGTGGATGCCTGGGCCGCGGGCGGGAACTTCACGTAGAGAGCGCAGCCGGCGATGAGCCCGATCAACCCGGCCGCGACGCAGAACCGCAGGCTGCGCCGTATCGCGGCCCGGATGAAGCCCAGGTTGACGAATCCCCCGGTCACCTCGTCAACGGGACGCTCTTCGGCGAGGTTCTCCCGGGGCTCCGGGGTGTTGTCATACGCCCATAGCTGCTCCCGCAGTCCCGGGTCAGCAAACCCCGGGTCCGAGAATCCCGTGCTAGCGAGGCCCGCGTCAGGGACAACGGGCAGGATCACTGTCTGATCTGGATCGTTCACCGTCTGATTTCCGTACTGAAGCCGTTGAGGCGGGTGGGCATCTTCCGGCGGGCGGGCTGGACGAGCCGCGGGACCCGGCCGGTCGAGCGGTCGGTGCGTTCCGGGTCGGCCACCAGGATGCCGACGACATCCCGGCCGTCGACGGCGGCGCTCACGGCCGCCCGGGCGAGCTGCTCGGCGGTGGCGGCACCGGCCGAGACGGCCAGCACCGCCGCATCGGTGTGCGTCGTTTCCGGCATCTTCGGTGCCCGGCTGTCCAGCACGGTCACGAGGATGGTCAGCCTGCCCTTCGGCCTGCCGTCGAGGTCCCCCTCCTCGGCGACGCTGACCCGGAGGTTGGCCTGCCGCCGCGACGCGGCGGGCGACGGGACGGCGCACGCGGTCCTCAGGGCAGCCGCGGTATTCACGTCGCCGGGCGGGCCGATGACCAGCGTGGTGGGGATATCCAGGGAAGCGGCGAATACGGCGAGCTGCGGACCGAGGGCGAGCGCCCCCTTGTCGGAGGACAGCGAGATGACGCTGAGCGAGTGCGGGCCGCCCAGGCCGTTGCCGTTTACTTGCCTCGCGCTGGGCGCGGATACGCGAAGGTACTGCAGCACCTGGCGCAAATGCCAGGCGCCCACGGCGTCCGGCTTGTAGTCATCGAGAAGTTTCACCCAGCCGGCCGGATCGGACGGATGGTCGACGGGCAGCGCGGCCAGGACAGGCACGCCGATGGAATTCGCTATCTCGTCACGCTCACGTAGCGTGCGATCCCGGCGGCGAGTGGCGAGCACCACGATGACGCCGATCACCAGGCCGGCGATCGCGAGGATCAGCCCCGTGCTGAGCAGGTGAGCGATCGGCGACGAGCCGGTCGCGCTGACCGCCGGAGCCAGGACGCGGCCCGCCACATGGCCGACCGGGCTCGTGGAGGAGCCGACGTAGGCGAGGTAGCTGGCGGCGACGGCGTTGGCGGTGGCCTCGGCCGCGGCCGCGGTCCGCGCCTTCGCGGTGAAGGACAGGACCGTGGACGTCACGCTCTTGACCTGCACGGTGGTGCGCAGCTTGGCGAGCGTCGTACCGGCCGGAAGGCTCTGTATCGCGCTGTTCAGGACCGGGTCGCTGCCCGCGACCACGACCTCCGTGGCCATGTTCGGCGTGTTCTGCGGCAGCACGACCAGGGTCTTGGCGCTCAGCATCGACGGGTGGATTGAGGCGTACCCGGCCCCGAGGAGGAAGCCGAAGGCCGCCATGATGGCGACGATGATCTTGTATCGCCACGCGATATGCAGGGACCGCCTGAGGTTGAGCCCTTGCTCGCTCATGTGGTCTCCGCTCGGTTCCCGTGCGTATGCTCCCCCGGTGGCGCGGATGGGTCCCATGATAGGGCGTGTACCGACGTGTCCAGTGTCGGCAACGCTGTCTCGCCAGTGAACATGAGCCTGGTCCTGAGAAGTTCCCCCGGGCGGCTGTGCCCGCGGCCGACCAGCGTAAACGCCGGGACTCGCCGCCCCAGGCCGACGGCGTACCAGCCGAGGATAGGGTCGGTTTCACCGCGGTGCAGGCTCCATCGCAGCTGCGCCGGAAGCTCGAGGCGCCCGCGGCCGGCCGCCGGCCCGTGGGGCCCGGGCTGCGGCCAGCGCAGGACCGCGAGGGACCCGTCGAGTTCCGCCTCGACCTCGGGGCCGCAGTGGAAGGCCAGGCGCAGGTCATGATGGCCGCCCCTGATCTCGTCCTCGATCTCGAGATACCGCTTGACCCGGTCGAGCCGGACCGACCGGCGATGGGTTGCCGCCGGGTCGAGCGAGGCGTAACCATCGTGCTCAGCCGTCCAGCTGGCCGTCTCGCCCCCGTCGGCCGCCTCGATCTCCGTGGCCCGGGCGTGCCGGACCCACAGGAAGGGACCGCCCTCGGTCGAGGAGTTGTGGCCGGCCAGCTCCACCGTGTTGTGGGCGATCGTCGAGCGGAAGTATGACCGCCACGGCGGGTCCCCGTGGTAGCAGTAGGTGCCCGGGTCGGCGAGGATGTCGACACCGCCGTAACGGACCTCGACCGACAGGGCATCGGCATGGGCATGGGCGGCGATGCTGAGGAATCCGTGCGGGCCGCCGTCGCACCGGCACCAGATCTCGGGCCCCTCGGCGGGGTCCGAGCGCAGCAGGGTGATCCCGGCGTCGGCGAAGCGATCGGGCCGCCGCGCGGGCCGACCCGGGATGTCCGGGGTACCGGACGCCAGGGCGCCCGCGAGTGTGCTCTCGACCCCGGCCGGTGACGGCGGCCACCAGTCGAGGCGGCCGACGAGCGCCTCGCCCAGCGCGAAGACGGCCGGCCAGCGGTTGGGCACCGGAGCATCGAGCAGCAGCCCCCGGCCTTCGTCGGAGTCACCCTGGCGCGGCGGCTGCGATCGCTCGTCGACCAGGGCCGCCGCGCTGTCCGCCAGCGCGGTCAGCCGCTCCCACGTGACCGCGCCCACCGGGTGCCCGCTGGCACCGGCCTCGACCGCGGCCAGGAACCCGAGCTCGGCCACAAAGGCCTGGTAATCCGCGGCGAGCTCCCGGCCGACGCCGGAGGGGAAGGTGTTATGGACCAGCTCGCGCTCGAGCAGCGCGGCGGCGGTACGCCGCCACCGCTCGCTCTCCGGAAACCAGCCGAACGCGCAGCTGGCCGCGAGCTGCCCGGCCGCCTCGGCGATGACATGGTTGTTGGACGACGAGCCCCGGCTCCGGAACGTGGCCAGGTACTGCTGGTGCCACCGGATCTGCCGGACCGCCAGGCGGTCGTCCTCGAACAGGCCCGTCACGCCGGGCCAGTCGTCGAGCAGGCGGCGGATCCAGGCCAGGCTGATCAGCCGGATGCCGAGCTCGATGCCGCTGGTCCAGTGCACGCCGGACAGGAAGGGGTTCTCCCGGAACCAGGAGCGGAGCTGGCTCGCCACCCGTTCGGCGTAATCGTCCTCCCGGGTCAGGTACCAGGCGGTGGCCAGCAGCGTGAGGTGCTGCAGCCGGGAGATCTCCCAGACCTGCTTGATGTTGCCGGTCTGCTCCTGCGAGCGGTGGTCGACCCGGAAGCTGTAGCGGCCGGGATCGGAGCGCCGCCCGGTCACCGGGTCGGTGAACCAGTCGGGCTGGACCAGGTCGGTCCTGGTCACGCCCAGTACCTCCCACTCGCCCTTCATCAGCCGGCCCGCGGCGTCGAGCAGGGCCGCCCGGGCTTGCCCGGGTACCTGCGCGGCGGCACCCGCGGGCAGCACCGAGCTGAACCGGGGCACGCCGGGAGACGGCGGCCCGGCCAGGGCCTGGACATCTCGGACCTGCCGTCGCGTCCAGGCCGCCTGGACCGCCTGATCACGGGCCCGCCAGGCCATCTCGGCGGGCGACATCCGGGCTATCCGGCGTGCGTACCAGCCGAGGCGGGACACCGGGGAACCGCTCACACCCGCTCCGGGCGGCTGCTCAGCAGGCTCTCGCCGACCGCGATCGTGGCCCTGGTCGTGGCCACCAGCGACTCGGCCGAAATCGGCATCGGCCCGCCGGTGAGGCAGGCCTCGACGAACTTCGCCAGTTCGGCCTGCTGGCCCTTGTCCGGGCCGCCCCGGGCCTTCATGGTGTTCTGCTTCCGCCCGTTCCAGACCGTCGCCGTCCTGAAGTTGTCCAGCCGGGCGCTGCGCCCCGCGCCCGCGGCATCGAGCGTCTCCTTCGGATAGCGCGAGTTGCCGCCGGTGATGTAGCTGATCGTGCCGGTCGAGCCGTTCTGGAAGCGCAGCGTGGCGTGCACATCGCCCTTTTCCGGGCCGCTGATCGCGTAGACCTCCGCGGGCAGGCTGCCCGCCCACCAGCTCAGCGTGTCGATGAAGTGCCCGCCTTCGCCGGTGAACCGCGAGCCTTCCAGCTCTTCGTTGGTGTACCAGCTGTCAGCGGCCAGCGATCCCGCGTTCACCAGGTAGCGAGCGGTGGCGTTGCGCGGCTGGCCGAACTCGGATGCCATCTTGGCGAGCAGGGGCGAGAACCGGCGGTTGAAGCCCACCATGAGCCGGTCGTTGCCGGTCTTCGCGATGACGTCGATGACCCGCTCGAGATCGCTCTCGGTCAGCGCGAGCGGTTTCTCGACGAAAACGGCCTTCCCTGTCTCCAGCGCCCGGCAGACCATGTCCGCGTGCGTATGATGCCGGGTCACGATGAAGATGGCGTCCAGCGACGCGTCGTCAAGTACCGCCTCCGCGGTCGTGGACGCGGTCGTGAACCCGAAGCGGCGCTGAGCGTTGACCGCGGACAGAGACCGCGTGGTCGCGACGTGTGACAGGTAGGCGTTGTCCTGCTTGGCCAGATTCGGCAGCAGCATCGAGGACGCGTAGTTGCCGGCGCCGATGAAGCCGATCGCCAGCCGCCCCGAGGTGCCACTGCGGGCGGCGGGCGCCGGACTCGAGACGACCCGGCTGATCTCCCGCGGCCGGTCTTCCTCGGCGGGTGCGGGGTACTCGAGCAGCACGCCCACCGCGTTCACCGAGCCCGAGGCCATGTCGGCGTAAACGGTGGACGCCTGATCCAGCGGGTACCGGCCGGAGATGAGGGTCTCGACCTCGATCTCCTTGCGCGCGATGAGGTCGAGGAAGCACTCCAGGTTGCGGCGCTCGGTCCACCGCACGTAACCCGCCGGGTAGTCGATGCCGTCGAGCTCGTAGCGGTCGTCGTAGCGCCCGGGGCCGTAGGACCGGGAGAACCGGACGTCGAGTTCCTTGTCGTAGTAGGCGTTCCACGGCAGGTCCAGGCGGGTCTTGCCGATGTCGACGACGTGCGCCCGGTCCCGGGCCAGCCGGGCGGCGGCTTCGACCGGCCCGTTGGACGACCCGCCCGCGGCCAGGAACAGGTGGTCGGCGCCGCGGCCGCCCGATATCTCGCCCAGCGCCTGCTGGACCGCGTCGATGCCCTCGTCGGTGGGCGGAGCGCACAGGTCGGCGCCGGCTTTCTCGGCCGCCCGGCACCGCTCCTCGAGCACGTCCAGGCCGGTGACCCGGACCCCCGAGGCGACCAGGAGCCGTACCACCAGCTGGCCGACCAGCCCGAGACCGATGACGCAGGCCGTGTCGCCGAGCTGGACCTCGGCCCGGCGCACCCCGTGCATGGCGATGGCGCCCACGGTGGAGAAGGCGGCGTGCTCGGGCAGGACCCCCTTGGGCACCACG